>NZ_JBPFDS010000007.1:0-181862 GCF_059415065.1 Sporosarcina sp. SAFN-010 | reverse complement strand
CGAGGGAAGCGGCTGAGAGCAAGCCCCTCGGAAAGCGTCCGCTCGCAGCGGAAATCAACTTTTTCTAGTTAATACTAATGTAAAAGAAAAAAGACTGTAGGCAAACCCCGGGATTACTGGAGTTTGTCTACAGTCTGAAACCTTCTAACTAAGGGGTTAGAAGGTTTGAAAATCAAATTATTAGTAAAAATAACGGATTGATATTTGGTCGCCTAAAGAATATCCGACCGACGGTTAGACGTTCTTTTATCGAATTGACTTCAATTCACTTACCAATTTTCCAGTAGGGTCAACCGTCTTCACATGACCTACGCCTTTGACATAGTAATGTTTATATCCTTTCTCGCTCACTTCTACAGCTCTTGATCATGACATATCGAACTATCTAGCTTATGGAATAGTTTACAATTCTATGGTGTTTTTACTCTCACATATCATAGTCAGCAATTTTCAATCCCTTCATTTGCTGTATGTTTTTCAAGTCATCTTGCTTCAATTCCACATAATCTCCACCATATCCAATTAGCATATAGTTGAGATGAATCCCCTCATTGTCCATTTTCTGAATGACTGCAAGTAGGTTCTCAAGCTCCACTTTTTTATCCTCATCAGATATGAAGAAAGGCATATCGATATATACCGTCCAGTAAGTGTGTGGAAGATGATCCAAAACGTCTTTCCCTCTAGGTAAAGGTTCATCAAAAGTAACGTTCGCTGAGATTCCTAATGCTTCTGGGAAATATGGTTTTAACAGAGAATCTCCATAAATCGACCAATGTTCGTACCCATAACCATCATCGAACTCACCACTCCTCGAAATCCCTATAGAAAAAGTAACGCCAGTAGAAGCGGCTGTCGCCTCACTGTAATAACTTTTTCCATGAAGGATATCAAAATACACTGCCCCTAATGTGAACTCGTCTAAATACCGGGACTCCAAGTAACGCGTCATTTCTTTCTTCAAATAAGTATATTTCCACGGCAGTCCATACTTAGCATAGAGCATGAAAAGTGATCCGCAGACAAACAAAATTAGTCCAAGAACTATAAAGAATCGCTTAGCGTTTTTCATAGATCACTTCCCTTTTCGATGTCCTTTCACTTTAGTGACCTTCAAACCAATGTCTAGACCAATGATTCGAAACTCCTCATAAAATGATTTTCAAACGAGCAAAGAATCTTCTAATAATAAAGTGACTTCTACTTCGAACCTCGCTCCGGAAGCCAGAACCCCATAACGTTAAAAGCTTTCAAGGAGATGGAATCTGTTTCAAGTTCTCCTTTTGCCCAAAAGAAATACGAGGCTAGGTGATAAGATTGTATTGCGGAACGTTCAGACTTCATGCCAGGAACATCCTCATTTTCAGAAACCTGCAGACATTCAATTCCTGCACAATAAATTCCATGTTCTTCTTTCAAATAGCTGCCGAATTCAGTTGTTCCAGATGGTACACGAAAAAGAGACACAAAGATTAACATGCTCAGTATTTGCACACTCTTTTTAATGAGTGAGGAATCCAAATAGAGTATGATCCCTACTACACAGAACAAAAATAGAACCATCCACACAACTGACTTGGACTGAAAGATTAAATGAAAAAAGAATGACATAGTCATGAAATATACTAAATACCGTGTCAGAAATTCTTCTTTCGTTTTAAAGAACAAGCTATAAAACAATACACACGCTAGTATTGTGAAAAACACAACTTGAAAGACAGCCACTGTCGTCCTCCTTTTTACAGCAAGGTATTCCTAATTCAAAACTTCGTGATTGTTTACCTTAAATATAGTTTTATGAATCAATTGCACTTCACTCACTATATCCACATCTTACCAGAAATCAATAATTATCTCAATACTTGATAAATAATAACAAGCTCTATTTTCGCATTTCAAATTAGGTCATTATATTTGTAATAACCCAGTATTCAGAGGTATATCGTACTCAGACGTTTGTATTTCTATGTTAAAATTAATGTGTTAGGGGACAAGAATATATGCGAAACTTTCATTTCCATGGCATCCGAATTGTAAAAACAGGGATTGCTATATTTTTAACAGCTATTATTTGTGAATGGTTTCACTGGCCGCCCGTATTTGCAGTTATAACGGCAATTGTAACGATTGAACCGACCGTCAGTGATTCCATTAAAAAAGGCATCGTTCGATTTCCGGCATCTGCTATTGGTTCAGCATATGCTGTTTTTTTCATTGCACTTTTTGGAAACTCACCTATCACATATACTTTGGCTGCCGTTTTCACCATTTTGACCTGCTACAAATTGAAGCTCCATGCGGGGCTTCTTGTTGCAACATTGACAGCTGTCGCCATGGTTGAGGTCATCCACAGCAATTATCTAATCTCCTTTTTCATTCGTCTAGGTACAACCACCACAGGTCTATTGGTGTCTACCGCTGTAAACATGATCGTCTTCCGCCCAGATTATCGGAAGGATATTTTAGATAGTATCCAGAAAATCGGGGCACGGGCAGGAACCATTTTGGAACAAACCTTCCAAACGATTCTTTATGACGAACAACAAGATCGCAAAATAGATGGGGTAATCATTCACCAACTGAATAAGGAAATTCTAAAAACAGAAACATTAATTCGTTTTCAACGGGATGAATCGAACTTGCATCCTTTGATGGGTGGAGACCGAGAGGGAATTCTTATGGCTGAAAAGCAATTATCCTATTTGCATAATCTCGATTATCATTTGGGGAATTTACGCTATTTACCCTTAAATAAAATTTCATGGTCGGAATCTGAGCGTGATATCATAATGGACGCTGTAACAGAACTTTCGAATGACTTGCAGCATGCAGAGGACTATAATTCACAAAAGCATCAGCTGCAATTGAAAAACATCACCGATCTTTTCTGGGAAGACAATGATGAGATAACAAAAAACAATGAAATCCATCCAACTCAATTTCCACCGGAGTTAATTATCCTTTATGAACTCGTGACGATTTATAATTTAGTGGATCGATTTTACAATCCAGATCTTATAAACTCATCCCAGAAAGTAGAACGCAAATGATGAAACAGATTGATCGACACTCCCCCTACTCTTTGAATGACCTTATTCTGAATAGCCTTCATGATATGGACCAACAACTTTTCAAATTTTTCCGTGCTATCAATTAAGACAGTAATGACGAAAGAGATGGTAAGTGAAATGTTATCTGAGATGCTAAAACTAGTTAAACTCAATAAACACAAAGGCTTCAGTCTCATCATCCGACTGAAGCCTTTGTGTTATATATTATTGAATTCCTGCACTTGAAACTTACTTAATTTCAAAACTCTTCATGATTGTTTTTCATAAAGACATCGCATTTATTATGAGTCGTAATCCTGAATAGCTTCTACACCAAGTAATGTGCTAATGCTAGTGTTGTTGCCGAATTTGATGAAATAAGGAGAAGAGAAGGGCAATTAATTTGGCTGTTGTGTATCACTTTAATGTTTATAATAATTTTAAATTTTCCACAAAAAAGAAACATATGTTTGGTTTTATACTTCATAAATGGTATAATAATAAGGTAGCGATATATAGCGGATGGGCGGTTGGCACTCCCTTGAGAAAGGGGGTGTTACAATGGTGACATACGAAGCAATTAACATGTTATTCCAATTTGGAATGTTTCTCGTAGCAACTGTAGCAGCGGTTGTATCGATGATTGCTCTATACACCAAGCAAAAAAAGTAACCACCCTCCGCTACCACGCTAAGTAGATGAGATGGTTACTTTTAACACTCTTATTCCACTGGCTAACCGCACTTCATGCGGATGTCAGCTACATTGACTGGGTGTTCTAGCACCCTGTCTTTTTTAGTATATGTTTATCTTACCACATTCATACGATTTCTTCACTTGAGTAATCGCTGCCTGTGCACCGCAATACTCGAACACTATTCAGAATACTCCTGAAGTTGAGCTCTGCACAGGCAGGCATCACTAAGTATATTGCCTCACTTAAATTAGCAAATCTATTGACAAAAACTCAGAAAGAGATTGTTCACGTTTATCAAGCATAATCTGTTCCGGTTTGACACCCTGATCACGTAGTACTTTAATATTCTGCACCAGGAATTCATCGCTGCCGACAACATAGAAAAGCCCATTCTTGTCTGAAGCAAGTTGCTTCACTTCTTCATAGTAGTCTTCTCGGTTATCGACGAACTGTGAGGTGAACTTTTTATCAGGCGCGGATTCAAATATAGTAGGGAATAAAAAATTCTTTGACGAGTCAATGTTCAGTGAATGGATTTGATTGACATTGTCTGCACGTTCAAAATAATCAAGTACCAACGGTCTGAACGTTGCCAAACCCACACCAGAAGACAGCAAATAAACATTTTTATCTTCTCTTTTAAGTGGTACATTTGAATGTGTTTTAAATATTGCAACTTCATCGCCGACACCTAGATTTCTTAAAATCGTTTTAAACTCGGAGCACTGTTCTTTGATGCGGGTTGTAATTCCAATCGAATTTTCATGAGGCAAAGTGGAGATGGACATATGACGAATCAGGCTACGATTCGGTTTCTCTCCAGCATTAAAACCTTCCAGTGCAAAGTGGGTGTGAGAACCTTCTTCCCATGTAAAGTCTTCAGGACAATCGAGCAAATAGGTTTTCACCTCAGGCGTTTCTTCTATAATCTCATTTATTTTAGTCCAATATATTTGCATTATAAATCCCCCTTTAGTAATTATAAGTATCGTTCTTTATCTAATATACTATAACTGATAATAATTCTCAATTAAATATCTCTTAGTTAGAGCTACCTTTTTAAGTAGTTTTCTCTTCATATAAACACTTATGATTGGTTCTAATACAAATTTTGATATTAAAAAAGAAGCAATCACCAAAAAATGATGATCGCTTCTCTTTATTAACTTCTCTCAATTTCATTACAATCTTCCTATACCCATTACCTCTACCAATGCACCGAACAACTTCGAAACAACTCAAGATCACATCGTGAACAGACAGCAGTTTTGAATTAATACATGCCATCGGTTTCTTCACTAGTATTAATAAAAATATTCTTTGTTTGGGTATAAGCGTCTAAGATACTCTTGTAAGTTTCACGACCGATACCTGATTTTTTATACCCTCCAAATGGCGCACCGGCAGTAACGTTTGTGAATTGGTTAACCCACATCCTTCCCGTGTGAACGCCACGAGAAACGCGAAGCGCTTTATTAATATCTCGTGTGAACACGCCTCCTGCAAGTCCATAGTCGGAATCATTTGCTAGCTGAATGACCTCGTCTTCGCCTTTAAATTTAATGACTGTTGCGACTGGTCCAAAGATTTCTTCCTGAGCGATGCGCATTTTATTGTCGGCATCTGCTAAAATAGTTGGTGCCATAAAAGCACCATCGCCTAATGCATCTTCTTTGAGTTGATAACCGCCTGTAACGACTTTAGCCCCTTCTTCCTTACCAATCTCAACGTATTCCAAGATTTTATCTAGTTGTTTTTGATTTATTTGCGCACCCATTTGGACGCCTTCTTTCCATGGAAGTCCTACTTTAACTTTTTCAAAAGCTTCTTTCATTGCTTTTAAGAAATCGTCGTAAATATCTTCCTGGACAAAGATACGTGAACCTGCACTACAAACCTGTCCTTGGTTTAAAAGGATACCCATTTGAACTCCTTCAATCGCACGCTCCCAAGGTGCATCATTAAAAATAATATTAGCAGATTTACCACCCAACTCTAAAGTAGAAGGGATTAACCGATTAGCGGCTGCTTTAGCAACCTTATAACCTACTTCCGTAGAACCCGTAAATGCCAATTTAGAGATACCTTCATGGTTAAGGAGATAATCACCTGATTCTGATCCTTTACCTGTAATGATATTGACTACACCTTTAGGTAATAGGGGATCAAATAACTTAGCAAACTCTAGTAGACTCAATGATGTTGAAGAAGACGGTGTAATGACAATTGTATTACCTGCAGCTAAGGCAGGTGCAAGTTTCCAAGCAGCCATAAGAATTGGGAAATTCCACGGAACAATTTGTCCAACAACACCAAGAGGCTCCTTGAGAACGATAGTTAGGTTGTTTTCGTCTAGTTGTTGAGCTGTCCCTTCTTCTGAACGAATCACACCGGCAAAGTAACGGAAATGGTCAACAGCTAACCGAAGATCCGCACCATTTGTTTCTCTCAATGGTTTTCCGTTATCAAGCGTTTCTATCATAGCTAAATGATCAATATTTTCTTCCATAACATCAGCAATCTTTAGTAGAATATTACTTCTTTCCTCAATGCCTACTTTTGACCATTCTGGAAATGCTTTTTGTGCAGCGTCAACAGCAGCGTCAACGTCGGCATGTGATGCGTTTATAAATTCCGATAGTTTTTCACCGTTAGAGGGATTGATTGAATCGAGTTTTTCACCTTTTGAACCTTCTGTCCACTCCCCATTTATATAGAGCTTATAAGACGGATCAATATACTGTTTTACATTTACAGAACTCATTTTTATTCGTCCTCCTTTGTATATCTATTTCATTTATTTTCCCGTAATAGTCTAACAGCAAACATATTAAGTCTACTGTCCATACATAACCTTCGACAAAAAATGATAGACTGTGCACTACAAACCTTCAGCACAATATAGTTATGTCGTGCACTGGTAACCACTTTCCGCTATTTTCGTAAAGCAAAAAGCAACCATCTCATCTACCTGACTTAGTAGAAGAGATGGTTGCTTTTAATGGATTCTAGTATACAAATTGTGTAGCAATCTTATCTTTTTTCCTTACCTAGGTATCGTCGCTTCCTTGTCAGGACCTAGCTTCACATACTGCCTGCCAATGCTTGCGGCAAAAAAGACTTGCGCAGCGTAGTAAGTAATCATGACGAGTGCATCACGACCTGGAAGCGGGGTGACAAATCGATCGATCGCAAGGAATGAATCCGAGCAAATAAACAGAAGTGCCCCTATTATCACCAGTGGCAAGCGTGTTCGAATCGCTTCCCACCCCATCAGCAAAATGACCCCCATATAAGCAATGATTGCTACGCCGAGCACCACTTCTCCTGAAGCGATTTGCGGAACCGCAATCCAAAACACCATAAAAATCCCGTAAAGGATAAGCGGTATTGCAGCGATCAGAGGAACAGACTTGCGGCGGGCTGTCCGGAAAGCAACGATATAAAACAAATGAGCGACTAAAAATGTAGCAAGGCCAGCCATGAACCAATAAATTGCCGCATCCGCTACCATACTGACCGCAAGACCGATGAGAACAATCTTTTTATAAAGAGGAGTTACAAGAGACGTGTTCGTAGCCGCGTACAGGATAATCAACATCATTGGAACTAGTTTAAACGCGATTTTGATGCCTACTGGTTCTTCCGGAATTAGATAAATATAGACAAGCCCCATTATGGTTATTAAGGCCAATAGTACTTTACGCAAGCAACTCAACTCCTTCATAATCGCTGTTTGTGCATCACACAACTTCAACACTAGTAGAGCTGTTTCAGAGTTGTGCCGTGCTAAGACAGCGGCTTTAAACTGCAGTTCCCTTCTTACGCTTTCTCCTTTTCACAATATAGGTAATCAGTAAAGCAAGGATTCCAACGAAAGCTAGCACGATCCCGTATGCAGTTAGGATAATGCCATTCGGATTTTTAAGGATCGCAAAAATACTTGCATCATGAACTACGACTTTTCTATCTTTCAGTTGATTATAATAGGCGGGCACTTGTGCGACGCCGTCTACTTTTTCAAACGATTTCATGTAATTGGCGATGGCGTACCATTCTTTCACTTCCTGGTGATCATTCATATAAATAATATGGTCTTCAAAATCTGTCACAGGCTTCCCCTCTTTTGTCTTTGGCACAACAGAAAGGATTCCAAAAGACTTTTCATTTACATAAGGGAGCATTTGAACTGAATATAATCCGCCTACTACACGGTAGAGTTTTTTATCATCGATTTCTTCCTTTGTGCCATTCTGGGACTGCAAGCTGATATCTGTCACTTTATTGAAAATGAGACGATTTGTATTAAACGTATAGCTTAAACCAGCGATATATAATTGAACCTCGTTCATAATGGGTGTAATCGATGCATCAACTTCCGCAACGGTCTTTAGTTCTTTCCCTGTCAAATATATATCTAGAAGAGGATACCCAGAAATCCCATCGGGACCGATGCCTAAAGAATTCACATTGAATACATTTGAAACCGTGATGTTCCCCTTATTAAATGAATTTCTTATCGTACCAACAGGAACAACAGCTGCAGCAATCGGCTCATACTCGCTCCCTTCCAATTGTTGAATGGTATTAACAAAGGAGTCTCCTATCAAATTCCCTAATGGTTCTTCTTTTTGATCGATCCCTAACTCTGTAAAAGGAGTGAAATCGAAGGGTGTGTAAGCAAGCACTTCATCAAATTCCATCCCAAATTGACGAAGGTAGTTTTCCTGAATCACCTGTTTATACTCCTCAATTGTTTTGGTAATCTCTGAATCTAAAGGAAGTGAATCATCGATTAACTGTAGTTCATAATTATTGACTTTCCATTTGTCATTTTCATTCTGTGAGATAGTTAGCACACCTAAATGTTCTCCATATTCGCCGGCTGAACCTAAAATTGTATCACCTACAATAATTGGTTCTTTTAGAGTTGTATGGCTATGACCACTAATAATGACATCAATGACCGGAACCTTTTTCGCTATGAGTTCATCTTCAGATTGAGACGGGTCTTCGGACGTACCTGAATGGGAAAGAGCAATGACAAGGTCTACTTTCTCGTCATTCTTTAGCGTATCTACCGTTGACTTGGCACTTTCTATCGCATCATTAAACGTAACACCGGACATAGGAGCGTTGCCAGCTGCTTCTTCTCCCATCAACCCTAAAATGCCGATTCTAATCCCTTTACGCTCGATGACCATATAATCTTTCACATCGTACTCATTCATCGCTTCTTTTAAAGCTTTTATGTTGTCGGGAAACTCGCCATTCTCATCTGTCGGAAAGATCGTATTTGAAGCAACAATGCTAGGGAGTTCTTCGCCACTGTCCTTTGCGGCGCGTAAACTTCTCGCTAACCCTTCCGCTCTAAAGTCAAACTCATGATTCCCTATTGTGGTTACATCATATCCCATTTGTCCCATCATTTTTAGACCTGGCGCGTCCGTTTGGTAAATCGTTTGGAACAATGTCCCCATTGCGAAATCACCCGCATCGACTAATAGGGCATCCGGATCTTTTTCTCTTTGCTCTTGAATCGCACTATGTAATCTAGCATATCCGCCAACTGTCACTTCCCCTTGCCCTTGCCCTCTATCGATTTCAAACGGAAGGAAATTGTCATGTAAATCATGCGTGAAAAGGATGGTGATGGATTCGTCAGCTGAATCCGCGTTCCCTTTTGGAACATCCATCATGAAGACTGTAGCTATGAGTAGAACGTATGAAAGAAACCTGACTAGTAATTTAGTAATTGTAATCTCTCTCCCCCCTTATGTATCTGTGCAAAGCACAACTCACTTATTACATGTCTTCGAACCTAAATCTCACACCGATTTTTTCATCAGATGATAATTGGTTTGCCCATAACGTATAGCTTTTTTCCATCATCGCATGGGCGAGCTCTTCTGCTTGCTGATCATCACCTTTTAATGCAACGGCCATTAATTTCCTATAATAGTTCAACGATGCCTCTCGGCGAAAAGAGCTTTCAAAGTATTTCATTGCCATTTTTACATAAGCTGGCTCAAAGCCATTGAGCACGAGTGCAAAAAGAGGGTTCTCGGATAATCTAGCTAACTCTTTTTGTACCTTCCAATCATAAGACGCGAAAGCTTCCGGAGTGTCTGGTAACTCATCGAATTCGGATAGCAAGCCTACTACTTTAGGGTGATTCAGCTTAACTGCTTTTTTTATATATTGGGGTGTTAGCGCAATACGCAGTTCTAAAAAGTAGAGAACGAAAGCATCGGGTACTTGGTCAAAGTACTCGATAATATCGACGATTGTTGTAATATTTCCACCGTACCAATAATCATTCACAACAGCACGTTGGCCTTTTCTAAGCGTCAGCCAACCCCCATGACTTAGGCGCTGTAAAACTTCTCGAATCGCAGGACGCCCTATATCATAGATAGTGGCCAATTCTCTTTCCGTCTCAATTTGGCTGCCTGCTAGATATTCTCCTTGAAGGATTGCTTTAATGAGTTCTTTTTCAACAGAGGCTGTTCGATTCATAGCAAGGTCTCCTTTTGGCAACGTATAAATAAAGAGCGTGGAATACGTCTATACCTTTCCACTCAAGTACGCTTCTCTAAATTCTTTGCAGTCTCACTTTTTTCGACCAATTTTTGATCTCTATAAGTTCCGAGCGTTTTATCAACAGAGGTATGCGTCACACCAAACCAGTAGTTTTCATTTTTAAAATGATGCCAAAGATGGGCTTTCTTAATCTTTCTCCCTATCTCCGTTCGCGGTTGAACAGGTCGATGTGCAATGTAGTGCTTCCATTCGTAATACATAAAATAGACAACGATTCCTGCGAGATAAGCAATCATTAATTGGAAGTTTCCTGTTATTAAGTAGAAATTGAGCGCAAAGATTGAGAAGCCAGGCAAACTGAACCAAAGCGGTAAGAATAACAGTTTTAAATTGTTAGGATCAGCGTGGTGATCAAAATGTAAGCGCTTAATCCATTTCAGTAAAAAAGAATTAGTTGGAGTCTTCATGTGAAATAAAAATCGGTGGATTACATATTCACTCATTGCATAAGTAGCCATCCCAATAATGAAAGCAATCCACGTACCTATGTAGAGAGCATTTAATAAAGTATAACCCATGAGCGGAATAAACAGAATAAGCATAATAGCGATATCTGGATACGTGACAAACTCTTTCATGTACTTAGTATTCATTTACATTCCTCCTATCGTATGGTTGAAAAATTCCCGAGGTAGTCTAGTCTATGAAAATGTTACGTTTGGTATGACCATTTTAATCATTGGTCTTACCAAACTATATAGTTTTCTAAAAAGATAGTCAATTAAATTCAAAAGTTGCAGATTGGGCTCAGTCAATGAATAGAATCATCATTTTGAAAGTAATCCCTTCTAACACAATCAGTAATGGATTCAAATTCGTGCAATACCCGCAAATGAGTAGTGAGACAGCAACTCGTCTTAGAATACTCCATATAAATAAAAGCTAGATGAGAGCTACAAAATAGCCTTCACCTAGCTTTTATTTTTCCGCTGCATATGTTTCGACAAACTTCAGAATTTCTGTAGCGTTGTGCCATACACAGTTAACGGCTTCTTATGATTCTAGTTCTCTGAAATTGTATTTCCAATTACTCTATCTCTTCCAGCAGCAATGCCAACTATTAAGATGACAACAGCTAAAGCAATTAACATGATAAGTGGCATTGTCCAACTATCTGTCATATCGTGTAAACCACCAAATACAATTGGTCCTGTTGCTGCCAGTAAATAACCAAACGACTGTGCCATACCTGACATATCAGATGCTTCAACTGCAGTGCTTGTTCTCATGCTGAAAAACATCATAGATAAGCTAAATGCGCTACCTGCGCCCATACCGATCATAATGACTGCTACAGGCATCAAAGTCTGATTCCCAATTAAAACGCCTGTTATACCAAGTATAAACAGCACCGCAGTGGCCCCACTTAGGAGGATTTGATTTTTCATGCGTTCAGCAAGTACAGGAATTATAAATGTAAATGGAATTATAGCAAACTGCATTAAAAACAACATCCATCCAGCTGCACTCATACTATACCCCATGCCTTGCAGGATTTCTGGCAACCACGTCACTAACGTGTAAAAAATTAAAGACTGTAATCCCATAAATACCGTAATCGACCACGCTAGCGGAGAACGAGCTAACGATAATTTCTCTTTTGGTGTGGCCTTCGAATATCCAGTTGGATCTTTACCCTTTTTCAATTGGGGAGCCCAAACCGCAATGGCAATGAAAACAGGAATCGCCCAAAATGCGAGTGATCCTTCCCAGCCAATTTTACCGATAGATGTTAAAGGTACACTTAAGCCGGACCCTAGCGCTGCAAAGATGTTCATAAACACACCGTACATACCAGTCATAATCCCAACTTTTAATGGAAAGTTCATTTTAATAAACCCAGGTAGCAATACGTTACCAAACGCAATCGCAACCCCGATTAAAATAGTTCCTGCGAATAATGCGCCTGTTCCAAATAATGATCGTAAGACAATACCAATTGCCAAGACAACTAATGAAAAGAAAATAGTCCTTTCCATCGTTATTTTATGCGCTATTTTCGGTGCAAAAGGTGAAAGAAGAGCAAATGCGAGTAAAGGAAGTGTTGTAATCGTCCCCGCCAACGCATGGCTAATCCCTAAATCCGTTCGTATTAATGTGATTAAAGAACCAATCGATGTAAGTGGCGCCCTTAAATTGGCAGCAATTAAGATGACCCCAATCATTAAAAGCCATTTTTTCTTAGAATCTATTTTTGTTTGTTGTAATGCTGTATCTTTTTGCAAATTTAGTCCTCCTGAATGCGTTTAATCTTCTTTCTGAAATCGTTTATGTATGTATTTACATAACTAATAGCTGCTTGCACATCTTGCTTCTTAATGGCTTCTAGTAATTCATAGTGAATCTCTTCACTATAGTTAAAGTAGGCATCTGCCACCATTATTTCTTCGATTGAAGACTGCAGTGGTTCAGTTATATGTTCATAAAGACGTTCTAACATCTTATTATGTGATGCTTTAACCATTGCTTTATGAAATATAATATCTGCTTGTAAAAATTCTTGTACATCTCCTTTTTCAGATGCCAATTTACATAACTGAATAGACTCGGTCATTGCTTCTAAATCAAGATCATTACGCCGGATGGCTGCAAGCTGTGCTGCTTCTCTTTCTAAAGCAAGACGCACCTCTAACGTTTCCATGATGCTCGACTTTTCAACTTGTCTATGAAGCGCTACACCAAAGGCACTAGATGATTTTACAACCGTACCGCTCCCTTGTTTGGTCTCAAGTAAACCCGCATGAACTAGAGCACGAATTGCTTCTCTTAGTGTATTCCGACTCACGTCAAATTCCTTCATTAATTGCATCTCTGCAGGCAATTGATCGCCAATTTGCCAATGGCCACTTTCGATAAGTTGTTCAATTTGAATCACCACTTGCTCAACCAACGACAAACGTTCTGTCTTTTTCAGCATGAGTGCACCTCCAAAGGTTCTTTTTGAAAAGTTGTAGGATGATTGGACTTAATCAATATATCACTAAATTTATTATAAGTAAATATGAGAACTCCTGGAAGCTGCCGGTGGAAGAGACTATCATTTTTAATTAACGGGTGATGATTGTTTCTTCACCAATATTGATTAAGTCTGTTAAGATATGACCGAATGGCAAACATATTAGTAAAAACAGGAATATATAACTACCTTTTTGACTACATTCCTAATTTACGATACTTATTCCAGCATGCTAAAATAAATTAACTTTACATCCAAAGAGGAAGTGTGAACCGTACAAGAAGTCCGACATTAGCTGTACACTCATAGCCCCAGGGCGTATTTGATTTGAAAATCAAACTATTGAAGAGGTGTTCGAAGTTGATAGCGGAGAATAAAGAGCAAACGATATTTAATCACGTTGGTAAAAAGATACTGACGGATAGAGAGATTGACATAGTCGCGAAAATCGAAGAACCAATGATCGTCGTTTTAGGCAATATGTTAAGTGATGAAGAGTGCGATGAACTAATCAGATTGTCCACAGACAAGATGAAACGTTCAAAAATCGGCACAACACGTGAAGAAAACCAGTTAAGAACGAGTAGCAGTATGTTTATTGAAGAAAGCGAAAACCTAATTGTTGCGAGAATCGAAAAAAGAATTGAAGCGGTTATGAATATCCCGATTGAACATGGAGAAGGTCTGCAAATCCTTCAGTACAAGCCGGGTCAAGAATACAGAGCACATCACGATTTCTTCTCGTCGACTAGTAAGGTAACTAACAACCGAATTAGTACGCTAGTCATGTACTTGAATGATGTAGAGGAAGGTGGCGAAACGTTCTTCCCCCACCTGAACTTTTCTGTATCGCCGAGAAAAGGGATGGCCGTCTACTTTGAGTATTTCTATAACGATACGATGTTAAATGATGCAACGCTGCATGGCGGAGCACCTGTGGTAACTGGGGAAAAGTGGGTAGCGACACAATGGATGCGGAAACAGAGGGTACGGTAAATGAGAGGTTTTACTGAATTAATTTGTTAGCTCCTTTTTCTGAATAGTGTAAACATATAGATAGTTAATCCATAGTTGTGGTGCCTGTGCAAGAAACAATCATGTTTGTTTAAACATTCATGGTTGTTTTGCGCACAGGCACCTTTTTACGTTTTTTATATGGCAAGCTACTCTCCCCAGACTGAGTAAAGAAGCCCTTTCAGCTCGTCATCCTTCAGTGGTTCAATATTTGTGTACCCAAGTATTCTTGCCCGCTCAGAAAGATGTGAAATCAATTGGTTATTTTTAGCGATGGCGATAACTTGGACAGAGTCAATTACCAAAAGTGAAAACAGGCAGGAGCTCTCCATGAATTCTTTGTAATTATTTATCTCACTTACTGTATCTAAGGATGGAAATGCTTTCAAGTCGACAAAGATCAGGTAGTGCTGGCCACTTGCTAAATGAGTGATGAAATCTCGGTCCGCCATAACGGTATCAGCGATAAAAAAACGTTTCTCATACCCGGTAAAATACGATTCACCGGGACCTGTCCTCCAATACCATGAAGGTTCAGTCATGCCATTCAGCAATTCATACAGTTGGTTTCCGGTTCCGTTCCGGATATCAAAAATAATACCTTGCACACGACCACTCCTTTATTAGTGAAAGCCTGTTCAAGAAACTTTCGTGTTTGTGTAAACATTCATGATTGTTTTGCGAACAGGCATCCAAACATTTCAGTTGGTGATTTTTGGTTTTGCTACGATTTAGTCGATGTAGTTGTTCACGCTGTAACGAATTCCGTCTTCCCCTACATATTGTCGTGGGGCGGTTTTCTCCAATGTGTAAGAGAAGTTATTTTCGCCGGGTACGGTGATGGTATACAGATCTTTTTTCTTTTTAACGGTATAGTTTTTATAGTCGCCCTCTTGCAGCTTCATTTTGGCCAGCTTTGCTTGATAGTTCTCAGATGCTGCCCTGATTTCCGATTCACTCTGTTCTGTTCCCATGAAGGAATCTCCCATAAAATTGTTTTGAATGTACATTGTTTTCCCATCGAAAGCAATATAGTAATTTGTCACTTCAAACGAATCCTGCTGTTTCATAATGGTGCCTTCCCAAGAAGCCGTTACATCTTTAGCGAAAAATCCGGAACTAAGCGAATTCGGTTTGCTGATCAGGATTGTCACGGTGAATGCTATTGTAATAAGCAATAGTATAGAAATAATCGCAGGCTTCCAATGAAACTTTCGATACCTATGCGGTACACTTTTGCTGTGGAAGACCGATTGATGCATGGTCCTTTTTTGTTCCCCTGTGGGCTGAAACGACTCGCTAAGGGAACCGAGTTTTTGAGTCAGTTCATCGTCGGTATAGGATTTCATGAGACATGCCTCCTTTCTCGAGTTCTTTTTTGAATGCGTCCAGTGCGCGTTTCAGTCTCATCTTCACTTTACCTTCAGAGCTCCCAAGTATTTCGGCTGTATCTTTCGTGGAGAACCCCTGGATATGCCGTAGTAGGATGACTTGCTTCTGATTCTTATTAAGGCAGTGGAGCGCTTCATAAAATTCGGTCTCCTGCGCGTTGAGTTCGGCCATTTCTTCGGAGGACGGGTGGCTACCGAACACATGGAAGTCCTTATCGAAAAAGTGAGTCAGAGGATGTTTTTTTCTGAAGTGGTTCAATGTTGTCGTGTAGGCGATTCGGAAAATCCATGTCTTCACCGCGGCACGACCGTCGAACTGATGCGCCTTTTCCACGACTTTCACGAACGTTTCCTGTGTCAGTTCTTCTGCTGTGTGCCGGTTCCGCACTTGCATGAAGATATAGCTGTACACAGCACTGGCATAATCCTCAAACCATTGTTCTGCGGACATCATTTCACCTCTCTTCTATATACTTAGACACTATATTTTGTATTTGGTAACGCTAGTTTAGAAAATTATTTCATTGGTCGTGTATGGCGGATAGGAATGCAAATAGAAAAATGCCCAGTTGCTCCAAGTTTTGTACCGGGAGCAGCTGGGCAAAGTGCTACAGTTTCCACTGCCTGTGCACCGCACAACTTGAACACTATTCAGAGCCGTCCCCGAGTTGCGTCGTGCATAGCGACAATATAATTTTTGGTTTGTTTTTTTCCTTACCGGTTCCTGCAACTTTACAGTTAATTTTTAATGAACAGGTTTTTCAGGACCTGAGCGTTTTCAGGATTCATCCTGCCATAGCTTTCATCTTCCTTGTTGCTGATGATAGTTGCAGAGTCGTCTTCTTCGAACCAGATCCGATATTGGACAAGTGACTCAGGCATGTTTTTGTCTTTCTCATAGAAGAAAGTTGCCAGAACGTCTTCTGGCCGTGCCATGTCCGCTTTGGTATTTGACTGCCACTCCGTATTAACGAATGCTTTTTGTGCCGCTTCCAAGTCATCGTGTTCCACAAGTATCTTTTCTTCTCCTTTTTTGCCATGCTCATCAACCTGTTGCACGTCAATCCGGACGAGTCGTCCTTTATCCTTTTCTGCAGACTGTCCTGAACAGGCAGTGATAACGAAAACCAATGCCAAAAGGGTAATAACTTTCCATTTCGATTTCATCTCTGTCCACCTCTCATTTTGCACTCTTTATATCCCGCGCACGCCGTCACTCCTTAACGGCTGATTCAATTATCCTCTTCATTTTCTCGTTGCCATGTCCTTCATAACCAATTATATTTTCGTCTATCATGTAGATTGTATGGAAAGTGGATCCGTCCTCCAGATGGAAGTATATAAAGACCCTGTTGTCCCTATCACTTTCGTTTTCCGGGGTTATTTCTCCTTTATAAGCAAGCGCTAGGTATTCTTTAAGAAACTCCTCAGTCTGTCTAGTTTCTAGTTCACCCAGTAGGGTATCATCTTCATCACTTCGGATGCTGATTTTGGTCACTTTCCCTCGTATGTCGGCAAGGTCCCCGAGCGTTTCTGCATTCGGATTGTCGATCACTTGAAACACACGCCCATCCGCGAAAACACGAAATTCCGGTTTGTAGCCTATTACTTCATACACAGGCGTCCCTACCGACACATACGTTGCCTCTCCATTTTTCAGTTTATGGCTAGAGCATGCATGACCATCTAGCATATACGTTACCTTACCAAGCCTATCTCCTGTTTCGGGAAGAGTAGTCTCTTTATTAATCATGTCACTGCCATATTTAATGTCGTTTATCATGAGGACATCCGCCCAATCAATTTGACCATCCGGACATCCCCGGATCCCATCCCAGACTGAACAGCCCGCGCTCAGTGAAAGCATAGACAAAATCATAGCCAGTAACCACTTCTTCGTCATCCCATCAATCCTCCTGAAGTTTTCAGATGGTTTCAAACTCAATTTATCAGCTAAGCAAGCGCGGATTTGGCTGTGGATGAGCAAGTCACACTTCACCATAGCAGGTTTATAGTTATTATTTATTCTTAAAGTCAGGTTATTAGATTCATATTATTGTATGAACTATCTGTCATTTCATCATACCTCATTGGTAAACTGTAGTGCATTCTTTTTTCCCACTTTTCCCCTAAATGGCAAAGAGCCACTTGCCAGAGGGCAGCAAGTGGCTTAATTTTCACGGTGACTGTGCAAGAAACTTTCATGTTTGTTTAAACATTCATGATTTTTTCGCCCACCAATTTTTCTCTATTTTAAAATTGATCCACATGTAGATTTTGTCTTTCATCGCTTGAATAGATGATGGAGCAGCCGGTCCCGGTCGCTGAAAAACTGATTCATGATCGAAAAGTGTGGGGTGTCTTCCAATTCGACTTCCCTCATCCCTTCGTTTTCCAACTGATAGATAAAAGCTGTTGGATACGCCATCAGGATCGGCGAATGAGTGGAGATGATGAACTGTGAACCTTCTGTCACGAGCTCATGGATTCTTGAAAGCATCGCGAGCTGCCGGGTTGGCGACAATGCTGCTTCCGGCTCGTCCAATATGTACAGACCGTTCCCCTGGAAACGCTCGATGAACGCCGCGAAAAATGATTCCCCATGTGATTGCTCATGAAGAGACTTGCCACCAAAGGAATCAATGATTCTTCGTCCTCCCAAAGGTTCTGAATCCAGTTCTTCTATGTGGGTGGCGACATTGTAAAATGTTTCCGCACGAAAGAAAAACGAATCATTCGCCCGATGAACGCCTTTGACGATTCGAAGATACTTATCCAGATCGGAATGTGAGTCATAGCTCGAAAAATTGAAATTCCGCGTGCCCCCTTCCGGATTAAACCCAAGGCTGATTGCAATCGCCTCCAGCAGCGTGGACTTTCCCATCCCATTTTCCCCGATGATATATGTGACATTCGGATGGAATGCCAACTCTTGCAAGCCGTGGATGAAAGGCAGATTGAGCGGATAGCGCGCAAAGGACTGGATTTGGTCTCTCTTCAAATAAAGACTTCGTATGTATTGTGTATCCTTTGTCAGTAAGGCCATTGGCAAAGCCATCCCTTTCTATATTAGCTGTTGGGTGTTTCCTTAGTTTTTTCCAGAATACTCCTGCTTGCATAATAGTACTGCATCTGCATAAATGAATTTTTCTTGAGCTGTTCCTTATTCAGATAGGTTATTTCACAGTGAAAGTTTCTCACACAAAAACGTAGTTACATAGAACCGATCAGCAGCATCAGCACCATGATCATCATGAATACAACAGTCAGCAGGAGCAAGAGCAGTGAGACCGCGATATTCCGTCTGAATTCATGGATTCCAAACACCAAGCCAGCGAGAATACTCACCCACCAGACAATATCAATAAGTAGATTGTTGAACTTGTCTAGTACGCCTGAAAAGAACAATACAAGGAGCCCCACCTGCAGCAGTAAGATTCCTAATCCGAAATTTGACGGCCGGCCCAGCGCCTTGTTTTTGCTGAGAACCCCGATTAATAGCAAAATCAGCATCAGTAGAATTCCTGCTGCGCCAATCATTATTGTCACGCTCATCTCTTACCTCGCCCACTTCCCTATTATCCATCACTTTCTTAGTTAGACGCTTAGGTTTAAAATAGGTTCTGAATTTTCGTTAAAACGGAGCGCAATTTTGCAACTATTAGGCTCGTTGGATTTACCAAAAAACACCATTAATTAAAGATTTGCACATACTACTTTTTTGATAAGACTACTTTGGGCTGCCTGTTCTCTTAGTCTATGAATCGCTTATTTTTCAATTACGCCAATTTCATAACCTTCATACAAATCCTGACTTTCGTTCCTCCAATTCAAATAGAGACTCGCCAAGACTTCAACATTCTCAGCTGGAAACTCTCCAGACCGCGAGCCAGAAGAAATCATTTCATTTTCAACATTCTCAGGTTTCGGGTCATACACCACTTTTGTTTCCACGACTTTTCTAATCAATCCAGCCTCAGAATCAATATCCACGACCATCTGTAGGCGAACCTTTCCCTCTTTCGTCGGAACCTCTCTGAATACCAATTTCTCTTTCCCATGTGCCACTGTCTCACCATATGTGTATAATAACTCGCCGGTATCTTGAGAAGTGATGTCCACAATGATGTATTTGTCCGTTGTTCTTTTTGTTAGTACGATGTCTCTTTTTTGGTAAGGGATCTTCACGTAAAGATCGTTCAGTGCAACTTGGTGGTCCGTCAAAGTCGGTGAATCTATATAGTCAGATACCACGCCTGGACCCGATGGCGCCTCATGTTCGATCGTTCTTTCAGGATCAGGATTCGGTTCGTGACCACTATCGATGACTAGCACAGAAATAAAGATGACCGCCGCTAGGAGCACAGCAACTATATAACTTTTCCTCAAACTCATCCCCACTTCCACTTCTTATCTAATATGCACCTTTATTATTCAGGTTTATTTCATTGAACGTTAAGAGAAAAAGAATGGAATCAATTCTATCGAGTTCTTCCCGCCAAAAGACACGGCTGGTATGTAGTTAAAATAGCGAAGGTCAATAAACTAGAACACTTCTTCTTCATACCGCTCACCTGATTTTCCAGCATCTGACTCTTCAATCAGCTTAATATTGATTGAATCGTTCGTCAAGACTCTTTAGAAATGAAACCTGCCGTATTCATAGGATGGTCAATTCCCTCCACATGATGGCAGTCTGCATGTCAAAATCGTGTGTGTTTACACTTCCTTGATATTTACGTGGACAGAGACTCAAATTGATTCGTGTAACTTTCCAGTTGTTTGTTCGTCTAGTTGGCAAAGGTGGGAGCATATGAATAGGCTGACTGTGTTTTTCATGATGAGTATTGTCTTTGTAATGGCGGGCTGTACTTCTGATAAAAGCAATACGGAAGAAACTGAGTCGATACAGGCTCAACTGGTTGCTTCTGAAAAGACATTGCCGAGCAATTTTGAAAGCATTAGCAATCAATCTGTACCAAAGGGGATTCAAACTGAGCTTGTTAAAACACAAGATGTGTACGAAGATTCTTGGAAAGAGTTTCAACTTGAAGGTTCAATTCCAGAAATAGATTTTAAGGCGAACGACGTTTTGTTTGTCGGAATGACTGAATCCAGCAGTTGTCCCTATATCCTCGATTCCCTCAAGACCAACATAGAAGAGAGTCAGTTATTGATTACTTTTGAACCGTTGGATGATGTGTGTACAGCAGATCTGTCACCAAGAAACTTCGTAATTGCGATTGAAAAAAAACTATCTTCCAAGTTAACATCCTTCCGAATTGTATCGGAACAAAAAGAAATTGAAGTCCCAATTTTAGTGAAATCGATTGAGTACGAGGGTTAAGTATAAGGTTCATGTAAATCATGCTTCTGCATTGATGTTTTCGGTGCCATCGCAAACCGCATGTGTTTCAATTAGTCGTCGCTGCACTTTAAATTATGACCATCGTACAGCAATTCCACCGTCATACCCGCTGTTCCTGTCATTTAAATTTCCAGATTAAAATTATCCTGTTTCCGATATCTCTTGTTCTTTCATTGATCTTTTCGCTATGATAGAACCAATGAAACTACAGGGGTGTCACAAATGGAAACGTTCAAGGAACTAATAGGAATGGCGGCCATTACGATTTTTTTCGGTCTGCTGACGTGGGGTCTTACATCATCATACTTAGAAGAGTATGACTTAATGTCCACAGAGCCGAAGTCAGAAACAGTCGCGAGCATAGTCGGTACAAAAAGTCTGTTCAGACCTCCTGCTTACAATGTGAAAATCGAGCAGCCCGACGGTACACCATCTGAAGAACTGTACCGCATCTCAAAAAAACAGGCGGAAGAACTTACTCGGGGGGATGAAATAGAGGGCTATGCGAACGGTCCGACGGGTTTTTCAACGAGCCGGGATATCCTTATGGACAGCATGTTTTATCTGGCGGGCATCGGCGTACTCGGATTCTTAGCTTTCTGCTGCCTGGTCGCTACTATTCTTTCCATTCCTGCGATTGAGCAGGCGGAACAGAAGTCCGCATACAAGCGTTATGTAAAAAAGAAACGAAAAAAGCGCAAAAAGAACAGGAATAAGAAACAGCATGATACCGGCTGGGGAATCGCCGGCGCCATCGTCCTATTCTTCATGTTCTTAGCCTCCCGCTTCCTCCTTAATCTCTTCAGGAAAGTAATGCCTTTCGGAAAGACAGAAACGGAAGCTACGATCTTCGACACGTATTCATACATCACCTACCGGAAACACGAAGATTCCATACGCGAATTCACGGTCGCATTTGATGACCAAGACGGCAATACCATACAAGTCATCAAAGATGTGACTCGGAACACCTTTGCAGATTACGACATCGGTGACCGATTGCCGATCTCCTATGATTCTACTAATCCGTATGACGTCTTTGTCCGCGGCACTTCCATTCAGGACACCTTTCAAGCCCTGCTCACCTGGGAGATGCTCGTCTATGGCTCAATGCTGGCAGTCAACGGATTTGTTATCTGGGCTTATTATGATAGCAGGCTAAAGGGGAAATGGAAGAAACGACAGGTGGATGCTCGGTGAGGTGGATTACCTAAAAACTTTGGTTGTGTAAAGTCATCTCCAAAACAATTCTGAATATCACCTTGATTATGCTGCGCACAGGCAAAGTTTTCAAGGAGGTTTGGCAGCTCTCTTGAAGGGAAAATGAGAGAAAGACCTGTCAGATAAAATAATTGCAAAAGGAGTATGATAAATATGAATACTATACAATCACATCGATTAAACGACGGTACGAGCCTTCCATCAATTGGCTTCGGAACGGTGAACATCAATGGTGCACAAGGAGTAACGTCCGTTTTATCAGCCATCGAAGCTGGATATAGACTCATTGATACCTCGACGAACTATAACAACGAAGGAATGGTAGGAGAAGCGGTTCGGCGGTCATCTATCCCAAGAGAAGAACTGATGATCAGCTCAAAACTCCCTGGCCATTCACATGATTACGACAAAGCGATTCTCATGATCCAAGAATCACTGTACCGTATCGGACTTGACTACTTTGATAAATATTTGATTCATTGGCCACTTCCGAAGCAAGGTAAATATGAAGATGCGTGGCAGGCTTTAGTGGATGCGCAGAAATTCGGACTGATCAAGACGATCGGCGTATCGAATTTTTTACCGGAACACCTAGAGCGGATCATTGAAAAAACAGGTGTTACGCCTGCAACGAATCAAATCGAGCGCCATCCGTATTTCAACAATAACGAACTGGTTGAGTACAATAAAAGCCGAGGTATCCTAACAGAAGCCTGGAGTCCTTTAGGGCGCGAAATAAATGATGTGTTAACAAATGATACCATTGTAGCGATCGCTGAGAAATATAACAGAGAGCCAGCGCAAATTATTATTCGCTGGAACTTGCAAAACGGTGTCTTACCGATTGTAAAATCATCGTCATACAAACATCAAAAAGCAAACCTTGATGTCTTTGGCTTTGAATTAAGTGACGAAGATATCCAAACAATTGATTCCTTGGATAAAGGCGAAGCAGGAAGAGTAGAGGGTCAGCACCCGAACGAATATGAAGAGTTTGAATGATTAGCCTCTTTTACTCATATAATAATGGATGGTTCTGATACCTAAACTAAAAACCTAAAAACCGACTCTATAGAATTTATAGAGCCGGTTTTCTTAGGTTTTAAAAATATTCTCTGATTGATTCATCTATTGTGTGTGATCCAGGTCCTTGTCCTTTAATGGGGAATCAGAAATCGTTATCTAACGAAGCGCTTCTTTTTAACTCGCTACGAGTTACCGCATAAGCACCAGGCAACTTAAGCACTTTACTGAATCGCTCTGGAGTTGTGTCGGACACTGGCAACCATTATAAATTACTCCTCTTTTATCTTTTAGAACTTCTAGTCGTAAAATCTTCTTCGATTCGTTCTTTCCAACTTTCTTGTATTTCACTATGAAGTCTAAACGAACTGATGGTTTCACTAATCACGTCATAATTCAATTCGGTTCCTTCTCCATCCGCGTGAAAATTCGCAGCACGATTTTGTGAAATACCGAATTGACTCGCTGTTGCAATCGCATCGATATTCGCTCCAAGAAAAATGAATTCCCATCCATGCTCGTTCTTTTGGACATCAATCAGCTTTCGAATTTTATCGTACGTGAACTCACGACTCGCATTTTCCAATCCATCCGTCGTAATCACAAACAGTACATTCTCTGCACGTTCTTCATCAGACGTGTGATTGACTCGAAGAATCGTTTTCCCTATCGCATCCAACAGAGCCGTCATCCCTCGTACATAATACGCATCATTTGTCATCGCTTGGACTGTCTGAAGATCGATTCGGTCATGCAACACTTCATATGCATCGTCAAAAAGAATCGTCGTCACACGTGCGTGACCCTCTTCTTTCTTCTGCTTCTCAAGCATCCCGTTATACCCGCCAATCGTATCCCGTTCAAGCCCACTCATTGAACCACTTCGATCTAGGATAAAAACCAATTCTGTTAGACCTTTACTCATCATAATCTCCTCCTCAACGTTTCTATACATTGAGAATAGCATCTGGATGCAACGACTTGGTCGCCTGCGAAGCGACAAATTCATCCACCCAGTACAGGTTGCTCAAAAGCGATTAGCGCTTCATTGACTTGGAAGATATCATGAATTCCTTCGGTAATGAAAAACTGTATGATGACATCAGACTTACTACTAGGGGATAACGCAAATCCCGCTCGCAATAACAAATCCTGCGTCTCATCCAAATCCAATTGCAACGCGAGCGCGAACGCAACGACAGTCGCCTTGCTCGGTCGATACTCTGGATGGTTGCGAATTTTAGAAAATAACTTCCGATCAATATGGGCTTTCTTATATACCTCGCTATCTACCAATCCTTTTTCATCAATCGTGCGCAGCAGCAGTTCTGAAAAGGTTTCATGCACTTGGTTGAAGACATCTTCTAAGCTGCGTTTGTTTTCTTGTATATATATTTCTGATTGGAGTATGTCGGGCTGCTCTTCTAGAATTGAATACGAAATGATGTCAGAAATGTAGTTGTCGTTTATGTATTGTTGAATTCGTAACTTCATATTGTTGGAGGGTGACATAATCTCTTCCTTTCTCTTTTTGCTTAGTATGTGAAAAGCGCCAACACCCAACAAGTGGAGTTGACGCTTTTCTTTCCTGTGCACAGGAAACCATTATGATTTCGCTTCTCGTTTTTTACTCTTCTTTTCAATTTCTTCATCTACAGATACAACATCATCCATTACACTATCACCAAACCATTCCTATAGCTCCAAGAAGCATCCCAATATCATCGGCATACCCGACTACTGGAATCACATCTGGAATCATATCTAATGGTAAAATAAAATACCCCAATGCTCCATAAACGATTCCTTTCGCTTTTTTCGGAACTGACGGTTTTTGAATCGTATAGTAAAGAATCATGGCGGTGTACGTTACTTTCACTCCGGCTGTTTTGCCAAACTTCACAACTTTGTCCCAAAATTTCTTATCTGAGTAATGCTTAGAATAACCTTTGCTAACCTCTTCCATGCAAGTAGCTCCTTTCATCACACTCCTGTTTAAAAGAGTTCATGTTATATCTGCTCTAACCTTGAATCCTCTTCCTCAAACCTTTCCATACAATCTTCATAGTCAGATTAGTTTCTCACACAGGTGCCATTTTTTAATCGTTAAACCACTTCTGTCCCCACTTTTCGATACTCTCCCAAAACTCTTTTCTCTTCCCGTCCTTTTCCTTTTTCTTCTCTTTCTTTTCTCTTTCTTTCTTCGTCTTTTTCTCCTGCTTCTCCAGCTCTTTTATATCATCTTTAATTAACGACAAATCAAAGGTCTTCGTAGATAATTCACTGGCTGTTTGTGACACAACCTGCGCGAAAATGGGCGGTGCAGTAAAACTGCTGGTAGAGGTTAAATAATGGTCGGCGTCTGTTTGATCATATCCGAGCCAGACCGCACCGGCAATGTCAGGTGTATAGCCGACGAACCAGTGATCTTTGGAACCATCCACCCCTTCAAATGGGAGCTGCGTGGTGCCCGTCTTCCCCGCTACGTCCATACCGGAAATCTGTGCTTTTTTCCCAGTTCCTTCTTCTACAGCGCCTTGCAACATATGAGTCATTTGCTCGGCAACTTCCGCATCCGTCACTTGCACGGACTCTCCCTGCCACTTCCCAAGCACTTTTCCTCCCGAATCTTTAATTTCTGTAATCGCATGAGCTTCCTCCATCACGCCATCATTCGCAAACGCGGAAAACGCTTGCGCCATCCGTAAGGGAGAAGTTCCTTTGTCTAGCCCTCCAAGCGCCAATCCAAGCGTACGGTCGTTTTTTGTCAATGAAATCCCAAAACGTTCCACCGCATCCACGCCCTCTTGGACGCCGATCTGATCCAACAGCCAGACGGGAGGAATATTATACGATTGCGCAAGTGCCTCGTACATGGTCACTTCTCCTCTATATTGCTGGTCAAAGTTTTTCGGAGAGTACCCATCCATATCGAGGGGTTCATCCAAAATCAAATCCGACATACGGTACCCGTTCTCGAGTGCCGGAGTATAGACGGCAAGCGGCTTTAGCGCAGATCCGGGCTGCCGGATGAGATCGGTCGCATTGTTGAAGCGTCCCTGCGTATACTCTCCTCTTCCACCGACTAACGCGAGAATTCCACCAGTTTTAGGATTAATGAAAACAGAGGCACTCTGCAACAGCTGATCAGGCGTGCTCTCCGGGAAATTTCTGTTGTCTGCATACACGTCTTCGAGCGCATTCTGGACGACCGGATTGATTTCAGTTGTAATATGCAATCCGCCTGACAGCACTTGATCCTTTGTCAACTGATACCTATTCACCGCCTCGTCTACTACACGATCGATATAATACGGATAGTTCTCTTCATCATGCGGCACTGTTGAATCGGCGAGTTCCAGCTTCTGTCCAATCGCTTCCTCATATTCTTCCTGACTCACATACTGTTCACGCAGCATCTGCGACAACACCAGATTGCGCCGCTTCACCGACTTTTCCATATTTTTCGTAGGCGATAAATTCGACGGGGCTTTAATGATCCCTGCGAGTGTCGCAGATTCGCTTAACGTCAATTCGCTGACATCTTTACCGAAATAAGTCTGTGCCGCACGTTGGACACCCCATGCCCCGTCGCCGAAATAGATTTGGTTCAAGTACTGTTCTATGATTTCCTCTTTCGAATACTCGCGTTCAATCTTCTTTGCAAGGATCAGCTCCTTGAACTTACGGGAGAAGGTACGCTCTTGCGTCAAAAACACATTTTTCGCAAGCTGTTGCGTAATCGTACTGCCTCCCGACACGATTTTTCCTTTGGACGCATTCTCCAGTAATGCGCGCCCCATCCTCAAATAATTAATACCGTGATGTTTGTAGAACCGTTGATCTTCCACGGAAATGACAGCTTCCACCAGCGTTTCCGGAATCTGGTCGATCGATACACCTTCTATTTTCGAATTCGACACCGTGCTGATCACTTCTCCGTTCGGATCATAAATAACCGTCGATCGCGGTGCGGGTTCTTCGAGTTTACTGACATCGCTGAATGTGATGAAGAGATTCAGTACAAGTAGTACACAAAGGACAGCAAGCACAGCACCGACACACACGAAACGAATGATCTTTTTCTTCAGGCTGCGGTTCTTTTTCATTGTTTTTTTATGTTGTTCTTTATATTCGGATCTTTTCATATCGATTCTCCTGCTTTTTTGACTGCGAAGTTTTAGTCGTAATGGTCAGCATACAATTGACGAAAGGGGCTGTTTGAAAGTTGCGAGATTCAACTTTCACGGGTTTTTGGTACGAGTGGAGTGAGCAATGCCTGTGCACGGAACTTTCATGTTTGTTTAAACATTTATGATTGTTTTTTACACAGGCACTTACAGCTCTCCCCACTTACATCCCTTAGTAGACTTAGAAGGCAGCCCAGCCCCCATTCTTAGATGCCTTTACCTGGATAAAAAAGAAACAACCCACCGGTTACAGTAGGCTGCTTTTCATTATGGAAGTTATCGGGATTAATCACTTGGAATTGAAGTTACAGGAATTCCTTCTTTGTAAACTTCACATCCTCTTAGTTGATAAATCGTATGATCGCTTTTTTCTATTATTTTAATACTCTTACATGTATCCTCTATTACTCCGTGATCTCCGAACTCATCGAATCTTGTATCAACTTTAGAACTCAACTTTTTATCAGAATACTTCAGGTCGTGAATTACTGGATCGCCTTCATCAGTGTAGTTTACCACACGAACTTCACTGTCCTTATTATTAGAAACATCTTCCGTAAATTTTTCAAGTAGATCAAGATTCTTTATGTTTCCATGTGTATTGACTACATCATGTTTAGATGGTGAATATTCACCACAGCCAAAAAGAAATAGTGATAGTAAAACAAGAATAGACACTTTTTTCACCAGATCCACTCCCTATATTTTGTTTTATATTTATATAATCAAAATACCCAGTTAACCGATACGGAGTATACACCTATTAACATATATTACAATAAGGAGCATTACTGTTAGAAGCTTTTTGGAGACTTGAACACAATGAGCCCTCTTGGTATGACGCGGGGTGTCATATCTGCACGAATTGACCCCCAATTTGCATACCAAGAAGGATTCGAGTGAGCGCTGCATGTGCACGAATCTTTATGTTTTTTCAAACATTCGTGATTAGTTCTTATACCTGCATCTCTATTGTATAACCCAATAACGAGCGATAGGTGTTATTTCCGAATATTTGTGCTAAACTAAAGCTATACTGAAAAGGACTGAGTGCGTCAACACTCAGTCAATACAGCTGCCACCCTCATGAAGTGCGGGTGGCCAGTTGAACATAGGTGTTAAAAGTAATCACCCTGCTTACTTGGTCGTTAGCGGTGGGTGGTTACTTTTTTCTGTTGGTGTATAAAGCAATCATCGCTACAATGGTTGTTGCCATTGCTGCGAGGAACAACCCAAATTGGAATAACATGTTCATTGCTTCGTATGTCACCATACTAACACCCCCTTTCTCAAGGGAGTGCCAACCGCCCATCCGCTATATGTCGCTGCGTCTATATCATATCACTGCCCGCAATGCGAAACCATACTCCTAATAACCTCGTCGAGCTAATTGTTTGATGTCAATGTAACAAACTTTGGCGTTTATTCAAGCATTCATGAATGTTTCATACACAGCGGCATTTAACACTCGAGAGAACACTTCATATTTTTCATTAATCAAACCTCCCGCACCCACATATCCTGTATAGTGAAACTACATACACTCATCCACACAACACAAACTGGAGGCGACACATAATGGCAAGAATCATCCTAACAACCGAAAGCGGTGCCGATTTGCCGGAATCTCTAGCGAAGAAGCACAATATTCATGTAGTACCGATGCACGTCATCATGGACGGCAAAGACTATTTGGACGGTCATCTGCCTGTAGCAGATATCTTTGATTTCTATAACCGCACGAAGAAGATTCCTTCCACTGCTGCTACGAATACGCATGAGTACCAGGAGTTTTTCAAAACCATCCGGACGGAGTTTCCTCAAAGCGTCATCATTCATATAGGCTATACATCAAAAGCGTCTGTTTCCTATCAGAATGCGTTGACGGCTGCGGAAGATATAAAGGATATTTATTTACTGGATGCGTTGAACGTCACAGGCGGATTGACTGCAGTTGTTATGTATGCGGCTGCCTTGCTCGAAGAAGAACCTGATATCGATCCTATACGTCTGGTGGAGGTGATTGAAGCTAAGGTTCCGAAGTCACGACTAGCCTTCCTTCCCGGCAGCCTGGACTTTCTGCGGGCTGGTGGACGAGTCAGCAATATGGCGTATCTTGGCGGCGCGTTGCTGAAAATCAAGCCGTGTATTGAATTAGTGGACGGTAAGCTTATGTCGACTAGGAAATACCGCGGTAAGATGGAGAAGGTCACTGTAAGTCTGTTTCATGATTATCTACAGCAATACAACATCGATAGACAGCAGATCTATTTCATTTATTCGATTGGACTCAGTGAGACGATCAAACAACGGATCAATGAAATTGCGATGGAACAAGGATTCGAGAATAGTATGTGGATTGAGGCTGGAGCGATGATCTCGACGCATTCCGGTCCTGGAGGATTTGGTATTGCGGGGCTGGAAGTGTAAATAGCTGCTTCAGTATCATTTTTAAGGGTTGCTTGTGTACCGCACAACTCGAACACTGTTCAGAATTGCTCCGGAGTGTATCATACACAATCAGTTAATACTTATATCTTTGCTCGACACTAACATATATATATGAAAAACCCACAGCTGGCGTTGCCACTGTGGTGTTTTTCATCAAATGTAACGAAACTCTTATAATTTGCTAATTCGTTCACGGTCGTTTGAAGTAAGCTCAAAGTCAAAGATCGCTAAACTTTGTGCTTGGCGCTCTTTATTATGGGACTTAGGAATAACGATCACATTCCGCTCAATGCTGTACCGCAACACAACTTGTGCGTATGTTTTCCCATACTGGTTACCAATCTCTTCTAAAATCTGTTTAGCTTGTTCATCGATACCACCGAGCGGCGACCAGGCAACAGTTTCAATCGTATTCTTTTTGTTATACGCTATTAACGTGTCATTCCAAGTACCAATTTGAGATTTTATTTGATTTACTGCGGGTCGCACAGTGCCATTTTCAAGAAGTATATCTAGGTCAGCTTCTTTAAAGTTCGAAACGCCAATAGCCTTAAACACGCCTCGCTTATAATAGTCTTCTAAAATCCTCCACGCTTCCAGCATTTCATCAGGATTATCCCAAGGTCTGTGGAGAAGAAATAGATCGATTGTATCTGTTTGCAGTTTCTCTAAACTCTTTTCAATTTCAGCATGAGCCCAGTCCGCACCAGCAAAACCTTCGAATGTATTCAGCTTTGTCGTAATAAAGAATTTCTCACGCGGCAGAGAAGAATTCGCAATCCCCTGTCCAAGTACTTCTTCATTGTTATAGACTTGAGCAGAGTCAAAATGACGGTAACCATTTTCAATAGCCCAGTCAACTTCTTGCGTGTCTCCTCTTAAAGCACCTACATACTCGTTTCCTTCTTTCCCGTACGTATTGGTGCCACTTCCAATGATTGGTATAGCTATGCCATTATTTAATGTGATATTCTTCAGGATATCCCCTCCCTATACTGTATTTCTAACTTTACGTGTCCAAAAACAGAGAAGAAATCTATTTGTTCTGACAATCGAGAGGGTTGATTTAAAATTAAGTAAGGTAGTGGAGTTCGTATTTAATTAAGAACCGCTTAGTATAAAGTGCCTGTGCCTGAAACTTTCATGTTTGTTTAAACGTTCACGATTGTTTCATACACAGACACCTAAACAATACTAACCTGGATATTATTTCTCTTCTTGATTGTCTAAATCCTCAAGTGTTATTTGATATCTATCTTGCATTTGTCTAATCTTCTTAATTTTGTCACGATACACTTCTTGGAAATTCACTTTAAAATCATCCATGTCTTTAGATAACTTCATCACTGGTATTAGGCTCTCAAGATGCTCTCTGAGATATCTAATTCCATGATCTTTAGATAAAAAGCGATGAATATGGAATTTCCTCTTACTTCGATCTTTTTCTTCATCATATATTAATGGATTTTGTTTATCAATTTCATCCCAAACATTTGGAGGAAGTAAGTCATAAACATATTTCCTCGTGAATTTCGCGAAATATAGCGGTCTCTTAGATGTAGTTGGATCATATGGAACGCCATACAGTTTGAATAATTGTTCAAAGTATTCACTTCTAAACTCTTTTGAATACGGTCTTAATTCTTCTGCGATAAATTGTTCTAATAACAATTGAAGCTCGTCTTTTCCGCGCACGTCTTGGTAATTTGTCGCTTCATCAATTAAAGCTGTAATACCTACTTTAGCTAATGATCGTAATAAAACTTTCGCTTTTTCAAGAACATGTTCTTGATTTTTTGTAATTAGACCTTGTTTTTCAGCTTCCATGTATAAATCACATATTATAGGTATTGTATTTGCATCATACCACTTGCCAGTAGACCCATTAAATTGTGCAACTTCAAAAGGCATTACTTGTTCAATATTCCGTGGATACATCGTTGTTAATAAATTAGCTAAGGATTTCGAACCAATAATGGGTGGAAATCCCTCCACTCGGGTTTCGCCTTTACGCGTTCTATCTAGAGCTGTAAATAAACTTGTGTCTTTAATTATTCTTCTACCATCACTTAATACCGCTCCAGTTAGTACGGTTTCCCCTATATAAAATTTCGATTCATTAACAATAGCTCTAGGCAGTTCTATAAAGTTCCCTATGTTTAGTCCCTCTGTATTTTTTTCTACCAACTCTTTTTGATGATAATTAAAATACCTCATACCGTTATCATGAATAGCTACATATAATTTTTCATCACCAACGAAGTAATAACCAACTTTTAATGCATGGGGCATTTTAAGACATTTTTCAACATATCCTATATTCATTTCCTCACCTCAATGAAAATATATCATGACTCACACTATAGGTCCAGTTAATTTTGCAAAACTTAAAAATACGGACCTTGTGAATTTGAATAAGAAATAAACACAAATTTTCGAACCTAATTGGGAATTGATTTCGACTTGCCTGCGTACAACACTGACGTGAATAATTAAACTATCATGATTGAACTAATATGATAGTTTCTTGATTACGACCACTCGATTTAACCACTCGTGACAACTTTTTTACCATGGTACGTCAAAGAATTTACCACAAAATGACAATGTATGTACCAACCTTGCTGGAACCCTAGTCACACTAGGGAATAAAATGATTTTCAACAGTTCGGATCGTAGATGGTAAACATTTGTACCAACTTGACACGGAGCCTCCACGGGCATGAGTTCCAAGCCATGAGGCCAGCAACAAGTAGCTGGCTTGCCCCGCGCAGGCTATTATACCCGCCTCTCCATGTAAAGTTGTGAGTATTAGAATCATTATCTTTTACCTAGTGGTAAACGGTTGATGTTACTTGGTACATATGTTGTCCCACATTAGTAAATTACTTGACCCGTGTCACAGGTGGTACATTTCACTGGTTGTAATCATTTCTCACACAGGCACGTTTTCAAGTCAGACCGTCCACCAAGATTTAATGCACTATAATCCAACCCATAATCAAACGGCACACGCTCACATTATTTGTTAATAAGTGCACTGGCAGTACCAATCTTCGGTAAAAACAGTAAAAGCCTCTGCAAACCGGTTATGGTGCCAGAGGTTTTTGGTTTTTTTGAAGTACCTATGATTGGTCGCTGTGTACTGCAAAACTCGAGCACTAATCAGAGTAGTTTTGGACTTTTCCTTGCACAGTCATTTGTTTTTAAGAGTTAATTCTGATATACATTTTTGCTCCATACCCTTTAACTCCTTTAATTTGATACCCTTTAGAAAAACTAGATAAAGTTTGGACGAAGTTCTTTCTTAGATCTTTCTTTGCTTCAGTCGTTGCCTTTTTCTTATGTTTAGATTCATTAAACTCTACTATTAATTCATTTTTACTTACTTTTAAAATCAAAGAATCTATATCAGTTGTTACTCTTTGACTTAATGGTTTTGTGGCATCAAAAATTGTAGCTCTTTCTATTAAATATAATTTGAAACCATCATATTTTCTTTTAAGACCATATTTTAAATGATTTAATTCATGTATACGGTCTAAGTCATTATTTGTTTCTAGTGCTTTTTCTAGCGTATCATAGACATTAGCAAATTTTTCATCTTCGAAAACAACGTCAAAGTGATGGTAATTCAGATTATTTTTGTTAGCCACAATTTTAAAATTTGGTTTGAAAAACATTTTTACAATATCCCAAAAAACATCCTCAAATATCCCTATAACATCCCTCATATAAGAACCATAAAACTTTTCTGCTACAGGTTCCATAACCATACCTTTTAATTTATTCTTATCCTCTAAAGAAATTGTATTATTATTTTCTAGTTTTTCTAATAGTTTTATCCTATCCCTATTATTATTTATAAGCATATCACCTAAAACATCTTCAATAACTTTAAAAATTATATATACATTGCCAACTAATTCATTTCGTGTAATGTTGTTTGGAACGCAAAAGTCTATGTAGGTTTCTTCTAAATATTTATTATCATCAATGTTAATTAAAATTTCTTTTTCTCTAAAGATATATTTTAGGTCTTTCAAATATTTATATTGATTATCAAAATTATTCATATTCCTTTTTAACTTTATTCGTGTCAAAACTTTATAATTGTCTTTTACTTCTTTCACCAGACCTTCTGTAAAAATTTCTTGCAACATTATTTTATCTATACAGTCTGACATTCCTAGGTTATACCTTGCACTTTTAACATATGATTGTTGTATACATAAAACTTCCCTATTTAGATACAAATCTTTATTTAAAGCTCCTAATATTGAATTTAAAAATTCAATGCTTTCCGTATTATTTCTTCTTAAATTCAAAGTAATACTAACTAGATTCAATGAGAAAGGGGTATGAGAATAATGGCTATCAATGGATATTATCGCCAACTTTCTAATTGTGGAAAATATTTTTCTAAGTTCCAATAATCTTAAAAAGTTTACTTTGAAATCAATTTCATTTTCTTCCAATAACAATAACTTATAGAGTTCAATTAGTGTTCTCTTTAAATTCGTTGAAGAAATTTCTTTATAAACTCTTGCAATCCCCATAACATAATGTAGTTTAGAATACTCCATATCTACTATTATCTTTCTTGCGTATCTTTTGAGAGAGTTATCTTTTATTTGATCAATTATTTTCTTTCTACTATCTTTGTTTTCGTCAAGATGATAAAGAAGTGCTTTCTCATCTGCCAAAGTGTTTTTGGCATGACCAAAATTAGATAACATAAACCATGCTTTTAATATTCCATTTCCAGATTCTGATTCTCCTTTCAACTTTAAATTCCCGACATTATATATTGATTCACTACTATGAAATTTATCAAAAATATCAACCAGCATACATTGAAGCATTAAATAATCATATCTAGAATGGATGACACTATCAAAAACTCTTGATATCAAACCCAGATGCTTCATGTTTTTTTGTCGGTCAAATTCATTTGTTACATTATAAAGTTCACAAGCTTCATAGCTTTTACCAAAAAAACTAATGTCTAAAAGACCAAATGTCGGAATATTAGCTTGCACGATATGTGTTTTACTCATAAACAATATTCTCCTATCAATTATATTTCACTATACGATGTGTATGAAAATATTCCATTTTTAAGTATTCATTATTTTTTCACCAAACATCTATTCACTATTATATGATTCTAAGTGTTTTCATTTACTTAGTTAATCGGTACCTAGACCCCATACAATTCAGGTACTATTCAGAACCATATGAGATCCACGTACGTTATTTCCATCAACATAGAAAGAAATATTTAGTTAATTTTCTTTGTATTGGCAACTAGTCTCTTTGCCTTTTCTCGGATATTTTCTTTTACTCTATTCGACTCGACAATGTTTTCCAGTGCTCTAATTTCCATATTCTTCTCGAATATTTTTCTAGCATTAGAAATTCTTGTCTTTTGTGCATTTAAGGAAATAGCTTTTGGATTTTCACTTAGCAGTTTCTTAGCCAATTCTCCATTATCAACACTTAAATCACTAAACTCCTCAAAGTATTCAACAAAGATTTCTTTTCCTATAGATCTTAATTTCTTTTCTAAGAGATCTTGATTCATTATCCACGCCACCTTAATGTCTTTTTAGTGAAGCATTTACGGAATTAGTTAATCGGTACCTGGACTGCATACAATTCAGACACTATTCCAAATTGTATTTGCTCCAAGCAACTTATTTTATACTCTACATTATTCTGGTAGAAAATTCTTTTTGTGAAAAATGTTTTGTAGAATTTTAAGATTTTTTACTATCTAATAAGATTTTAGTTGCAACTCCTCCAGCGCCTAAGGCAACTACAGCTACAACAGTGACGAGACCAGTAGCTAAGTTTCTGTCACTTGCTTCTCTTTCATTATTGTAAAGACGTTGATTTTCTTTTTCTTCTCTCATTCTATTTAGTATGTCTTCTCGTTGTTTGTAAAGATTGGATTTCCCAAGAGTTTCGTCAGCTTTATCGATTTCTTTGTTTATATAATTTAATGTTTCCAAGAGACCTTTATTATATTCTGAGGTTGAATACTGATCTGCTAAAGTAACCTCTTTGCCACTCCTTCCAAAATTCAATGCCTCTTTTGCGAAATCAACAAGTACCTTTGCAGCTTCAATATTTTCTTTTAGTGTGTTATTTTCAGGACTTATGTTTCCGACTTTCTTTTTAATGATAATACTCTCCTTGCATTGCATAAGTTTCATTGCTAAGTGCCTGTGCAAGAAACTTTCATTTTTATTTAAACATTTACGATAATTCTGCGCACAGTCACATAGTCACGAACGGTATCTACTAGAAAAATTCAATACTCCCTTTTCTCATCCACCAAATACAAATCCTTCTCCCTCTTCCTCTGATACATCGTCACCATCTCCAACCGTTCTTTCAAATACCCCTGCAGCTCAGGATTCGTGCAGTATACAAAGCACCCCTTCTGCCCCCTTGTCATCAACGTCCGGTAGGTATTCCGAATAATTGGATCCGCCAGTGCGTGAGCCTTCTCCGGATCTTCTTTCGCAAGCTTTTTAATTCCCTTTAGTGATTGATCGGTTTTCGCTCTTCTGGTGAAGTCAGTTACTAACAGTCCATTTTCCATTCTTAAATCATCACCTATAATAACGCCTACATAATCGAATTCGAGTCCTTGTGCTGTATGGATGCAGCCTGCTTCACGAACGGAGGTATTTTCGATTGCCCATGTGTTTTCTATGTTCCAACTGATACCAAAATCATGTTCTGGTAAAGTGATGTCAAAGTGGTCGACGTCGAGTCTATTTGGCTTCGGCCACTCCCAACAGTAGCCCGCCATCATACGAGATTTGTTATTGTGTTTATTTAGCTTCTCAATTTCATCCAACATGGCGTTTGGTTCGTCAAAAATTCGGAAGTCGTAGTCCATCCCCATGTCGTTCGTATTGGCAGTATCTCTAATTTCTAACACATCATCGAGCCATGAAATGTAGCCATCTGATCCGTCACATCTGAACTGAGAAACGAGTTTTCTAGTAATAACTTCTGCACCAAATTCTGCAGCATATTTTTCGATTGTCTCCGTGCTGCCAATATCACTCAATGTTACTTTTTGGTGTTCATCGATGAAAAAGATAGTGAAATGGGAGCCTTTGATCAATTCCTTGACTTGATTTTCCCCTTTGTTTTTGAACATCCCCGATTTCTCGTTCAATCGATGAGCTTCATCTACAATTAAGATATCGAATTCGTTGAGTTCAGCTTCTGTAAAGCTGCCAGAGCCTTTGAATAGGTTATCGATATGGGACTTCTTGAAATCCTTTTTCAACTTAGTTGAATAGATATTTCGAGGAGCTGCATTTTTAGTGACATACATCGCCACTAATTCCTGATCAATCAATTTGACGAGAAGATTGATGGCCAGCACGGATTTCCCAGTTCCTGGACCTCCTTCTACAATCATTACCTGTTTCGTGTTTGTACGAACACTATTGAGTGCTAAGTGGAATGCCTCTTCATAGAAAACTTTTTGTTCATCAATCATGATGAATTCTTCGTTCCCTTTCAGCATGTTGTTCAGTGTGTCCTGCAGTGATTTCGAAGGACGGATTCTGCCGTTTTCAATTTGATAGATTATACGGTCTTGATCACCTAAACGAATGTACTTTTTAATAAATTCTCGAAGCTTTTGAATTTCCCCTTTTGCAAAAACAGGCGCTTTTTCAAGGTGAGGAGCATAGTGTACATCTGTTAACGGATCGTTTTCTGTTTTTCTGTAATTATGTAAATAAGCGCAAGGCTTCAATTGAATTTCCTGTTGCTGGACGTTTTCGTTAAAGTCCTCAATTAATGCAGCATACGACCATGCCTGATAAGAAGGATGAACGAGTTCACGCATTCCTTTTCCTATGTAGGTACGGACTACCCCATCGCGCGTTTGAATCTTCTCGACTTCATCCCATTGTTTCAACTCAACTATTACAACATGATCCTGAGCGCCGTCATTTCCTGCAATCAGGAAATCCACTCGTTTCGATGTATTGGGAATGTTAAACTCAATTGCAACCGCTGCGTCTTTTGGTATCTCATCATCCTGCATAACGTTAGACATCTTTTGGAGAGAGTTTTCCCAAGATCGAATTTCCGCTTTACTTGTCCGGCCGATTTTCTGTTGATAGGAGCTGTAAAGACGATCCACAAGGAGCTCATTGACGACATCTCCTACGAATTGTTCTTTCGTCGATTCATAAATGATCATATAAACACCAACTTACTGAAGTATTCTAGCTCTATCCACATCTTACCAGTAATCCATAATTGTCACAATACTTGATAAATCGACAAAACTATGTAGCGCATGACTTCCGTTTATGTCATCAAAAAGATCCAGGTCTGTTGGAAATTCAACAGACCTGGATTTTCATATTTAGCCTAACTCTTTATACAGCGAACAAATGTGATGAAAGCTATTATGTTTATTTTACTCACCAACATTTATACTAAAAAACTACAATCACCAGATCATCTCCGGTAATTGTAGTCTCTTTTATTCCTATATCCCTTACGACTTCAAAGTAGCAGCGTTACCTACTTTACTTTCTTTATACTCTTTAGCATACTCAGCTGTTGCCGTGAACAAGACGTCAGTTGATGAGTTCAATGCAGTTTCACAAGAGTCTTGAACAACCCCGATGATAAAGCCTACACCCACGACTTGCATTGCAATCTCATTCGGTACTCCGAACAGACTGCATGCCAGAGGGATTAATAGAAGGGATCCGCCCGCCACTCCTGAAGCACCCGCTGCAGAAACAGCTGCAATGACAGATAGCAAGAGCGCTGTCATGAAGTCCACTTGAATATCAAGTGTGTTGACTGCTGCAAGTGTAAGTACAGCGATTGTAACGGCTGCACCCGCCATATTAATCGTAGCCCCTAAAGGAATGGATACGGCGTACGTATCTTCATCCAAGCCAAGCTCTTCACACAATTTCATATTTACAGGGATGTTTGCAGCTGAACTGCGTGTAAAGAATGCTGTGAGACCGCTTTCTTTTAACACTCTGAACACTAATGGATATGGATTTCTGCGTATATAGACATAGACGATCAATGGATTCACAACAAGTGCAATGAACAACATACAACCCACTAAGATTAAAACGAGTTTTCCGTATACGAGTAAAGCAGAAAGACCAGTTGTTACAATTGCATCAAACACAAGACCCATAATACCAATCGGTGCTAGATTGATGACCCATTGTACAACTTTAGTAATGGCATCCGAAAAGCTGCCCAACATATCTTTCGTGTTTTGATTCGCACTTTTTAGTGCAAGACCCAGAATAACTGCCCACATTAAAATACCTAGATAGTTCGCATTCAGTAAAGCATCTACTGGATTGGATACCATATTAAAGAGTAACGTTTGAAGGACCTCGACAATACCTTCAGGTGGAGTAAGTCCTTCCGCTCCTTTAGTCAACGTTAGTGTAACTGGGAATATAAAACTTACTGCGACAGCGACAACCCCTGCTAGAAGTGTACCAATCGCATATAGAGCTAGAACCGTCTTCATATTTGTTTTCGTACCGCGTTTATGCGCAGCAAGTGCGTACATGACTAAAAATAATACTAGAACTGGCGCTACTGCTTTTAATGCACCGACGAATAATGAACCAAAAATAGTGATCCCACTTGCTGCAGGCACTGTTAAGGCTAAAATAATACCAAGAATAATACCAATACCAATTCTTTTTACTAGACTAATTTGATTCCATTTAGCAAATAGATTCTTCATAGCTATCCCCCTTAAACTTTTTTCAAACCCCTCCGATAAAAACGTACAATCGTCCCTCTCTATTGAGTAAACATATGCAAATCTTTCATCAAAGTTGACTGAGGATTAATTTTAACACAAGTTTTTTATAATTGAGTAATAGTTTTTTAATATCAGAATATTTATGAGTTTTTTTGTAGTATCCTATCTATCATTTATGCGTGTAGAGATAGTTATATACTAAAAAAGCTGAAATTACTATTTGTTCTTTAGTAATTTCAGCTTATAGGCTTATAAATCAAAGTGCTGAACCATGCATTTCAGAAAAAATTCCGAACCTTTCCTGAGTTGTGTCGTGCGTAGGTACAATTATCTATTCCTCTTTCACCGGTCTTCAATCTCCAACACCCTCTCATCGTTCAGTATTAGTGTCCAAACGCTGCGTGTCGGTTCATAGCTCACTTTTTCGATGACAATAAAATCGTTTGCATTCTCCTGAATCGCTTTCTCAACAACTTGTGATTCCGAAAGCATAGCACCTGCAGGGCGATAATCAGGAAGTATTTCGACGAACTTCGCTGTACCTTGCGCAGGATATGACTCGGCAAGTGCGCCGGTCGCTTCCACTTTTACTCGCTGCCCGACTGTTAGCTGATCGGCTTCGGGGAATGAATAGCTCACCGCACCTTCTGTTCCTCCTGCGACCAAAAAACTGCCGTTTGAAGTCTCCAAGACAAATCCGCCTTCTTCCACAGGTGACTCAGTTCCGAATTTTTTGGGTTTGATAACCGAAGACTGTCCTGGCTCTGCAACCATGTTACCTTCCTGCTTAAAATTCAACGCATAATCAGGGAATTGTTTTTCCAGTTTCTGCTGCTGTTCAGTTTTCAAAAAGTCGTGACCGATTGCAATTGCTCCTGAAATCGTATCTACGGAAACTGAATAGGAACCACGGCCGTCGAATAGTTCATCCACCGCTTTCACAACTTTATCTTGCTGAACATATAATTCATGCTGCGTATGGGGACTGCGGAAAATATAAATCGGTTCCGCCAAGATCTCTCCCGCATCGATCTTCTGCTGCAAGATGTCGAGGACCTGTTGCAACCGCTTGTCAGGGTCTTTCAGCCCAATCCAAATCCCCGACTGCGCAGCGCCTTCCTGCTGATTTTCAAAGAAGAGCACCCCCTCCTTATCAAGTCCTCCATCGGCACCGTACACTTCTTCGACCGCGTCGATTGCAGCAGGACCTTCAATCGCCTGGACCGCCATGTCCTCTTCCAATTCCTTTGACGGGTTCCCGAAATAACCTTCCGTGTAATCCGTACTAGTCAGTTGCTCCAGAGCTACCAAATCCCGCTTAGGCGACTCTTCGACAGACTGTTTCAGTTCTGCAATAATATCACGGCCGCCTACGGTTTTGATCGCCCGCCAGCTATCCTGCTTAACGGAACTGGTGTCTGTTGCCCGGTCAGTCCCCTCTGTTCCGCATCCACCTAGCAATAATGCAATGGTTATGCCAGCCATAAAGATCATATTTCTCATCGTTCAGTCTCCTTTGACAAGTTAGACGGCGGTGGTGGTGGAATGTTACAGTTTTAAGCATTCAAACAATTTGAGTCCTGTTCATCCGGTAAGCAATCCGCTACGATAAGGGTAATCAGCATTCGGGAGTGTGGCAAATGGAGAGGATAAAAGAAATTGCTGGACTCGCAGCCGTCACGTTACTGTTAAGCTTGCTGACGTGGGGGCCGGCGTCGTCCTACCTGGAAGAATACAACTTATTCTCAGCAGATCCGACGTCAGTAACGGTTACTGAAAAGACAGGAACGAAAGGTTTATTCACTCCTCCCTCATATTACGTGCGTGTCATACTGCCGAACGGTAAAGAATCACAGACTCTCAACCGGATTTCTAAAAGGCAGATGATGGAGATCGAGAAGGATGATTCACTATCCGGATACTCATCGGGTCCGTCTGATTTTTCGACGATACACGATATTGTCATAGACAGTATCTTTTACCTGGCCGGTATTCTCACCCTAGGATTTTTTGCGTTCTGTTGCCTCGTCGCAACGGTGCTTTCCTTTCCAGCACTGGATCGGTTGGAGCAAAATAGATCATACAAGCGAAACGTGAAACGCAAACGGATTAAACGGGAGAAACAGGAGAAAGAAGGAAAAGGCTGGGGGATAGTAAGTGTCATACTTCTGTTTTTTCTATTCTTCTTAGGGCGTTTTGGTTGGAACTTGATACGAAAATTGCTGCCGTTCGGAAAGACAGGTACAGATGCCATGATTTTTGACCGATATTCAGATGTCACCTACCGCAAATACCAAGACTCGATTTATGAACTGACCGTTTCTTTCGAAGATCAGGCTGGACACAATATCCAGGTTATCAAAAACGTCACACGGCACACTTACCAGCAATACGATATTGGAGACAACTGCCGATCACTTTCAACAATGCAAATCCTTACGATGTGTTTGTCCATGCCACTTCTATCAAGGACGCGTTCTAGCTGGCCATGACCTGGGAATCATTCGTCTACGGAGTGCTATTGGCTGTCAACGCTTTTGTCGGATGGGCGTTTTATGATAGCCGGCTGAAGAAAAAGTGGCAGAAGAGTCGGGATCAATAAAATCCTTGAAGTGTACTGGGCAGCTCTGAAACAATTCCTAATCGCGATAAGAAACTATTTATTATTGAAAAGTATGATCCCAGTTTAAAAAAGCTACCAGGAAAAGTCAATGTGACTTCCCCCAATAGCCCTAAGTACGTTCTTATTATATTTTCAACTCTAGTACTCCCTCAATCTCCTTCAACATCTCATACGCACCGTCAGATTTATTGGAGCACACGACAATCGTCGCTTCTTCTTTAGGTACATAAACGGCGCGGAAGTTGACGCCGGGGTCGTAACCCATTTGGATATATTTGACGACGTTAAGTTGTTTGTCTACTGCCATGTAGCCGCCATATCCGTAATAGATCAGCCTGTCTTCATCTACTACTTCACGAGGTTTCATTAGATTCACGGTCATTTCTTCAGACAGCAACTCGTTCGTTTTCAGTGCTTGCCAGAACTTCGCCATGTCTGAAACAGTTGTGTAAGCCCCGCCATCTGGTCCACCTTTAGCTGGTAGTGAGTAGATGTTAGTTTTCCAAGAGCCATCTTCATGTTCAATGTAGCCAAACGCGGTTCGTGCAGGCAATCGATCCGTCTCGAAGTATCCGGAGTCTTGCATGTCTGCTTTTCGGAAAATCCGATCTTCTACAAATTTAGTAAAGCTGACCTTAGCTACGTGCTCAATGATGAGTCCTAACAAGATGTAGCCTGAATTGTTGTATTGAAACGGGCTGCTAGGTTCTGCTTGCATTGGTTCATGTTGAAAAAGCGGCAGGAAGTCCTTTGGTGAACGCACGTTATAAGCTGGACGACTTTCCCACAGTTCTTCGTAATCTTCCATGACGTCTTCATTGAAATAGTCAGGTATCCCCGATGTATGCGTCAGTAGCTGGTGAATCGTAATCTCGCTGTTGAAATGAGGAAATTCAAGATCGACGCAATCGCTTAGTTTCGAGTCGAACGTTACCTTCCCTTCTTCAACAAGCATGCAAATTGCGGTTGCTGTGAAGATCTTGCAGCCGGAAGCAATTGAAAAACGTGTGTTAAGCTGATTCTCTACTTTGTCTGACCAGTTTGAGTATCCGTGGCTACCTGTGATGATGTTATCCCCTTTCCGACCATAAAAGGCACCGGAAAAAGAGAGTTCCTTTTGCTTTTCATCCAAATACGTTGAAATGTTTTCTGTATTCATAGTGATTCCTCCTGGATTCCTTATTTTTTGTATTGCTCGTTAAAAAGGAACCCAATTATGTTGTTCATACCATATAACGAATCATATGAATTCACTCCCTGCCGATTAACGTTACTGCCATTTTACAAGAGACGAATAATCGTTTCAATTATATTCTGAATATTAATCACACTGTTTCATTACTCATATGCTTCAGCTATTTCGAACAAAGGTTATTCCTTAAATAGATGCTTCTTATGCCACTTCAAATACGGTTTATTCTCCTCGGTTCTATTCACCCGCAACTTCCCATGAAGACCATACTTGTTGTAATCCTCTTCAGGGATGCTCGCTGATATATGAATCTTCCCTTGTCCATCAAATGAAATAAGACCATTGTTATACAAAGCATTATGGTTGCGACAAAGTAAGATTCCGTTGTTGGGATCAATACGCTCATTGTTGGTGCTGTCTTTCCATGGTTTTGCGTAGCTTGCCTGAAGCAGTTCGGGCAACTCGATGTCGCAAAGTGCGCATTTATCGTTCCAAAGTGGCATGAGTTCGTTTCGGAATCGTTGGTGGCCAAGTCGGACTTTCGTTTTTGCTTCTGCTTCGGTTTCAGCGAGGATTGGAGTGAGGAAATCGTGCTCCGTTTTTCGCACGGTTCCCATTACGAATTCCAATTGCTCTTCATCGATTTCGTAAATGTTCAAGTCGCTTATGAGCTCGACAAGTTTAATGGTGAGTTCATCGTTGCACGGATATAGATAGCCCTGATTCCCATTGGCGTTTTCCTGAAACGGTGAATACTTTACAGGCAGAAGCGGGAGAATCTCATCGAAAACATCTATGATTGTTAATGGCTTATCAAATTCATAGTAATCTGCCTCTACTAGATAGCCTTTATCGTTTTCATTGCCTGGTAGATGAATTGGGGTTGGCTTTCGTTCTTCCCTGTATCCGGTTTTCGCTATACTAAGTGCGACAATATCCCCTTTTACATAATGGAAAATACGATCCCCCTCATTGACTTCTTTCATCCGTTCCCAGAAATGCTGGACATTTCCGGCACTGTCTTGTTGCAAGGACCAGAGAATTCCTAATTCTTTCTCTTCGTGATAAGTACGTCCTTGCATCACTATGTAACTTTGCATATGGTGTCACTCCTTTACGAACTGGTGCATGTTCAACTACTTTAATCATAGCTGTTAATGAAGGAAGTTGCATCTTTAGGCGTTGAGATTCCCATGCAACTTTACGTTTGAATTTGGTGTAGGAAATTTCCGAACTGTGGTATTCTGGTTCTAATACAAATCGGATACACTCGGGTGAATACTAATGGATTTTATAGGAAGTAAGTGAGTTAACCAACAAAAAGGGAGGAGGAAGAACATGGACAAGGAATTAATCAACACGTTGAAATACGTCTTGGATGACGCTCTCCAGCCTATACATCATCGTTTAGATAGGATGGATCAACGCTTTGATGGGTTGGATCAGCGTCTTGATGGAATGGATCATCGTCTCGATGGGATGGATAACAAGTTTGATGGGATGAATAAGAAGTTTGATGGAATGGATAACAAGTTTGATGGGATGGACCAACGTATTGGTAGTTTGGAAGTCGAGCTAAAAGAGTTTCCTTCAGAAACGAAGACTTCTCTTCAACTTATTCAAAATGGACAGCGGAGCACGCGTGAAGAAATGACGCAGCGTTTTAATGAGACCCGTGAAGGATTCCAAAGAATAGAAGCAGATTTTAAGTTCGTGAATCATAAGACCGCGGATCATGAATTAAAATTTAATCGTCTAGAAAATGAATCGAAAGAAAATCGTCAATAACGTTTTTCAAGGATCCATTTTAATTCAATGTGTTAAGGCCGAATCTGTCAATATGAACAGATTCGGTCTTTTCGTATTCTCTGTATACCATACAATCTAGAAAAACTCGTCAAAATGACTCAAAAGGCAAAACCATCATTGTAGACGATGAACATTTATTCAAAAAAGCCTTGGAATACGACTGTACTTTCTGATTCAGTATTAATAATCAAACTACGGGCATACCAGAATAGATTGACTACAACTTCTATACTGGAGGTTATTATGAAACAATTTGTTCTATTGGTGTTTGTAATAATAGTTTGCTTAGCTATCATAATTGTTGGCAATGAAAAAAATCCCGCTTTAAAAGAAACCATGATGGCGACAGACGCTGGAACTGATGTTTCTACAAAAGCAATCCAATCCTATGCAAAGGAGTATGAAATAAAGCCTATCGATGCGAAGATTGACCGGGTGTGGAAGGCCATTCCAGGATACAACGGTTTAACTGTCGACATCGAGAAGTCCTATCAAAAAATGTTAGATAACAACAATTTCAATACTGAACATCTCGTCTTTAAAGAGGTTTCCCCAAAAGTTCATCTAGAGGATCTTCCCCCTTCACCTATTTACAAAGGCAATCCTGAAAAGCCGCTAGTCGCGTTATTAATCAATGTTGCATGGGGCGAGGAGCATATTCCAAATATGTTAAAAACGTTAAAAGAGTCTAATGTAAAGGCTACTTTTTTCTTTGATGGCAGTTGGGTGAAACAGAACCCCGACATTTTAACAATGATTAGTCTTGAGGGACATGAGATCGGTAATCACGCTTATAGTCATCCTGATCTCGCTAATCGTTCCCGTGAAGAAACATGGATTGAATTAGAGAAAACAAATGAGGTCATTAAAGCGACATTGGGCGTAAAACCGAAGTGGTTTGCACCGCCAAGCGGGAGTTTTAATCAGGTGACTATTGACGTTGCACATGAACTGAAGATGAAAACTATCCTTTGGACGACGGACACGGTCGACTGGAAAAAACCAGATACGTCTGAGATGGTCTCTCGAGTTTTATCAGATATTGAAAATGGCTCCATGGTACTTATGCATCCCACAAAACCAACTGCTGAGGGGCTTGCTGCAATAATTGAAGGGATAAAAAAGAGAGGAATTCATCTAGGTACGGTGAGTGATTTAATGAGCGAAAAGCGGTTGGATTCATACAAATAGTACCTATGAACACAATTATCGTGATTGGTGAGAAACTGCTTATGAGTGCTGTAATTAACCGTGTAATAGTCTAACGCCTATTAATTATTAATGGAGTTTTTGAAAGTCCAATCATTAAATGATTAATGGGCGTCATTCATATATCGATTATAAAGAATTCGAGCACCGTCCATACAGTCAGCGTAGAGCTTTCTGACTTCCGAATCGATACATAATTTGATGTAACTTTCATCTTCCAAAATTCGAATTACCGGTTTCATTTCATAATAATATTGAGGGTCCGGATTGTCAGTATGCAGTATTCCTTTGTACGTTTCCAAAAGAATGACATAGGTGTGTTCGAGTAATCGATAGTCACATTTCAATTTTTCTTGTTTATAAAATCGTTTAATCTCAAGTGCGAACGATTTGCTGTCTTGAAAGTAAATTGGCGTAGCAGGGGAATAATAATAGTTCTGATTGTTGTACTGACGTTTTTCGATATGCAGTCTGTGCCACTCGGACACTTCTTTATACTTATCACCCAGTACATTGTACATGCTCGATACGGTACTGATAGGCTGATTAGAGACATAATTAAAAATTTCTGCATTCTCTTCAATATCATCTATTGTCGTAATTGAACACCAACATATGTAGTTATTGTCCACCGTTCCGAGGATGCATACTTGTTGATCAGCACTAATATAAACGTCAAATGAAATTTCTCTATCACTAATATCGTAGTTAGGCAGGACTGCATTTTGTAGTGATATCATATTATGTGTTTTCATAATCATCCTCCAGTTTGTATGGGATGACTCCGATTTAATTTAACGTGCTCTTATACTTTCGGAGGTCACTTCCATCTATTTTGCTTTTTCTCCAGCACAGCAAGGAATGCATCCACAGCTTTCGGATTGAACTGTGTTCCCCTACCCGCCACTAGTTCTTGAATAGCATCTTTGGTGGGTAATGCTTTTTTGTAAGCACGTTCCGTTGTCATTGCGTCAAACGAATCTACAACGCTAACAATCGATGCTTCCAGTGATATCTCGTCACCCTTCAGTCCAAAGGGATACCCTTTACCGTCATACCGTTCGTGATGTTGCTCTACAATGAAGGCTGATTTCCTTAGCATGTCCACTTTGTGATTACGCATCATTTTAGCACCCTCAATTGTATGAGCTTTCATAATATCCCATTCTTCAGCTGTCAATGACCCTGGCTTGTTAAGTATTTCTAAAGGCACCGTGAGTTTACCAATGTCATGAAAATAAGCTCCCCATCTTAGTGTCTGCAAAAGATTCTTCGGCATATCGAGTTCCGTCCATACTTCAATAGAGTAGTTCTTGATTCGATTGCAGTGCATATATGTATAGCCGTCCAGTTTTTCAATTGCATCCGCTTCTTCTTGTAAAACTTGTGTTTCAAAAAAGTCAGGTTCGAAAATTTCAACTGTGGTTTTAATAAGTATTTCCGCATCCGACAAAGCGTGAAATAAAATAATTTTTTCATACTGTGATGCGTCAATGGTTTCTCCCAGTTGAAAATCACGACGCATTCCTTCATATAATATTTCAACAGTTCCGTTTAAAAGCGTATATTTTTCAACTACTTCGATATCTGTATCTAAGTTAAATTGAACCCATAAATTTTCTCCTTTGTGTAACGAATACAACGCATTGGATAATCCTTCCCATTGCCCGAGTAAGATCACAATCCGCATACCCCAGATGAAGTTCGGGATACCCTTTTTCATCATAATTTCTGTACGATCGATTGTTCGACATGTTTTATCCCCCTAGGAAATAGTCCGTACGATGTTCAACTATCACTACACTGCAAGTATAACAAAGCTTTAAAAAGCTGCATAACTATCCATAAACAATGATAAAATCACTTCTAACTGAATCATGCAACTTTTTATACTTTAAGATACTTTCTATCAGTATAATATGAAATAATAGATTCTGATTCCGAGAGTCCTGATTCCCATAATTATTCCTACAAAAAAACACCTTGTCCTGCTAGTTATTAGAAGTTTATTAGATTGAATAAAAGATAAAAATAGAATCCACTTAAAAGGAGTATGAACTATGAAGAAGTCTATATTGGCTATGTTAATCGCAGGTTTGGTAGTTACCCTATGCATACTTGGATATAAGTGGTTCTTTGCCACTTCGACAGAAAAAGAAGTCACTATTGAAAAAGATGATGTAAAATCATTAGCAGTGAACATCAATTTTGACGCAGGTAATTTAAATATTCAAGGTGGTTCCACGAACTGGTTAGACGCTAGATTTGATTATAAAAACAAAAAGTATCTTCCTAAAGTAAAGTTTGATAAAAAAGGAGACAAGGGTGTTCTAACGATCAAAGCAGAATCCAAAGTTTTCGCAGTCAATAGAAGCAATCAAAATAATCATTGGGACATTCAACTCAACAATGATATTCCTATTGACTTGGATGTTGACATGGGAGTTTCTAAGGCGACATTGAACTTGAATGAAATTCAACTGAACAAATTGACAATCGATGGCGGCGTCAGTGATTCAACAATAGACTTAGGGGGCGAATGGCAGAATAGTCTTCAGGGGAATATTGATATAGGTGTTGGAAAGATGACACTACTTATGCCAAAACAGACCGGCATTAAACTGAGTATAGATAAGGGACTTGGAAAACTTGAAATGAAAGATTTTATCGCACAAGGTAATAACGTATATATAAACGAGGCGTATGAAAATAGTGAAACAAGTATCGAATTAGACATCGATATAGGTGTAGGAAGCTTGAAGGTGGACCTTGTCGATTAGGAACTCCTACGCGTTTTTAAGTGTTGATAGATTATCAATGTAAGGTTTTAAAACTACTAAAAGTATATGAGTTATTGCCTGTATATCACAAGCAGTCTCCACACCTCTATGTTGTCTTTATGTTTTTCTTACTGTTTGTTATTACATAAAAAAATAGTGATTTGAAAGGTTAAACCTGACAAACCACCATCTATTTATTAACGGATTTTTTTACTGTGCAATCTTGATTAGTCCCGTTTCAGTACCGAAGAATCCAGTTTGCACTTGAAGCATTAGTTCAGGATTTGCAATCAATTCGTCTGAAACATCAAAGACTACAACGCCCGTTGCTGATAAATCAGGGTTCACTTGCTGAAGGAAGAAATCAGTTGCTTCGTTCGCATAGATGGATGCAGTACTATCAGCATCATATGTTTTTTCTCCAGCTTTAATTTGGAAGAACGACGTATCAGTTGTGATCGATTCATTACCTGTGTTTTTAACAGTTACGTTAACAAGTAAGTATGTACCTTGTGCATTTTGTCCGTATTCGCCACCAACATTCTTTGCCGTTGATGTGCTATTCACTGTAAATTCAACCTTCCCTACTTTAACCACTTCACCAATACCCGCAACCTTTGCTTCTTTCTTTTCAGGCTTTGCCTTTTTTGGTGTTTCAGCTTTAGCAGGTTGTTCTTTTAGGGTATTTGTATCAGAAGTTGCTGCTTCATCGTCTCCGCTAGTTGATACTGCAATAACAACGATTATTGCAAGAATCCATACCCACCATTTTTTATAAAATGGTTTTTTTGCTTTTTCATTTGATTGTTTCTTAGTCATGTTATAAGTCCTCTATTCTGCGTATGTGTGTTGGTATAAAAGCTTTAATATGTGATGTAAAAACCAATATCAGATAAGTCTATGTATTCACCTGTGTTTAACCAATTGGCTGCGAGTTTTTCCATATCAACGAAATCCAAGACTTCTTTAGGAATTTCATAGGAGAGAAAACCTTCGTCATTAAGGTAGTGTCCAAGTTCATTCAAACTATGACAATTAAAAGCCATATACTTGCCATCTTGATGTACCTGTATGACCTGTTCCAATTCCATACTTTTAGTTTTGGCTATCAGGGCGATAATTTGCCTTTCTGATTCTGCAACCCCTTCAAGATACTGCATTATACGGTTTAACTCATAGATGTCATCGTATTCACCAACCTCAATAGGGAAGGAACTTTCATAATCATGAATGAGTATCCCCTTATTAATCCCCAGCACTGCATTCAGATGAGCATCAATCATTTCTTTTTCTGTTGGAAGCGAAATCCATTCCCCTACTAAATTACCTGCCTTATTCTCTGCAAGATTTACCGTGTACAGATTCAGCATCTGTTTTTTCACATCCTTTCTTTTTGGAGTTGTTTTGACGTCCGTGCATGCCATAAAACTAGTAGAATGATAAAATATTGAAACATAGTGTAAACAAAATGTAATCAAATTGTAAACAACGTAATCAATATACCATTTCAACATTTATATACATAGATGTAATATTTGGTAATTTATTTAGCTTGATTTTTTCAAAAAATGTATTATAGGATTGTTATATTTTGAGTAATAGAAGGTGGCCCGTAATATTATGGTGTAGGTAATTACTGTAGTTCTACCGAAGGAAATTTCAATACCCTAAGCATAAATTTAGATAAAAATGAAGCCCAAACCGTTCAACAATCTGGTAAGGGCTTTTTGATTTTTATTCAATTGTCATTCAAGTTCTCATCTAAAATGCTTCAGGCAATTCAACTATCAATCCAGTGAATTTAATACCTAGGGACAGCTAGTCATTCAATCTCTATCACTGAAGGTGGTCATGTATTTAATTATTGTAAGGTTTTCTTCACTCTTATCCTCCCCGAATTAGTTTCAACTCTGCAAAATCTCCTACATAACCATAGGTACCTGTGCCTCGGACTTTCGTGATTGTTTAATCATTCATGATAGTTTCGTGCATAGGTACCTTTTTTAATCTGAAGTCATTTTATTAACCTTCACTGTATTCTCTACTCAATCACCATACTCGGTTGCACATAAATATTCAGTGTATTACAATGGGTGGAATTGATAATGATTTTCATTATCAATTCCACCCGTTCTAAAGGAGTAGATTTCGTATATGAAACAAATTCACGATTTAGCATGTCTTGCTGTTATTGAGGAAATGCATCTTATTGAGATAACTGAGGAATGGAAACAACCAAATTCTAAAAATCATCATTTGATCTACATCCTGGAAGGTAGAGTCAACATTAAATCCACACTATTTAATGGGATTTTGAAGAATGGAGACATGTTTGTACAACCTACAGGAACAGAATCCTATTCCGTTACACCTATTACGGAGCCTATTTCTGCTTACTACATACGCTTTTCTTCAGCCAGTGTTTCTAGATTGAATGACAACTGGAACATTGAAGACGCACCCCCACCTGTTAGTGGCAAGATACGTGTTCAACCGATCCCATTCATACGACAAAGGTTCAATCACTTACATCGGCTATGGAAGAATAGCTTAGGATTCACTAATCCCCTTCATATCGCCTGGCTTGAACTTTGGGAGGCTATTAGAGCAGGTGAAGTTGTTGAAGAACCTAATATTAAAAAAGAGCTCCAGAACATTATTCATCATATGGATCTACATTATAACGATGATTTCCAGGTTGAAGACATGGCTCGCCACTCTGGTGTAACACCAACCATCTTTTTTAAACTTTTCAAAGAATCTACTTCACTTAGTCCGTTGCAATACATAACTAGAAATAGAATAGAAAAAGCACGACAACTACTGGTCGCAGGAGACGCCTCAATTCGCGAAGTTGCCAATGCTGTTGGCTATCCAGACGTGTACTATTTTAGCCGTATATTTAAAAAGGTTGTTGGCATTCCTCCTAATCGTTATCGCCAATTACTACAACGAAAAATAGCTGTTTTAAACCCACCACTTTATGACAACCTTCTCGCACTAGGGGTCCCGAGAGATATGCTGATTCCCTTCTGGAACAGAGATGACCAGAAGGAGGTCTATAGAGATCACGATACATCTGGCATGGAATTTCAATGGCTGAGCAGAGAAAAACCAGAACTGATTTTTGGTATCGACAATGCAAAGCCTATGTATGACCAACTAGCTAAGATCGCTCCTACTCATCTACTAACATACAAGCCTTTCACTTGGCGCGAGCATTTACGTGAACTAGCAACCATCCTTCAAGTAGAAGAAATCGCGGAATATTGGCTGAGTTACTACGAACAAAAAGTTGCAGCTGTTCGAGAACGCATTCATCGCCAACTTGGTGACCAAACCGTGTTGGTAGCATTAGTACATGACGAAAAAATTCGTGTATGTGGAGCTAATCGACGTAAAATCGGACGCTTTCTATACGGTGATTTACAGCTGAACGCGCCAATCGGTACAGACAGATTCGCTTTCTCTGATATCGAAAATTTGACAGAATTAAACGAGTTCAACGCAGATCACATATTACTCCTGGGTGACGATCCCATTGAAAAAGAAACGCCTGTGCAGATTTCAGGTCAAGTCCATCATGCTAGATTATGTCCATGGTTACATTATTCTGCGGTAGGTCATGAGAGGTCAATTGAGGAGGCACTTTTTTATTTCTCATCTGAATAAGATATTTAGAGGATTGTACATCTAAATAATCAGGATTTGCTATTTCTATTTAAAAGTTTATTTCGTAGAATCTTAATTGATAATAGTTATCATTATCAATGATTTATTAAAGGAGAAAAGACATGAACGCATCATCTATCCCAATAGACGAAACTAGTCTAGAGCGTAACGTGATCAGACAGTTTAAACCTATCGTACTTTCAGAGAAACATATTTGCAAACCTCTTAAACTAACAACCCGGGGATCTACTCTGGGAAGTATTAAGATGATGCCCTTTCTCTTATTCGTTGGAAAGAGAAAAAGGAAACGTAAACACATGGGTTATGAAACAGCACTTTTATCGCCAAAAAATTCTCGCAGTATATGGCGTCATGCCCAGAAAAAAGTTTTTCCAACTACTACATATCGGTTATGCCAAGGTCGTTCGGGTCGTCTCCACTCCTACACTTGCACAGCTGAAAAAAATTGCAATCCACTCAGCGATTATTGTGGGGGCGTGTGCCTACTATGTTGAATCCATCGAACAAAATTGATAAACCACCTATCCGAACGCGTCCATGGATGGCAACCATCATTATCGTACTCGGACTGTTATTGACCTTATTTGGTATCAGTTTCTCGATTTTAACGGGTGTAGCCAACATATCTTACGAAACGATCTGGCAAGCTTTGACCAATTACGATGTAAGCAATGAACAACATACGATCATCCGTGAACTACGCTTGCCACGCGCATTGGCTGGTGCATTAGTGGGAGCTGCATTCGCGGTTTCCGGAGCGATCATACAAGGAATGACTCGCAATCCAATTGCTGATACCGGCCTGCTTGGCATTAACGCTGGAGCTGGACTGGCACTTGTTCTCGTTTTTGCTTTCCTTCCTGCTTTACCGTTTAAATTCATCATTCTTTTTTCATTTATCGGGGCAGGTCTTGGCGCTTTGCTCGTATATGGAATTGCTTTCATGTCAAAGGGCGGTATGTCACCGCTTAAGTTGGTACTTGCTGGGGTCGTAGTCGGCTCTCTAACCACGGGTATCAGCCAGGCTGTTTCCTTACTATTTCAGATCAATTACGATTTAGCATTCTGGTCAGCTGGTGGAATTTCAACAGCCGAATGGTTTCAAGTGTCTGTTATGATGCCATGGATTATAGGTGGACTAATTGTAGCAATGCTTCTCTCCCGTTCCATTACTGTTCTTAGTCTTGGCGAAGAAATAGCATCTGGACTCGGACAGCGAACGAAGTTGGTAAAAGGATTAGGAACGGTTGTAATTATGGTACTTGCAGGAGCATCCGTTTCTACAGTAGGTGGCGTTGCATTTATCGGCTTAATGGTACCTCATATTGTCAGATTTCTAGTTGGCGTGGACTATCGTTGGATCATTCCTTGCTCAGCAGTGGTGGGAGCTGTACTAGTCATCTTTGCTGATATTGCAGCGAAGCTGATCGCTGCTCCTTATGAAACGCCACTAGGTGCAGTTATCGCCGTAATAGGCGTTCCATTCTTCCTGTACCTAGCCCGCAAGGAAAGGAGGGAGCTGTAATGAACACAGAGTTGTTCAATCCACTCCGCCAAAAACGTAGTATCAAGCTTGTAATTATCATGTTCACTTTACTCATCGTAGGCTTCTTCATTAGCTTAAATGTTGGACGTTACAGCATCCCCCCTATGGAAGTACTGCAAACTTTGATGGGGAATGGGTCCAAAAAACAAAACATAGTTTTGTTTGACCTTCGCCTTCCCCGCATGATTATCGCTGTCTTAATGGGGATGGGACTAGCTGTATCAGGGGCCGTTCTACAAGGAATTTCACGTAATGGATTGTCAGACCCTGGCATCCTCGGCATCAGCTCTGGGGCTGGGTTGGCTGTATTATTGTTTGTATCTTTCTATCCTAGTAACAATATGGCACCACCCTTCTTTATGCCATTTCTTGCTCTTGTCGGTGCAGGTTTAACCGCTATCCTGATTTATATTTTGTCTTATAAAAAAGGGCACGGTATTTCACCTACACGTTTGCTTCTTACGGGTATAGCGGTTGGAGCAGGTTTAAGTGCAGTTAGCATCATATTGACGCTTCAGCTAAACCCACGGAACTTGGAGTTCGTAGTAACGTGGCAAATCGGGTCTTTATGGGGTTCTAACTGGAAATTTGTTATTGCACTGCTACCTTGGATAGTTATCTTGCTCCCCTTTGTTTACTGGAAGTCCAAAATACTCAACATGCTTAACATGCATGAACAAATTACAGGAAGCTTAGGCGTTTCAATCCATAGAGAACGTCTTGTATTACTCGCCGCTGCTGTCGGTCTAGCGGCTGCCAGTGTAGCCATTGGCGGTGGCATTGGGTTTGTTGGCCTGCTAGGTCCTCATATTGCACGCCGATTGGTTGGCCCACAGCACCAATTTATGTTGCCTATTACTGCATTTGTTGGCGCATTACTTGTTCTGACAGGCGATACAATCGGGCGAAGTTTGATGGAATATACAGAAATCCCTGCGGGTGTAGTTATCTCATTACTCGGAGGTCCGTACTTTATCTACCTACTCATGAGAACTAAAGGTTAAACCAAATTTAAAGATATTGGAGATATTATACTATGACTAAGAACAAAACCATCATAACATTGCTACTTTCAGCTTCACTTGCTCTTACAGCATGCGGAACCGATGAAACAAATAACTCTAATTCAAATACAAATAATGAAGCGACTTCCGAGAAGAGCTCTGAACAATCTGGATTCCCACGTACTATCGAGCACGAGAAGGGTGAACTCACACTTAATGAACCACCTAAGAGAATTGCCAGCGTCGATATTATGGCAACAGACTACTTACTCGCACTGGATATTGCACCAATTGTGTCAGAGGGCTTTGGAACAAAAGACAAGTCCCCTATCTTCAACAAATATGCAGAAGGTAAAGATGTGACCGATCTCGGAGGTAAGACAAATCTTGAAACGTTGCTTGAGCTAGAGCCCGACCTGATCGTTATGAGTAACACAAGCTCCAATAAAATGGATAAATTCGATGAATTTAATAAGATGGCCGACAGTGTTGTCATTGATTTCACCGAAGATGCTCCTACTAGACTTAGAAAATTTGCAGAAATTGTTGGCAAAGAGGAGAAAGCCGAGGAAGTCATCGCTTCATTCGATAAGCTTAAAGAAGAGGCGACAACTGTGGCAGCCGACCATAAGGATGAGACCGTTTTGTTCCTTGTATCTAACGGTAAAGATTTCACCGTTATTCATCCCAACAATTTCCCGATTTACTATGAAGAAGTTGGTCTTAAACCTGTAGAAGGACTCCCGCTTGAAGGAAAGATTGGCGGCCGAATCGGCATTGAGGCATTAAGTGAATTTTCTCCAGACCATATCTTTATTGCAGAAAACCGCAGACAAATGAACCCAGACGATCCACAAGCGCTTATTAATATCTGGACGGATAATCCGGTATGGAATAACCTAAAAGCAGTTAAAAACGATCAAGTATACTCAGTCGATACACTTGTTGGAGATACTTTTTTCCTAGGGCAGGTTGCAGGAATGGAAGCTATTAAAGAGAATCTTGGAAAGTAACAATGTAGAGGTATTTCAATAGCACTGTGCGGTTAGAAATAGAGGAATAATTTTGTCTCTCCCGCACATGGAATGGAGATGTAAAATGATTCAAACAGAAGCACTAACAATTGGCTATGAAGAACGTATCATTGTAGAAGAACTGCAATTGCATATCCCTGAGAAAAAAATCACGGCGTTAGTCGGTGCCAATGGTTCTGGGAAATCAACGATATTAAAAACGATGGCACGCCTGCATAAACCAAAAAAGGGTGCTGTCTACCTCGATGGTAAATCCATTCATGGGCAGAAAACGAAGGATGTAGCAAAACAGCTAGCAGTGTTACCTCAAAACCCGACTGCTCCTGACGGCCTAACAGTAACAGAGCTTGTATCTTATGGTCGATTTCCACATCAGTCTGGTTTCGGGTCATTAACAGCAGAGGATAAGGAAAAGATCACATGGGCAATAGAAATCACCAATATGATGGAATTTGCTAACCGTCCAGTGGACATGCTTTCCGGTGGCCAACGACAAAGGGCTTGGATTGCTATGGCACTTGCACAACAAACTCCAGTACTGTTCTTAGATGAGCCAACTACCTTTCTAGATATGGCCCATCAAATCGAAGTACTGCATTTGCTACAAAAGCTAAACGAAGAGGAACAGAGGACCATTGTTATGGTCGTTCACGATCTCAATCACGCGAGCCGTTTTGCACACCATATCGTAGCCATCAAAGATGGAAGTGTCATTAATAGCGGCAGTCCTGCGGAAGTAATGACCCCAGAAGTGCTACAATCCGTGTTCGGTATTAAAAGCGATATTATATTAGATCCTCGCAGTGGTCTCCCCCTTTGCTTGCCTTATGCGTTAGCTTATTAGTATAAATATAAAGGAGAGAGTTATCATGCAAAATAGTACATTTCCAGTATCTAAAGCTATTCAAGAAAGAAGAACAATAAAGCAATTCAAGACCGATCCGATTGAGGAAGAATTATTGCTTGAATTACTAAATACAGCAAGTTGGGCTCCTAATCATGGACTTCGAGAGCCTTGGAGGTTCATATTGTTTGTAGGAGAAGGTAAGCAATTTCTGATTAATAAAATTGCAGAAAGCGCCAGAAAGCCAAAGGATCCTGTGAAACTTATGCAAGTACCTGCTTACTTGGCCGTCATCATTAAAGAGGATGACCGTCAGCGGCAGTTGGAGGAAGATATGCTCGCAGCCGGTACTTTCGTCCAAAACCTTCAACTTGCGGCATGGGAACGTGGTATCGGCGTAAAATGGCTGACAGATCCTTATACTTTTAGACCCGAATTCAGAACGAACATCGGGCTAAACCCGAACGAAAAGCTAATTGGGTTACTACAAATCGGATATCCTGATAACATTCCTGAAGCTAGACCAAGGACTCCGATACAGGATAAACTCACCGTCGTTCGTACTCTTTGACAAGGTGAGACTCAACAGGACGAATATTGATCATTAGTAAGTGAGTAGAATTTTTTCTAACGCATAGTTCAATAAGCAAAAAACACGTCAATCCCCTATTTTCAAAGGGTTTGACGTGTTTTTTGTAATGCTGGTGTAATACCTTTAGAATGTGAAATTTCAGTCGAAAGTCTGTTCAACAGAACGCATTGGAACAGATCATTCTTTAAAAAAATTATGCTAAAAAACACCTACACTCTTATATAGAAGTGTCTAGTCTGCCGTCGTGTTATTATTCGGTATAACTTTCATATATGTGTGTGAGTCATGCACCCCGGAAGACTAGTTATCAATGATGTTTATGTTGTAATTTTCTAACCACATATTTATTTGGGCAAGGTGGGCAATGAGTTGGGGGCCGGTCATAAGTTGACCGAACCAAGGATCTTTAAACGAGGACCCATCTGAATCGAGGATGTCTTTGACTTTTTGTTTTGACACGAGTTCTAGTAGTGGGGATGTCTTATTATCTAGAATGTTATTCAACTTGGTTTTAACTAGTTCCATATAGATGTGGTGATGTGTTTTAGGATACGGACTCTTTTTCCGATAAAGAATTTCATTTGGTAATACTCCGTCTAACGCCTTTCGTAATATCCCCTTTTCATGACCGTTCAACATTTTCATTTCCCATGGTATGTTCCAGGCATATTCTACGATACGGTGATCAGCGAATGGAACCCGCACTTCTAAACTCGATCCCATACTCATGCGATCTTTTCGCTCTAGAAGCGTAGACATAAACCAAATCATATTTAAATATGACATTTCCCGGCGTCGCATTTCTATTTGGGTTTCTCCTCCTAGATGAGGCACTTCCCTTATCGTTTCGTTATAACGGTCCCTCACATACCTTTCTAAATCGAGCTTCTTTTGCCAATGTGGAAGCAACAGCTGCTGTCTCTCCGATTGGGAGCGTATCCACGGAAACCCCTTTCCATTTAGCGATTCTTCTTTATAGAACCATGGATATCCGCCAAAGATTTCATCTGCACACTCACCAGATAAAGCAACGGTATAATCTTGTTTTATCTGTTCGCAAAACCATAACAATGAGGAGTCTACATCCGCCATGCCAGGCAAATCTCTCATCATTACAGCGTCTTCCAACAAATTTGCGAGCTGATCATTTTTTATAATAACCGAGTGATGAATAGACCCCAAATATTGTTGCATTTTTTGTATCCATGGCTCATCTTGATCAGGCTGAAAGGAGCTCGCTTTGAAATGTTGATTGTTTTGCTCATAGTCAATGGAGTACGTACGAAGGGTATCGCGTCCCTCTTTTTTAAAGAATTCCGAAGCAAATGAACTAATCGCACTCGAATCTATTCCTCCAGATAGGAAGGTACAAACAGGTACATCTGCAACTAACTGGCGCTCAACGGCATCCTTAACAAGGATTTTTACTTGTTCGGCCGTCTCTTCTAACGAATGTTGATGCTTTCTGCTCTCTACATTCCAATAACGCCAAACTTTCATTCCATCTCGATTAAAAGTCAGTGCATGGGCTGGGCGAAGTTCATGAATGCCCCGAAAGACACCATGACCTGGCGTTCGAGAGGGTCCTAACCCAAACACTTCCTGCAAACCATCCCGGTCCACCTCCGTTTTCACTTTAGGATGTGCCAGTATGGCTTTAATCTCCGAACCAAACAAGAGCGATCCATTTTCTTCACGGTAAAACAGAGGTTTGACACCTAGGCGATCTCTTACCATAAAAAGCTGCTCCCGGTGTTGATCCCAAACAGCAAAAGCAAAAATTCCATTTAGATGCTTTACGCAATCTTCTCTCCACTCGATATATGCCGTTAATAACACTTCCGTATCGGAATAAGACTGAAAAGAGTGCCCCCTCTTCAATAATTCCTTTCTTATTTCTTCTGTATTATAGAGCTCACCATTATATACGATCGTAAAAGTATGATTGTTTTTTTCTATTACCATCGGCTGTTTACCTCCAGCAGGGTCGACAACTACAAGCCGTCTGTGACCAAGTAACAGATGACGCGAACTCCATATATTCGAAGCATCCGGACCTCGTTTTGCCAATGTATTTGTCATCTTTTCCACAATGGAACCTTGCTGTGTCAAATCTTGATGCCAATCAATCCAACCCGTTATTCCACACATATGCTTTTACTCCTTCTCGTTAAATTTTTCCACCATTCTTCTATTCATTCGTACTACTACAAATAGTGATCGCGTTCCCATGAGTGAACTTGTATCCTATACCTATCGCATTCGATTTGTTTTGCTTCTATGAACCGGTTCAACAAATGTCTACCTAGTGCGTGAGTCATCACTTCATCCGCTTTTAAATTGTTGAGTGCCTCATCTAAATTAGCCGGTAAATCAATGATTCCACACTTTTCGCGATGCTCTTTTGACATCACATAGATATTTTGGTTGATTGTTTCAGGAGGTGTTAACTCATTTTTTATACCATCCAATCCCGCAGCTAATAGGACAGCCATAGCCAAATATGGATTTGCGGCAGGATCCACACTACGAACTTCTACACGCGTACTCATTCCACGTGATGCAGGAATTCTAATTAGTGCACTTCTGTTTCTTGCTGACCAAGCCACATAACATGGAGCCTCATACCCAGGAACTAGCCTTTTGTAGGAATTAACCGTAGGATTTGTTATTGCAGTAAAAGCCTGTGCATGCTTCAGAATTCCTGCCACAAAATTTCTTGCAGTATCACTTATTTCTAGCGAACCGTCTGGATCATAAAAAGTATTTTGGTCTTTTTTGAATAAGCTCAAGTTACAATGCATTCCAGATCCGTTTATGCCAAATACCGGTTTAGGCATAAATGTTGCGTGCAACCCATGTTTACGGGCAACGGTTCTCACTACAAGTTTAAAGGTTTGAATATCATCACAGGCTTTTAAGGCACTTTGGTATTTAAAGTCAATTTCATGTTGGCCAGGTGCTACTTCATGGTGGGAAGCCTCAATCTCATACCCCATTTCTTCCAGTTCCGACACGATATCACGACGGCAGGTTTCTCCTAAGTCAATTGGTGAAACATCAAAATAACCGCCATGATCATTCAATTCCAGTGATGGGCCACCCTTGTCATTCAGTTTAAATAGGAAGAATTCCGGTTCCGGTCCAACATTAAAATCCGTAAACCCAAGTTCTTTCATTTCGTTCAAAATTCTTTTTAGATTACTGCGAGGATCACCTGCAAATGGCGTTCCATCTGGATGATGAATATCACAGATGAGACGTGCAACTTTCCCTTTTTCCGCTGTCCAAGGTAAGACAATAAATGTATCTAAATCCGGGTATAAATACATATCAGATTCTTCGATACTTACAAACCCTTCAATTGATGAGCCATCAAACATCATTTTGTTATCGAGTGCTTTTGGCAACTGACTGATTGGGATCTCAACATTTTTAATCGTTCCGAATAAGTCCGTAAATTGTAGGCGAATGTACCTTACAGATTGCTCCTTTGCCAACTCTATAATAGATTGACTGTTCATAGTTATAACCCCCGTTTTTCTTTACTCTTCGTTTTCATTGATCATCGAACTGAACTTATTGGTGTAAGTCATCAATTCTCCGTGGCAAATATATGTTGCTTCTCCTCTTTTCCACACGCGGCCATGTTCATCCCATCTTACTGTCAAGTCTCCTCCGGGGAGGTGAACTGTTATCGGAAGATCCCTATCCAACATACCGTTTAATGTAGCAGCCACTACTGCAGCACAAGCGCCTGTTCCGCAAGCCATCGTCATGCCGGATCCCCGTTCCCACACTCGATACTCAATTTCTTGGCTGTTTTTCACAGTAACAAAGCCGACATTTGTTCGTTCTGGAAACAAATCTGAGCATTCAATTATGGGCCCTATTTTTTCTAGCGGTACTTTTTTTACATCTTCTACAAATATGATGGCATGTGGATTTCCCATGGATACACAAGTCAATTGATAGACATCGTCTCCAAAAGAATGCGGATCGTTCACAGATACCATACATGGATCACCTTGCATCGGTATTTTATTTTTAAGTAATTCGGGCTCCCCCATATCCACAGTTACATACTGCACCTGCTTTTCTTTATCCGCCTCCACCTCAACACTCATTACCCCACCCAACGTTTCAATGGTAAAAGAAGATGTAGTAACGTACTTTTGGTCAAAAAGAAGCTTTGCTACACATCGTAAACCGTTTCCGCAATTCTTCCCTTCCGATCCATCCACGTTAAAAATTCTCATTCGAAAATCTGCTATGTCCGAAGAGCATATTAGAATGATGCCGTCAGACCCTATACCGAAACTCACATTAGAGACTATTTGAGCAAGTTGACTATAATCTTGGTACTCCTTTGCAACACCTAATTGATTGAAAATCACAAAGGAGTTCCCCAACCCCTGCATTTTAGTAAACAAAATGCTCTTTCCCCCTTTTTAAAAGATAAACTTGGATGAACTCAGCCTTACTTGGATCTCATTGATTACACGCTCTTCCTCCTCAATGCCTTCTGCTTGAAACGTAACTGAAAATCGCACATAATGGCCGGAATCATCCCACGGAACGCTGGATATTAAATGCTCACGTATTAAATATTGGCTAAACTCTTCCGCTGACTGAAATTGTGTTCCGTTTGCGATCGCTTTTGGTATCTTTGTATATAAGAAAAATGAACCTTTTGGTCTTTCAACATTGAAGCCGCAATCCTGTAATGCTTTAACCAACAAATCTTGTCGACGGGAATACTTCACTGCAATCTGTTCTGTAATTTCCGGATGAGCAAGGGCATATGCCGCCGCTTTTTGTATCGCAATAAATTGACCAGAGTCACTATTGTCCTTCACATTCATAAATGCTTTGATAAGCTTCCAATTTCCTGCCAGAAAACCAATGCGCCAGCCTGTCATATTGAATGATTTGGATAATGAATGAAGCTCGATTCCAACCTCCTTTGCCCCTGGGACAGAAAGAAAGCTTAACGGCTTTTCATCCTCGAAAACAAGAGCAGCGTAAGCCGCATCGTGCACAACAATCAATTGGTTTTTCTTTGCAAATTGAACTACTTCCTTAAAGAATTCCTCATTTGCTACAGCTCCTGTCGGGTTGTTCGGATAATTCAAGTAAAGTAGCTTCGCCTTTTTTAAAATACTTTCATCCAATGAATCTAGTTTTGGCAGAAATGAATTTTCCTCCAATAGCGGCAGATGGACAACTTCTCCTCCGTAATATTCTGTATGAGTACCTAAAATAGGATAACTAGGCGAAGGAATAAGTGTAATATCGCTATTGTTAATGAAGGCTGCAGGAAAGAGCGCGAGGGCCGTCTTTACTCCAATCGTATGGGTGATCTCTGTTTCCGGATTGAGATCATCCACACCAAATACATGTTTCATATAATTTGCCGCAGCTTGCTTAAACTCAATAATCCCATTATCTGCATACATACGATTTTCAGGTTTCATTGCTTCTTCCGCCAATATTTTCACAACTGCTTCATTTGCCATTGCATCAGGTTCGCCAACACCAATGTCGATCAATTCCATATGAGGATTTGCCTGCAATGCCTCTTTTTTGGCTCTCCTTATTTTTTCGAACTTATAGGTTTCTTCCTCCAATCCAAATTGAAGAGCACCTATACGGTCTGCAAACAGTTGTTGTATATAATCAGTTGACATATCCATACCTCCTAAGCATTCAAGCCGTCTTATTCGTGATGTATTTATTGCATTCTAAGAGCATGCCGCTTTTCAATCATTTTTGTGGAAATATCTTAGCTACATAAACCATATCCATACTAAAACAGTATTTTTAGTCGGATTAAATCGGTAGTCTACAGCTAAAATTGGAGTAAGATTATTTTCATCAATAACGCAGTCTGCAAGCATCGTGTTCAAACTAAGGATCTTACAGGCCATTTGTGTACTGTGTATATGTTTTGTATTTGGAATCTCTTCGACAGCTTAAATTCATTTTCTACTTGTATATTATCAATAATAAGGTGAATTTGATTTAGACCAACCGATTAAATATTTGAACTTTTTGGCAGTACTAAAAAGTTGCAATAAAAAAACCAGGCATGGGGCCCGGTGTGATCAACGAATTTCTGAAGGATTTTTACCTGTGTACTTTTTAAATTGTCTGCTAAAAAAATGGACATCGCTATAGCCAAGGACACACGCAGTTTCTGTCACTGTCAACCCTGCATATTGGAGCAAATGTTCCGCCCGTTCAATTCGCGAACGAACAATATAGGTTTTAACTGTATGGCCCATGATTTGTTTAAACATCCTAGAAAAATATCTTGGAGAAAGGTGGGCACGAGCTGCTAAACTTTCTATCGAATGTTGTTCCCCGGGATGCTGTTGTATATAGTTGGCCATTCCCCGAACAATTTCCAGCAAGCTATCACTCGCATTAGCCCTTTCTTCTACCTGTTCTTCAGCTTCCCGCAATAGGTGTATCATGAGTTGCTTTAAAATGAGCTTTGCCTCTATTTCCATTCCAAATGTCTTCACTAATAGCAAGCGAACGTATCGTGTTAAGAGAGATTCAAAGTTGATCGGATTTGCAAATACCCGATGGGCGGTAGGGATCATTTGTGGTGTTTCAGTCACGTCAAAATGTATATAGGTTATTACGAGAGGATTTTGGGGTTTGTGCGTAGCTGATATAACTTCTCCATGTTTAAATAGAAAACAGTGTCCTTTTTGTACATCATACGGCTTACCGTTCAATACCAATGTTCCTTCCCCGCTCCAAACATAAAATACACCATAATTAGGGAAGGTTTTATCTCTTTTTTTCCATTGCCAGGTTGGTTCACAATGAATCGTGGCAAATACAGGTTTCAAAATAAATTGATCTGGATTCAAATTTAACACGCAGCACCCCCTATTATTAAGCATATCTTTTTCAGCAATTATTTAATACTGCTCGTCTATCTTCTGTCTACAAATGATCCTATGTAAGCATACTAGATAAAACTTGCTAAAATTCCTATCTATATTAGATAAAGTATAGTCCTAGTTCACAAAATCGAATATAACAATTTAGGGAAACCCGGTTATTCTATTATCTCAAGCGAAAAGAGGAAGTGGAACAATCCCACGCTGTATTATCTGTTAAGTGTGAGCAATTATATGGATTTTGAGTTGGATTTATTTGTTATAGACCGATCTTTTAGACAACAAAAAACCTCCTAATCTAATAATTAGAAGGTATACGGGCAAAATATAGTTTTAGGACTAAAAAGAGAATAATACGTTTTTTCCGAATGTTGATGGTTTTACTTACTCTCTTTAAAGTTGATATCCATGGGCTTTATCATCCTATTGATTACGTACCAGGAAGACATGGACGAAGCTTTAAGTACCAATGCTTTGCATGGTGTTTGTATACCTACTTATAAAATGTAAAATTATTCAATCATTTTATAAAGACAAAATTAAACTTGAGTACTATACATCAAAAGAGGAGGCCACTGCCCCTCGCTTTTTATTAACTCGACTTATCCTCGTAGCAGCAATGGAATAGAGTAAGAACTTTATCGTTTAGGTTATTCCTCAATCGCCCCCCGTTTGAAGAAAAACCCTTTTCAGAATATCTGCTTATCAGGATTTCGATTTAAGTAATTCGTCAAAGTTATATGCAATATAAACTAACGCTCCTACCCCAACACCGATAATTATACCGTTCGTTAACAGCCCGATTAGACCACCGATCAAAATAAAAGTCGTTACCTGTATTTTCTTCATAAAAATCCCCCCTAACTTTAAATCCCCTTTTAAAATGGCTCAATATAGCCCGATTGCGATATAGACGCAATTGCTTATATAGCAAACGCCCCCGATACTTGTATAAGACCCTTAACTTTTAATTTGCATTAAACTCGTCAATAAAAAATCTTCGCCGAATAAATCATCTGATTGTGCAGGCTTTTTCATCTTTCTAAAATTCAAAATATCGAAGTCTTTATTAAATATCTCCTTTAATCTTTTTTCAGAATAACCTATACCGCGTTTTAAACTTTTATCTTTGTAGACATCCCAATCAGGGGTATCTAAAGCGCCATCTGTATCGAAGCAAACAATCCCAAAATATCCGCCTTTTTTAAGCGCTTTTTTTATTATCTCTAAATAAGTTAAACGACGATGCGGAGCTAAATGATGGAACATTCCGCAATCGTAAATAAAATCGTAGGAATTAGGCTCAAATTCGAAATCAAATAAGGACACGCAATGAAAGTCAAGATTTACCCCCTCCTCATCCGCTCTCTCTTTCGCCCATTCAATCGCTTTGTTTGAAAGATCTAATGCACTCACATTACTTCCTTGCTTAGCCATATAAATAGAATTTCTCCCAGGTCCAGCTCCTAGTTCCAAAACCCTTTTAGGCGAAAGCTCCTCACTAAAATATTCAACTAAATTCTCATCAGGTCCTTTAACCTTGAAGAACGGAATGTTTTTTGTTCTATCTTCATAAAAGTCCTCCCAAAATTGTTTAGGTTCTCGAAGTTCTTCATCTAACATTTCCAATAAGTCTTCATAATTTAAAATACTTTCCCCCACAAATACCCCTCCAATTTGACTAACCTATTCATTCCTTTAATTTGGCCCTATTGTTGAACGGCTATGTTCCATAATCGCTCCCTATTCTAGAACAATTTAGACCACAGATAATTGGATAGGTTTCCTTTATAAGCTAACCAAAAGTGAATTAAATTTTCTTTATAACCTCGTCTACATTATCCCATTCATAAATTAGTTCCTGTAATATCTTCCCACCAATTTTTATTTGAGCTGTTTTAACTAACCTTGCTCCATAATATTCATAGAAAAATCGAGTTTTATTTTCCTCAAGAACTTCAACTAAGACTTTTTCATAACCCATTTGTTTAAAATGATTAAATAATTCCTTTAACAACTTCTTTCCAATTCCATTTCCTTGATACTTTTCAAGTAAATAAATCGAGGTCAAGTCACCGGACTTTTCTGTTAGATTATCTTCTCTCTTCCAAGCATCTGCAAAGCCTATAATTTCACCTTCACTATTCTCGGCAATAAAAACATAATCATCTTCTCTTTCAATATTCTTTTTCCATAATTGTGTGCGTTGCTCATAAGACAAATTATTTAAAAAATCATCCGGGATAATGCCTTTATAAGTCGTTCTCCAACTATCTACATGAACTTTTGCAATACCTTGTGCATCATCTAAATTTGCTGTTCTTATTTGCATTTAAACACCCCGTTACTAGTTTTTTTTACTCCGTTAAATCACTGTCACTCATTCAATCAAATGGCCCGTTTGAGGCACTAACCTTCTTCCGTTAAAGCCCCCGATCGTAGTATGTTACCTATCTCTTTTTATTGCTAAAATTAAAAAAATATTCCTATTAATGCCGATAAAATTGCAGGGTAATTCCTTCCGTTAACGCTTAGTATGACATTTATCTTTGTATAATGGCACATTTTTTCTTCCTACAACTAGTTTTACTTCCCCTGAAAAAAAATAAGAGTGACCTAAGTCACTCTTAATTATTCTTGAGACAAATATATTAAATTATCTAAATCCAATCCTGAAATATCATGGTTTGAATTTATTGCCATTAACATTTTTTTATAGTCTTCTATTTCTAAATCTAATGGAAAGTCCTCAAACAATTGTTCATCAATAGTGTAATTTATCTTAACTGCACAAAAGTCTTTTCTATCTACCAAGTCCAATGCAAATTCTCGGAAGATTTCTTTATCATCATCATTTAAGGTTTCGTCTGATAAAATATCAACTTTGATTACATTGCGATAGATTTCAATATCTTCTGCATCCATTTGTTTATATGGATACAATTCAAGCTCTTCTTTCCCTATAGGTCTTCTTAGATCTTCAATAATTAAATACCCCATAGATGTACTATCTTTATATAAAAGATAGATTTCCAAATCTCTTAATCTTACTTTCCTCTGATATGAAATCATAATATACCTCCAAATTCACCCAAATATAAATGTTTTCCATTTCGCCATAGAAAGTGCATAAAAAGATATCCCGATAACTCCTGCTATTACAATTATCGGAGCAGGATTAAATACCAACTGCGTCCATGACATCTTTTTAGCACTTGCCTTTGCTTTATCTAATTCCTTCTGCTTTGCTATACCTTTTTTAAATTCGGCAGAAGCCTTAACCTTTTTTTGTACAGATTGAGGAACTCCGGATTTATCCAATGTAGTTTTATGACTCACTTTTCCATCTACAGTTTCTGCACCCTTCACAACTTTTTTACCTACTTTCCCTTCTACATGTACATGATACTTACCTTCGGAACCACCATCAGATAAAGGAGCGTCTACTCTATATTTCCATTGCTTATCGAGTGTTACCCATTGACCAAACCCAGCTGCAGATGCAGATTTTGTTGATGTGATTACGTAGGTAGTTACTAATAAAGAAAAAATCATAGTAACTTTAAATAAAAATGATAAACTATGCTTAATAGAAAAATTCAATATTAAAGCCCCCAGTCAATAACGTGAATTTTGTGATATTTATATAATATACCGCAAAAATACAATTATTTCAAATTCAACCTTCACCATCACGTTTTTTTACCAATCAATTGTTGATCCAAATCTTTTTCCTATGCCGTAGATCCGTTTGTTTTTCTATTTTGTTGAAAGCCCAATAATCCTATTATTAAAAGAATTAAAGCTAGAACCAAACTAATTTTTCATCTTTATCATTCCATTTTAGAATCAGATGAATCTCCTAAGATTTCGTTTCGAGAATATATATTCAATTACATCGTTAACTGAATTAATTGGCCCGTTTGGTGCACTGTCCTTATCACGCAAACGCACCCTATTGCAGAAGAAGGCTTTATTTTTCAAACCTTACTAACGTCTTTTCAGGCAACTCAATTTTCTCAATGTCAAAATTACTGATTGGAAGGGATATTTCACCTTCTCGCTTTTCACCTTCGTCACCCACCCAACAACTATACAGTTCGAAATACTCTCCTTTTTCAAGAAAACTATCCATAATTTCACATAGCACAATTAGCTTCTCTTTCGATTCAGCATACATTTTTTTGTCCATGTATTCTGTAATCTCGATTCCCCAGTCACTTGATACTTCATATACAAAAGGCGTCGAAAATTGATTTTCTCTAACTGCTTGTCGGTTTGACTCGTCTGAGAAGCAATTGCCAATAATAATCAAACTGTCGGATTCTTCATCACTTAGGGGGATTTCTACATTACATCCTATATAACTTGCTAAACTCATATTCACTTTCTCCTTTTGCCCTAACTATTATTTATACTTTCATCAATTTGGCCCGTTTGTGGCATAAAGACTTTATTACAAATTTGCCGAGATTATATAGCAAGATTTGCATTTACATTTCTAAAAAGTATATTTATTAACATTGATTATCCTGAAGGTATGAAGCGGTAAAGGTATTGTCAATCACTGGTACACTTTATGTCACCTGGTGGTAAAAAACATGTCACGTGTGGTACATTTCATTGGCCGTAATCCCCCTCCATCATTTACTTCGAAAAAAATTATTCAGTCCATATATCCATTATCTCATCTTCTAAAGGAAACTCATACCTTCAACAGTCATATCTAAGTTCCTCAGATAACGAATCACAAAATATACCTTTTTGATAAATTCGTACCAACGCTAGTACGTTTCATTGGCTACAATTTAATTGAAATCAAAGTTCATACGCCCATTCTTCCTTCAAAATCAGGTAAAGAATAAGGAGCGTATTTTCCAATTCTAAATTACTTTTCCCTGAGACTTCTAAGCCGAATTTCGGAAGTAAGAGATTTGCTACTTTTTCCGTAAGCTCAGAGCGTTCGTTTTCGGACAATTGAGTGAGTCGATTGCTGTACGTCTCAATAAGTTTCCAATCTTTTTGTCCAATTGACCTTAAAGCCCAATCTTCAATAACAAGATCCTCTTTTGCAAGTTGCTTCATAGCAATTTCTTTTTCAATAGGAGTTTGTTTGTTTTGTTTTTTTGTTTGTCGTTCATGTACAACAATCGTTCCTGCAACTAAATCTCCAATTCTTTTATGTTTCGAATGAAAGAAAATGAGCACAATTCCCAAAAAATATCCAGCAGGTAAAGAATCAATAACTCTAAGAAAATTGCGGATAAAGCTTGATAGTAGTGTTAAGCTATGCCCATTTTCTTGGATTGCTCGAATGCCGAGCAATCTTTTACCAATAGTTTTTCCTCCTGAAAAGTACTCCATAATTACAAAATACCCTGTGTTGACGATAAAAAGACCGAGAATTGCAAGACCCAATATAAGCGAGTCCATTCCCGCAAAGGCAAAAAAATCTATATCTCTCGTGTAAAAAATGGCCAAAACAATGAGAACTGAAATATTAACAACCGTTAAAATAAGTTGATCAATAATAAATGCCGCGCTTCTGCTACCGAGTCCTGCGAGCTGAAACTGAAGAGATACGAATTCTGGTGTTTTGATACCAATTCGTTCGTCATTCATAGTATTTCACCACTTTCAATATGTAGTTTCATCCATAAATTTCTAAGTATCTGCTATACTGTATATTCGGAACACACGTAAAATTGCACTCATACCACAAGAAGAAGGTGTAAAAATGAACATCAATCAATTTGTGAAATCGCATCGTGAAGATTGGAGTAAACTGGAAAAATTAGCGTCTGAATTGCATAAAGGTAAATCTAATTTAACAGGTGAAAGAATTGATCAGTTTTATGAATTCTATCAAAAGTCTGCTCAAAATCTTTCCTACGCTCAAACGTACTTTCCAAATGAAGAAGTAACGGTTTACTTAAATGAACTTGTATCAAAATCACATAATGTGTTATATAAAGATCAAATATCGAGTATAAAACAAGTTGGTAACTTTTTAAGCACAACATTTATTCGTTTGTTTTTAGAACAATGGAAGTTTATTTTTGTCGCATTTCTTTTGTTTACACTTGGTGCTTTAGGTAGCTTCTTTGCTGTTCTCAACGACCCTCAATCGATGTATGCTATACTGCCTGCAGAAGTGGCTCAAGGAGTAAATCCCGATCAGCTTGGTAGCGATGAAATGGAAGTAAATTCTTCCGTAATGTCTTCCACTATTATGACAAACAATATTCAAGTAGGGATACTCGCTTTTGCCGGAGGTATCACATTCGGGTTATTAACTGTATATGTCCTCATTTATAATGGTATTTTGGTTGGAGCCTTGGCTGCTTTATTCTTTCACTACGATAAATCGTATGAGTTTTGGGCATTTATCGTACCACATGGAATGATTGAGCTTACAGCCATATTTATAGCAGGTGGAGCAGGTCTATTAATGGGTTATAAGCTCTTTGTCCCCGGCAAGTTCTCAAGAGGCTACCAATTGAAAACTCAGGCAAAGCGATCTGTTCAGTTACTAATTGGTACGATTCCATTATTCATCATTGCCGGATTAATTGAAGGCTTCATCACTCCAGCATCAATACCATTAGGAGCAAAATATGCAGTTGCATTCATTACTGTGATTGGTTTACTTGTGTACGTGTTGATTGGAAAAGTTTTTCTAGACAGAAGAGAATCTAAATTAAGTTCCGATTCATAATATCAATATAATGGGAAACAGCTGCTACTGCTAAGTTTTCTTCACGGGCCTCAATCATTTGAAGGCCTTTTTTTTCCCATTTCAATTTCCTTTTTTTCTTAAGAAGCAGTTGTTGTTGAGCAATACTTTTTACCATTGCGGTTTGTACATCCACTGGTTCTTCATTGATGCGATTATAAAGGGCAGTGTCCTCAATGCCAATCATCAAAAACATATGGCGTCTTCTAAGTCTTTGCAAATAGGCTAGCGCACTTTCCTCATGAAGAAATGAGCGAACATCACTAAAGAGTAATAGTAGACTTCTTTTCTTTTGCATGGTTTCTAAATAAGTGAGAACAGCAGCATAATTCGACTCGGCAGCACCCACTTCAAGAGAGTAAATTGCGTGGAGAATTGTTTGCAAATGAGCTATTCCTTTTGCGGGTGGTACAAATACTTGTACTTCTTTTGAAAAGGCTAGAACAGAAACGTAATCTCCTTTTTGTAAAGCTGCCGCCGCAACAGTTAAAGAGGCTTCCAATACTTTTTCAAGACGATTTCCGTTCGTTAATTCCGCACCCATCATTCTTCCACAATCGATTAAAATGGTTACATATTTTCCATGTTCAGGCTCATATTCATTGGTCATCACTTCTTGTAGTTTCGCAGATTGTCGCCAGTTAATCATTCTTGGGTCATCGCCGACTCCGTAGTTTCGAATCTGTGCAAATTCTCCTATTCCGCGTTGTTGTTTACGAATTTTTGAACCCTCATATAACAGAAACCGTTGAGCATTGCCCAAATAGCTTTTCGTTTCAGTTAAGTCTGGAATAACTTTAACGAAATCCACCAACGAAACTGTTTTTTGCTTTGCCCAAAGACCTAACTTGCTTGTATAACGGCAGTGGAGTTGCTCAATTTCATAGTTTCCGCGAACAGAAGCGTTTGTTTCATAACGTACTTGTACTGCAGTCTCTTTTGCTATTTCTCCTTTAATTGGAAATGAGCTTTTAAAAGATTGTGGAATTCCATCTACAAGAAGAAAATTGAAGGCATGCTCTGAAGTATTTTCCACTTCAATATCGACTGTATAGGAAAGGTTTCTTTCCAGTTCTTTCACAATTGTACGTTTGAAATGAATTTGGTTTTTCTTTGGCGAATACAACAAGTCCAACAAACTTCCAAATAGAATAAGAAGATTCATGACAATGAGAAAGCCCCAATCCATTTCCAAGAGACTTCCGAGCGTGATTAAAGCAACAGATAGTACGAGAAAAATAATGAGTAATCGTTTCGTTGGTACGATTCCACTACCTTGGAATAGGAATCGCCCCCACAAGTTCTTCGATGATTTGGTCAACAGCCGTTCCCTCCAATTCTACATGTGGAGATAATTGAATTCTATGTCTCAAAGATGGTTTGGCAACAATTTTAACGTCGTCAGGTGTTACGTAATCACGACCTTCTAAGTAAGCCCATGCTTGCGCAGCTTTACCAATTGAAATACCTGCACGAGTACTTGCTCCAAAACGAATGGATTCTGTTTCTCTCGTTTTTCGTACAATCTGCATAACATAATCAATCACACCATCACCGAGTGTTACTTGTTCAATTTCACGCTGGATTGTTAAAAACACTTCCATGTCGAGAATTGAAGAAATTGATTTTCCTTCAAAACTTTTTTCAATTATTTGTTTTAATATGTCTTTTTCCTCATCGAACGAAGGAAAGTCAATCAGAAGTTTAAACAAGAACCGATCTTGTTGTGCTTCTGGTAATGGGTAAGTACCTTCAAATTCAATTGGGTTTTGTGTGGCTACTACGAAAAAAACATCGGGTAACGGATACGTTTTCCCTTGGATGGTAACTTGTTTTTCTTCCATTGCTTCTAGAAGTGCTGCTTGTGTTTTTGCGGGTGTTCGGTTAATTTCATCAGCTAAAAGGACATTCGTGAAAATCGGTCCTTTTAACGTTTCAAAAGAACCTTCTTTCATGTTGTAAATCATGCTTCCTGTAATGTCACTTGGTAATAAGTCTGGGGTGAATTGTATTCGTCTAAAATCACCACCGAGTAAACTTGCCAATGTTTTAACCATTTGCGTTTTTCCAGTTCCCGGCACCCCTTCTAGTAATACATGCCCACCTGACAAAACAGCAGATAATAGAAGTCTAAGTGTAGTACTTTGGCCCAAGACTCGTTCTTCATACTTTTCCAATAAGGTTAATAAATGCATTCTCATCTCATCTCTACCTCTTTCCGAATGGTCTCTAGCTTTTTCGACCAATATAAATAGTCATGTTTGCTTACTTTTTCTTTACTTAGCATTGGAGTTACCCCCATGAGCATCTCCCGTATTTCATCTTTGTGCAGATGAGGGCATTTTTGCTTGAAGTGATCCGTCAGGTTTTCCCATTCCATTGTATACGGAATCCCCCAACGCTCTTGTAACAACGTTTTTACATAATCAGCTTGAATGACCAATGAGTCATGATAACGACGCCCCTTGAGGTACCAAGCAGCTAATGCTCGAAGGCCTTCATCACTGAAACGAACTGTTTCTTCTCTAGGAATAAAAATCGGTCCGAATCGTTTTCCAATAGCCCATAACCATAGGAGGGTAAACAATATTCCTTGTACCAGTAAAAGTAAAAACCAACGAGGATAGATTGTGAAAAAAGTCGATGCACTATCGCTACTATGTATATATTCGTCAAACAAAATCGTTTTAGAATCCACTTCATTTACAAGTGTTAGAATAAGGGCTAGGTGGTCATCTGTTAAAAGTTCACTATTCATCATCCAGCTTGGCGAATTTGCAACAATTAAATTTCCCTTACCGAAAGAACGCTGCAGTGCAATAGTTCCCAAGTCGTCTGAAAGTAAAACTTCATCATCCGTTTGTTCAAGAAGTCGAAAGGATTCAAGGAGTTCAGCTGAATAGGCATGGTCTACTTTATCGACTATAAGACCTTCGTTTGTATCGACAGGCTCGGTTTCCAGTTCGAACATTCCTTTTGGGTTTTGTTTAAATAAAAGAATGGTATTTCCAGAATTCATGAATTCTTTGTATGCACCAAGTTCTTCAGTAGTTGGAATGAAGTAAGGCTCCAACATAATAAGTAACTGGTTTTCAGATGTTGTAGATAAATCACTTGGAGATTCTGTCCATCTTTTGACGCTTTCATTACTCTTCTCTAAGTACGTATAGAATGCTTTTACTCCTGTGGGAGAAGGGGAGTCAGAAGCGAAAATTGGAAACTCTTTTAGTTGGTCTTGCACTAGAAGGTATCGAGAGAAGAGCAGGACAATTAAAAAAAGTGACAGTCCGATCCAAGTTTTTGGGGTCAATCTTTTTTTCTGCAAACTAATTTCCCCTCCTTTCTCATAAACAATTTTTATTCAACGGATTCGCCTAAAGCCTCCATTACCTTTATCCGAAATTGTTGATATTCATCTATTTGAACTTCTCGTTCTCCATACGTAACTTCATCAAAGAATCGAGCGATATGATAGAATTGATTGGCAGATTGCCGATTTACTTTTTTGAGCTCTTCATAATACTCCCAGTTGGTCTTCCAAATACGTGCTTCCACCCATTGTTTTCCATGAAAATAAAGAAGGATTGCTAAAAACATATGGCGAGTTGCTGGGGTGAGCCTATTCAGCTCTTCTTGTTTATTAGCTTCAGATAAATGCATCTGAAAAGACCAATCGATCTCCTTCATAGATTGTAGAGGTTTTTTAGAGTGATGTATTTGTCTGCGCTTTCGTTTACGAACAAAATAAACCAAGGCAATGGCAATGAGAATAAGCATGACGGTAATAACAATCGCCAAAATGGGTCCAGCAAGCATGCTCGTCTTCTCCATAGACGGAAAAAGACGCTCCAAAAATTCAACAAACCAAGCTTTAATCTTCTCCCATAAAGCCGTGAAGAAATTCGTTTCCTGGTCTGTATAAACTGTATACTCTTTCTTACTTAAAATGTTTTCCAGTTCGTCTTTTACGTTCTGTACATTAGCCATAGAAGATCATCCTTATAGAGTTCATGATTGAACCACTGCATACTCATCAATCAGTTCTTTTAAATCCTCTGCATCATGTCTTACTTTTAAATCGAAGTACATCACTGCAAAACCAACAGCAAATATTAATGTTGTGACAATATTTACGAGCGATAGAATCATAGAAAGCAAAACACTATTGCCTAAGAACAACCCAAATGTAAGTTCAAAAGCACTGCTGACAATTGAGATGAGTAGAAAGAAGATTATGTACAGTCCTACTAACTTCCACCCCTGCGTGCGGGTCAGTCTCCAACTTCTTGTAAATCCTGGAGTCCCTTCTCCAAGTACTGCAGATCCAAAATAAAAGCTCCAACGGGTAAGTAAATATCCAATCGCGATAGTAAAAGCTAAGAATAGTAGTACTCCTACAATAATACCAACTACAGGAAGCGTTGCTATACCAAGTACGAAAACTAATGCGATAAACATGATAGGCAATAGAATTAATCCCGTAACCATGAGTGTAAATAAAAGCGTACTCCCAATAATTGCACCGTATCTAGCAAAGGCTTTCTTAACGACCGAGCCAATTGTATATGCTTCATTTTTTCGTATATGATCGACAACCAATAAAGTTGCTGCAGTAGCAACAGGAAATATGAACAAGCTAACCATGCCTAGTAGTATCACGCCTATGTCGGCACCTAGACTGGTTGTTTCCTCCATTTCTAAAGTCGCGGCAATATTTTCATACCAAGTCCCGCCTACAGAAACCTCTCTGAAAAAATTGACGCCAGACACGAGTTTTATCAATGCTTCAATCAGATAGACGGGTCCCATAAATAGCAGAGAAATAAAGAAAAAGATTTTAAAATTATTTTTACTTAAGCTAAAGGTCAAATCAAGTATTTCCCCAAATCTCTTTGGTCTGTTGAGTCGCTCATTCATACCATTCATCTCCTAATTAATAATCATATAAGTCATTCTAACACTATTCAAATAATTGGTGTACACCTGAAAGAAAAAAGCGAAGTCCACTTCCCATCTAAAGGCTAGGAAGTCGGCTTCGCTTTGTATTTTTTCAGCTTCTTTTTAAAGTTATAATGATAGATAAACTTATAGGTATGTTAGTCAGCTTTTTCAAATGGCTACCAAACAATGTAAGGTGACTGTGTAAGAATTTTTCATATTTGTTTAAACATTAATGAATGTTTCGCGCACAGGCACCTACTTTTATAGGCATCATCCTGATTAGCGGGCAGGACATATACGTATTTAGATGCATGGCATTCTATTGTTTTTCACACAGGCATCATTACAAGAAGAAAAGTTAAAGCAGCATCCGCAAATGAGATTCAAAGTTTACACCGGCAACTGTTGGAATATGCTCTTCTGAGGTCGACTGGATTGCGGCAGATAAAAACTTTTCTGCGAGCTGCATGGTCTCTACCAGATTTTGACCGCGCATCATACCGCCCATCAGGACTGAGGCAATTAAATCACCCGTTCCGGAATAACTCTTACCGTTATATTCTTGAAGACTGTGATACGAGCTGGAGTCATCCATATACATGTTGCCGACAAATTTTGTTTCTGAAAGGGCCGGCGGATTCAAACCGGTAATGATAATCTTGGCTTTTGTTTCTGACTGCAGCTGCCGGCCAGCCTCCTCAATGGCGGCAACATAATCCTCACTCGTCTGGTACATTTGCAGTTTGTCATACGACAGACCTGTTAGTAAACAGCATTCTGTCACGTTTGGTGTAATGACATCTGCACGCTTCACCAGCTCCTTCATATAGCCAATTAACTCCCTAGTAAACACATCATATAGCTGTCCCCTGTCGCCCATGACCGGGTCCACGAGAAGCATTGTCTCTTCCTTGTAGAACGTACGTAAAAAAGAAAAGATATTTTCAATTTGCTCTTTTCCTGTCACGAAACCTGTATGTATACCATCAAATTCAACGCCCATCTTGCTCCACTCGTCTGTAAAATGAGTCATCCTCGACGTTAAGTCTTCACAAAAATAGCTCGGGTATTCTGTCTGAGACGTCAAAATAGCAGTTGGCAGAGGGACTGCCTGCACCCCCATGACAGATAATACTGGAATGGCTGCTGTGAGCGAGCATTTTCCAAATGAAGACATATCTTGGATGATCGCAACTTTTTTCAATAGAACTCCCCCTCTCACTCTTCAGTACTTGCACTTCTTCCATCGTACCATAAGTAAGGGTAAGCAAGAATATATAGAATCTCCATTTCTTCCTCTCATAACTGACCTCTAACAATTTAATAAAACTGGCACTGTTTCAATGGTCAGCCATTCAGTAAACTAAAAAGTATCAACATTCTATAAAGCAAGGAGATGAATGTCCGTATGCAAACGGTACAACACCAAACATCGACTCAGTTACGTACAAAAACAATGGATCTAGTGTTGACAGCCATTCTGTCGACCATCGTATTAGTGTCCACTGTCTTCATTAACATCAAGCTTCCGATTGGACAAGGGGGCCTCATCCATTTAGGCACAGGCGCACTGTTCATCGCCGCGATTCTTTTCGGCCCGAAAAAGGGAGCGCTGGCCGGAGCGATCGGCATGGGTTTGTTCGATATCTTCGGCGGCTGGATCATCTGGGCGCCCACGACTATCATCGCGAGGGCTCTGCAAGGCTATATCGTGGGGAAAATTGCATGGTCGAATGGCCACCGGGGAGATAATAGTAAACTCAACATCCTGGCAGGCGTCGCCTCCACACCGGTCATGCTCGCAGTGTACTACATCGGGCAAGCCATCATGTATAACAACTGGGCGGCACCACTGGCATCTGTACCAGGGGACCTCATTCAAAGCGCAGTCGGTCTGCTAATTGCCATCCCTCTGTGTATCACTTTGAAGAAAACACCATTCTTTCGGAATAGATTTTAATGCAACAAGCATCGAAGTGAACCACATTATAATTACCGGGATGCCGTTCGTTCTTGTCATCTTCTTTCGTAATGGATTAAGCGTACATTAACTCTTGTCTCATTTTCAGCCATCCCGTCTAATTATTGTAGTTTTTTATCATATAAAAGTAATAAAAAAGGAGTAGATAAATGTACTTACTCCTTCCTGCTGACTTTCACTACTTCACTAACTTATCCTCTTTTCTTGCTCATGCAATCGCCGTTGAAGCACGAGAGCCGAACTAGCGAAGATAGTCATTGCTGTTGCAGCAATGACTATCTTCAATCTATTACCTATGGGCACGTTGAGTAACAAGTATTAGGTGTCTGTGCAAGAAAAATTCATGATTGTTCGCGCACAGGCACCTACTTTTAGAGGATGTCCTACGTAGATATCGGTCGGGGGTTCGAATCCCTCCTGGGACGTAATGTAAAGTGAAAACACTTCTGTGCACTGTATAACTCAAAAAAATATCGAATCGTTTCTGATGTTAAGGCGTGCACTTTTTCATGTTTTTATGTCAATTAAATCGAATTCATGCATCCACCTAGTAACGCTATGACATACAAACTTTAAGGAGATTAGTGTTAGGCGCCTGCGGAAGAAATTTTCATGTTTGTTTAAACATTCATGATTGTTCCGTGCACCTAATTCTCTCTATTTATTGGTATTAAAAAAACGTCCGATGAGGACGTTTTAGTAACTGTGAAAGGTGTCATCCCTAAAATACTTATGAACTGACCACTTGTCAGTAATATTTCTTGGATGTCTTGGTTTAATACCTTTTTCATCTTGGAAACAATAAACCTTGTCAGAATATCTTCTTATTATTAATTCTACTTCTTTGACTCTATTTTTGTTTTCCCCTCTTACCCATCCTACAAAAATACTGTCAGCATTTTCACATGCCTCTAAAATGAATTTATCATTTTCCTTTTTAAAATCTTCTTTATGCCCTACTAGATTTTTGGGGGAAGTTGCCATAAGCGGGAATAAGTTAACAACGGTCATACTACCGAAGTCCTTATCAATTAAATAATTCATAGTATTAGTGATTGTCATATCACTCTTCAACAAATTCGCTTTACTTGGATTTAACATAATAAGAGTCGCATTTTTTTTGCTCTCATCCCAAACTCTTTTTAAAAGAAACCTGTATCTTTCATCATCTGATAAAACTGCGGATTGTGTAATAGATTTGTGAATCTCCTTCATACTTTTCACCTCAATTCCCAATTCAACAAAAGAGGAAGAATTCCTTTAATTTTCATTTCGACGCATTATGGTCTGAATGCGCAAGAAAACCCCGCCAAAATGGCGAGGTTCAATCTAAGCGTCTTCATTTTTAATCAAATATCAATTTGTAGCGTTTGTCCAAACACCAGCATTATAGATAGCAGTTGTCGCAGAATAAAGTGGATTTCTATCTGCATCGAATTTATTTTCTTTGCTGAATACACCCCTGTCACCATCTTGTGAAGTGATTGAAAGTGTGACGACAACCTCATGATTAGTATCATCCCATACAGCGGAAAAGTTTGTTACATCAGTTGAAGATGACGATAGGAAATGACTCACAATATAAGTGTTCGGTGCCTGTGCAAGAAACTTTCATGTTTGTATAAACATTCATAATTGTTCTGCGCACATGTCATACATGCTGTCACCCACCTCAACTTTTGTGATATCTCACCCCACGACCCCTTTTATCTGTTTTTGGGTAAACAAAAAGAACACCCGTTTGGACGTTCTTTAGATAATCAACCAAAATAATTCAATAGTGTTTCTAGCTTCCTTACGTCTTTGTATCTATTTTGATATTCTATTTGAACTTTTTCTTTTCTTTCGTTTAGGTTATCGCGTGTCCCTTCTTTGGTTTCAATATACTTTAAAAGAGTAGATATTACTTCACGCTCTAACAACAATTTTCGTGCTTCTTCTTTAGCTACTATCAATTTTGCATTAACCATTCTTACGATAGAATTCTTCAAGTGATCTTTACCTTCACTACTAAGAATCTCAAGTTCAGTACCTTCCTGAAAAAAGTCTTCTTCATCATATACTGATGATAGGAAATACTCTACCGAATTAGTAATCAGTTCATCTAAACTTATTTCCTGCACATTTATCACCTCCCCATATGTCACAACTTTCGACAAAAAGAGAGGAAAATCCTGCCTACCTAATATTAGGTGCCTGTGCAACAAACTTTCATGTTTGTTTAAAAATTCATGATTATTCTGCGCACAGGCACCTACTTTTACTTCATTTAGTTTTCATCCTAAATAAATACTTGGAAATTAAATTGGGGCTTGTCAACACTAAATCGGACAATTTATATAAGGTCCCTAATCGGTACTCAATAGGCGTTAGATAATCTAGCGTTCCGTGGGTCCGAACCCTATTAGTGTTAGGTGACTGTGCAAGAAGCTTTCATGATTGCTTCGCGCACAGACACCTACTTTTTGTCTTCTGATTTGTTGCTTTGTTGCTTTGGTCTCTTCTCGAATTTCTTTGAACGTTTTTGCCATTCCGTCCCCTCCGAAGTTCTTTTCCTTATGACATCCAAATTGGGATTAAAACCTTATCAGGTAGTAAAGTATTTTCAAAGCTACTCCCAAAAAAAAATCGACCTAACTAATAATCAAAATCTGTACCTTTGTATTATTCCATCACTGTATTTAGTTGTTTAAGTTTCTTCAGAATCGTCTATTTCTGGATTTTCGTCTATTTGTTCCATATCTTCAATTATCGTTTCCGTAGCATCAGGAAGCAATTTCATTTTAGTATCTATAAAGTTTCTAATTTCCTTCTCATCAGGATAAGCATCCTTAACTTCTAGGGGAGCATTTAGTGCAGTATGAACTTCCGCTCCTTCATGAATTAATTCAGCTAAAGCTTGAATTGAATGAGTTAAACCATTTTCATACTCTTGTTGATTAGCGGTTATTTCAAATTCTTCAGTGATAACTTTTGCATGCAACCTGGCTTGAGTCTTTATAGTATCTTCTAAGGCCTTTAAAACTAGCTCCTTAGCCGATTGTTCTATATTCGTATTATCAATTTTGCTTTTTGTAATTCTCCACTGCATATATTCTTCTCTTACATAACTAAGTGTATGTTTGACAATAGAACCGAATAATACAACTGCATCAGTATTTTGTAGTACTACTTCTATCCAATTCGAACCTGAATCAAAGTTCTGAAGTTTCACAGTACTCTTATATTTCCCTACTAAACTCTGACTTAGAATATTATTAATCTTCTTAATTGAATCTGACACTTTTACTAAGTCAATTGAGTTTGGTAGTTTTATACTTACAGAATTCTGGCTTTGTTCTGGTATTGCATCACGAATAGCAAAAATAACGGCCTTGACCTTCATAATAATGTTATTCACAATGCTTTCAAAATGTCTAAAAGTTGAATCTTCAACAATAATTTTATCATTTTTATTATTGAATACACTAGGTATGTTTTCTAATTTCTTTATTTCTTCTTCTAAGAAATTGAACTCAGCCAAATTCATCACGCTTACATAAATTTTGTGAACATCTGTAATTTCATTGGTACCCTTTTGAGCATCCCTTTTGTATTTTATTTCTAAATTAAAAATATTCTCTTCCAAAATCTTTTTTATTTCTCTAAGTCTCACAGATATCTCCCTCCTTCAAATGTCACTATTCGACATAAAAGAAGAAAGTCCTTTGAAATTCCCAAAAGAAAACCATCCACAATAAAGTGAGTGATCCGTTCAGTGGAATCTACACGCAATGGCGTAGGTGTCTCTTATGGAAGTTAGTGTTTGGTGCCAGTGCAAGAAACTTTCATGTTTGTTTAAACATTCATGATTGTTCAGCACACAGCACCTACTTTTGATCGTTCTGGTCATGTGTTTCAACTTGTGAATTCAGGAAACATGCATACGTGGTATCATGAGGTAAGAAGCAGTTCATAAGGAGCGAAAAATGTGAGGTTGAATCAATATATTAGTTCCTCTGGATTCTGTTCCAGAAGACAAGCTGAGCGATTTATTACTGCTGAGAAAGTTTTAGTGAATGGCGAGATTGCACGTCATGTATGTTTTATTGAGGAGAACGATGTAGTCGAAGTAAACAGTCACAGAATTAAACACACATCCGAGAAAATCTATTTGAAGTTTAACAAACCAAGCGGGATTATTTGTACAGCCTCACCTACTATTGAAAATAATATTATTGACTATATAGCCTATCCAGAACGTATTTTCCCGGTCGGACGTCTAGACAAAGAAACCGAAGGCCTTATTCTATTAACAAACGACGGAAGCGTTGTAAATAAGTTAATGAAAGAAGAAAACAATGAGGAAAAAGAGTATCTAGTAACCGTTGACAAAAGGATTACAGAGTCTTTTCTAGTCGGTTTATCAAACGGTGTGGATATTTACAATCCTAGAAGAAAAGGCATTTCCAGAACCAATGCTTGCTCTGTACTTCAGCTTGATGATTATACGTTTCGGATAACACTCTCCCAAGGATTAAATCGACAAATCCGTAGAATGTGCAGACATTTTCAGTATACTGTCAGACACTTAAAGAGAGTTCGAATTAAGCATATTCAGCTCGGATCACTAGAGATCGGCCAATGGAGCAGCTTGACTGAAGAAGAAATAGTAGATTTACTTAGGTAGCCATTGCATTTCACCTCACTACAGCTATCATGTTGTCTACTTTGACATGATAGACAGCTCATAGTCAGTGCAGATACATATTTCTGATCATTTACTGTGACCTATGTGTTCCTCTCACGTAAATACTTTAGTGAAGGAACAACCATAGGGATGGTCTAATGCCACTTTCATCTGTTTCCATGCAGTGTAGTGTTATATGCCTGTGCAAGAAACTTTCATGTCTGTTTAAACATTGATAATTTTTCCGCGCACCTACTTTTAAATTGGTAGCTTATTTTACAGGTTCGTTTCTATTTTGACGACACGCGGTCGGATGGCACAATGTTTTTTACTCAGACACGCTTCCTTAAAATTGAGAATACATAACAGTTGAGAAAGAAGGAGCTAAGAATGTACTGGAATTATAGAATATTGAAGTTAACCAATTCGTTTGACGAGCCATACTTCGAAATACACGAAGTCCATTATGACGAGAATAATACTCCTTACGCATGGGCGGAAAGCCATAATCTATTAGTTGATGATACAGTGGAGGAATTGAAAGAGTCTTATGAATACATGAGCTCAGCCTTTAAAATGCCTGTATTGAAAGTAGTCGAAGATAAATTAGTTGAACTTATAGAAGATGAATCAGAATAATCGCCGCCTGTGTATCACCAACTCGAACACCAATTTGAATACTTCTGGAGTTGTGTCCTGCACAGCTCTCTTTAGAACACAAAAAAACACCGAATCTGTTATCCATCAACAGATTCGGTGTTTTCACTTTCTATTACGTCCCAGGAGGGATTCGAACCCCCGACCGATGCCTTAGAAGGGCATTGCTCTATCCAGCTGAGCTACTGAGACAACTGCGTCAAATTCATAAATGATTTGAACGACAGGTTTTATTATATGCAAAAAATGAATAGAAGTCAACAGGTTTTTAATTTGTTGTGAAAATAACTTTTTCTACCGCTTCTCCAGTGTCTGGACTGCGGAAAGTCACCTTGAGCGAATCCTCTTGTTCGATAACTGCATACGTTGCCACTCGTCCACCTCTAGGAAGTAACGTACTCCCTGGATTCACGTAGAGCACACCATCTTGCAATTCCGCTCCATATAGGTGCGAGTGCCCAAACAGGACGATGTTGGCGTTTACTTGCTCTGCAGCGTATTTCAGCTGCATGAGCGATTGTTTCACGCCATGTTGGTGACCGTGGACCATCAAGACTTTTTGAGTGTCCACTTCAGCAACCACTGATTCAGGAAACGCGGCGTTCCAGTCACAGTTGCCTTGAACGATTTCCATGCCTTGTAAGATGTCCGCATCTACCGCCAATTCACTATCCCCACAGTGGAAAAATGCATCTGCACCGGTTTCCCGGTTGCGGATTGCTTGAATCGTTTCCTGATCACTGTGTGAATCGCTCATTACGATCAGTTTCATGCGTTCATCCCCGCCTCGCCAATCAGATTCGGAAGTTCTTTTTCGAATTTGCGCATCGCTACGCCACGGTGTGAAATCGCTGCTTTTTCAGCTGGCGTCAACTCCGCCATCGCTTTTCCTTCTGAAGGTACGAAGAAAATCGGATCGTACCCGAAGCCATTCTCCCCATGACGTTCAAAAAGAATTGAACCATCACAACTTCCAGAAAACGTTTTTGTTTCGATTCCAGGTCCTGCAATAGCTAACACGCAACGGAAGCGTGCGTCTCTAGAGCCTTCAGGAACGTCTTTAAGGCCGTTTAACGCTTTATCGATATTGGCCTCATCGTCTTTCGGTTCCCCTGCATAACGGGCCGAGTAGACCCCTGGTTCGCCGTTTAATGCATCAATCTCAAGACCACTGTCATCTGAAATGACCCATTTACCTAGAATCTTCGCAGTTTCCTCTGCTTTCAGAATTGCATTCTCTTCGAAAGTCGTTCCTGTTTCCTCGACATCGATCGGCTCGTCCAAATCTTTCAGAGAAATCACTTCGATACCATGAGGTTTGAACAACTGTTCAAAGTCTCTCACTTTCCCTTTATTGTTCGTTGCGACTAAAATTTGTTTCATTGTGCAGCCTCCTCTTTAGATTCGATCATGTCACAAATCGGTCCGAGTGCTAGTTTTTGTAGGTCGATCAATTGTTGGATTCCGTTTTCAGCAAGGTCTAGTAATCCATTCATCTCTTTGCGTGTAAATGTAGACTCTTCTCCTGTACCTTGTAACTCAACAAACTCACCATTGCTCGTCATGACAACGTTCATGTCTACTGCTGCAGAGGAATCTTCGATGTAATCCAAATCGAGGATAAGTTCGTCTTGTTCTGATTTCCCGACACTCGTTGCAGCTAAGTATTGATTAATTGGGAATTTAGGTAATTTCTTTTGCTCCACAATGCCTGCAGTCGCTAGCGCCATCGCAACAAACGCGCCTGTAATAGACGCTGTACGTGTTCCACCGTCAGCTTGGATGACGTCACAGTCAATCCAAATCGTACGCTCTCCAAGTGCCTCTAGGTCAATTACGGCACGTAGCGCTCTTCCGATCAAACGCTGGATTTCCATTGTACGGCCACCGATTTTCCCCTTCGTTGCTTCACGTTGTGTCCGTTGCCCCGTTGCTCTTGGCAGCATTGAATATTCTGCAGTAACCCAACCTTTTCCGCTTCCACGCAAAAATGGGGGTACCCTGTCTTCAACAGATGCGTTACAAATCACCTTTGTATTCCCAACTGTGATCAGAACCGATCCCTCGGGATGAAGTAAATAATCTTTTTCAATCTGCACATTTCTTAGTGCGTTAACTGCTCGTCCATCATGTCTCATTCATATATTCCCTCTTTCTTTTCATCCATCCATCTTATCATATCTATTCAAACCCACGCAAAAACCCGGCAACCAGCACGCCGGGTTAGTGAATTTGATAGCTACTACACGTTAAAGAACTAGCTTCTCCACAACTGGATCCGCTATATGTAACCAATCTTTTACGATTAACGCAAAATGAGCTGGGTTTCCCGTCGTATAGAACGTAGAAATTCGTTTCGTCGACGCTTCCCGGTGAAGCTGTAACTCATCCAAAATATGAATTGCCGTATCCGCTGTTGCAGACCCCGAAGTAATGAGCTCTGTTTCTGCAGGTAAGTGCTTTCGTATGAAATGCGACAACAAAGGAAAATGCGTACAACCTAAAATCACGGCATCGAACGTCTCGGAAGATAGTGGCGCAAGCGTCTTCTCGACGACTTGATCTGCCTCTGCCAACTTATATACGCCCCGTTCCACAATTGGAACAAATTCAGGACACGCAAGCCCATGAACGCATGCATCCGGTGACAATGCTAAAATCGCATGGTCATATGCCTGGCTTTTCACAGTCCCACTTGTCCCGAGAACGACAATCTGTTTTGACACGGATTTTTTAACCGCTGTACGTGCCCCTGGTTCAATAACACCGATAATTGGAAAGTTGAACATAGGTTGTACGTGTTCCAACGCAAATGCGGTCGCCGTGTTACAAGCGATGACTACCATTTTAACGCCGAACTCGTTGAGGGCACTGATTAATTCTTGAGTGAACTTGACGACTTCTTGTGGAGACCGGTTGCCATACGGGCAGCGGGCGTCATCTCCTATGTATAGAAATTGTTCGTTCGGCATCCGATTCAGGAGCTCGTCCATCACTGTAAGGCCGCCCACTCCTGAGTCGATAATGCCGATTGGTAAATCTGAGAATTCTTTCATGTTATTCTGTGCTCATTTCCACGTGTAGTTTTGATAGTAGTTCAGTAAACGTTGACAATTCTTCTGGGTTAAAATCTTTCACGACATCTTGTAAGTAGTCACGTCGCTTATCGATTACTTCTTCGATTACGCGCTCGCCTTCTGCTAATAAATGAATCCGTACGACACGACGATCTTTTTCGTCACGTACTCGTTTCACCAATTCATTCTTTTCCATTCGATCGACTAAATCAGTTGTCGTACTGAATGCTAAAAACATTTTGTTCGACAGATCCCCAATGGTCATATCTCCATGCTCAAACAACCATTGTAGTGCGATGAATTGAGGAGGTGTAATGGTATAATTACTTAGTATCTGACGCCCTTGTTGTTTAATAATCGCTGCAATGTAACGCAAATCTTTCTCCATTTGGTGAATTTCTTCAAGATTCGCTGTGACTTTTTTTGTCAATGATACCAGCTCCAAATCATGAGTTTGCTTATTATTTTCCTCTTTAATCTTCAAAAATGCAATACATAACTAATCGCCGGAATAGTCAATGCACCACTTAGAAGGCTTGACTCCACGAGATTGTCACATTTTAAAGATTCGACAATGCCAGATGCACTCATCCATCACCTACTTATTATACTTCTTTGACAACTGTTCTTGCATAGGAATCATGTGGTAATATTTCCCCACTGCTTTTTTCAAACTCTTGGCGATTCCTAATGAACTGAAACGTACTGAAAGTATCACGATAGAACGTTCTTTTTATAATCTGATTGGTGCTCAAATCGGACCCATTTTCCCTTTCCAATACCAATCCCATTTTCTTATAGCCGACAGTTTGTCCACTTCTAAGTAGTTGAGCACATTCGAGAGTACACGCGACAACGGATGGCGTCACGAGAGCATGAATTGCTTCATTCTTCACCTTTTTTCGGAGAAAGTATTCAGCCACGCCTACTACGGCAGTGGATATCGCCAAGTCAATGAAATATGCCTTCGTCCGTTTTTTAGTAATCGATTTCATCACCTATTCCTCCTTTTAAATGCGTTCGTTAAAATCTTGATATAGATTTAGTTTAGCACAACCTATTGGATCCTACCGCCTCACAAATTACAATGTAAATGAATGACAAAGAAAAAAAGGTTGCAAAAATCTCCGCAACCTTTTTAATAGCGTACAGATACTAATTCAAACTGAGCTCGCCGAGTCTAAGCAATTCTATCATCGCTTGTGCTCGACCAGAAACGCCAAGCTTTTGAATTGTATTTGAAATGTGATTGCGGACAGTTTTTTCACTAATCCCAAGCTTTCCCGCAATTTCTTTCGTTGTATGATCGGCTATGAGCAATGTGAAAATTTCACGTTCCCTACCAGTGAGAACAGATCGGTTGTTTAACTCCTCCATCAAGACGCGCCCCTCCTATTCGGTTTCCCTTTACAGTATTCCAAGTAGGGAGAGGCTGTGCCGGCTTAATTCCTAGTTCTTTCGTAGAACAAATCCTTTTCCTCTTCTGTCCAAGCGACACCCGAGCCCGTCTTCTTCGAGATTTGCACCATCGCACCCCGTCCAGTGAACACGACGTCACCCTTCGCATTCTTCGCCATATAATGAATATCGACGGAACTCTTCCCAATCGACTCCGCTTTCACATACACATCAATTGATTCATCAAAAAACACTTGCTTCATATAATCACACTGTAGGTCCGCCACAACCGGAATGCGTTCCCCCTGCGGATCCAGCCAATCATTCATCAATCCCAAACTTTTTAAATAGTCAATCCGCGCCTGCTCAAAATAAGCAAACGTCACCGTATTATTCAGATGCCCAAACATATCCGTCTCCGAAAACCGAACCCGCATCGGCGCCGAAAACCGAAACCCCTCTTCCCACTCGTCAAAATTCTTTATATAACTCTGCTTCATTCTATTCTCCCCCAGTCTATAAAGTGAATGACCATTCATTCTCCCATTATATCAAACAACTCAGACGATAAGTAGTGATTCCCTCTAATGGTTAACTCTTTATGATTTATGTTGTCTACAATCCTTCTATCAATTCAGAGAGATAAAACTGTCACTTGAAGTAGTTTTTATGATGAAAGTATAAGTCGTCGCCTACTCCAATCCGTTGATTTAAACGGAAGACGGCGACTCCTGCGGAATTAGCGAAGATCGAAGACCCTGGACTGAGCGTAGCGATGGAAGCGGCTGAGATCAAGCCCGCGGAAAGCGTCCGTCTGCAGTGTAAATCAACACCGCCCAAGAATTCATTCCAACAAAAAAGCCCAGAAAATCAGCTCTCGCTGACTTTCCGGACACTCTTCAAGTAGACATCAGTCTACCATATGGTCACTTCCGAAGAAGTTCTTAAACATTTGTACAGTTGTCGCACGGTTCATCGCCGCAATAGAAGTTGTCAAAGGAATCCCCTTCGGACAAGCCACTACACAGTTCTGTGAGTTACCGCACTCACCAAGACCGCCATCTGTCATCAACGCTGACAAACGCTCATCCTTGTTCTGTGCACCCGTTGGATGTGTATTGAACAAACGGACTTGTGAGATCGCAAATGGTCCCATGAAGTTTGTTTGATCGTTAACATTCGGGCATGCCTCTAGACATACTCCACACGTCATACACTTCGAAAGCTCATATGCCCACTGGCGCTTACGCTCAGGCATACGTGGTCCTTCTCCAAGATCATACGTACCATCAATAGGAATCCATGCTTTGATTTTCTTAAGAGAATCGAACATGCCTTCACGATCGACAACCAAGTCACGAACGACTGGGAATGTACGCATCGGCTCTAATTTAATCGGCTGTGTTAACTGATCCACCAACGCTGTACACGACTGGCGTGGACGTCCGTTGATGACCATTGAACATGCTCCACAAACTTCTTCTAGACAGTTCATGTCCCAGTTGATTGGCGTCGTTTTTTCACCTTTTGCGTTCACTGGGTTACGTCGGATTTCCATCAAAGCAGAAATGACGTTCATGTTGGCTTTATATGGGACTTCGAAAGATTCCATATACGGCGCAGATTCAGGTGTATCTTGCCGTTGGATTTCGAATAATACGGTTTTAGCGGGAGCTGCCTGTTCTTGAACAGCTGTTTGGTGTTCACTCATTTCCGTCAGTCTCCTTTCGATGCGAAATTATCGTCTTACTCGAGTCGCGTCTAGTTTATTTAGATGAAGAATAATCACGTTTACGAGGTGGAATCAGTGAAACATCCACGTCTTCATACGTTAAGATCGGTGCAGATTCACCGTCAAACGTCGCAATTGTCGTCTTCAAGAAGTTCTCATCATCACGTTCTGGGAAATCAGGCTTGTAGTGAGCCCCACGGCTTTCGTTACGGTTCAGTGCACCAAGAGTGATGACACGAGCCAAGTAAAGCATGTTTTTCAACTGACGAGTGAATGTCGCACCTTGGTTCGACCATTGCTGTGTATCTGTCATGTTGATGTTTTCCCAACGCTCAAGCAATTCTTGAATCTTTTTGTCCGTAGCTTCCAAACGATCATTATAACGAACTACCGTTACATTCTCAGTCATCAGTTCCCCAAGTTCGCGGTGAATCACATATGCGTTCTCAGTTCCCTTCATGTTGAGGATCGCTTCCCACTTCACTTGCTCTTCTTTCACAGCGTCATCGAAGATCTTAGAAGGCATATCGTCTGCAGAGTGCTTCAGACCCTTCATATACTTAACGGCTTCTGGTCCAGCAAGCATTCCGCCATAGATGGCAGATAGCAGTGAGTTGGCACCTAGACGGTTACCACCGTGTTGTGAGTAATCACATTCACCCGCAGCAAATAGGCCTGGGATAGATGTGTGCTGTTCGTAATCGACCCAAAGTCCGCCCATTGAATAGTGGACAGCCGGGAAGATTTTCATAGGAACTTTACGTGGGTCATCCCCAGTAAATTTCTCGTAGATCTCAATGATTCCGCCAAGCTTGATATCAAGCTCTTTAGGATCCTTGTGAGACAAATCGAGGTATACCATGTTCTCTCCGTTGATACCAAGGCGCTGGTTTACACACACGTCAAAGATTTCACGCGTCGCAACGTCACGTGGCACGAGGTTTCCGTATGCCGGATATTTCTCCTCTAGGAAGTACCAAGGCTTACCGTCTTTATATGTCCAAATTCGGCCACCTTCACCACGTGCAGATTCACTCATGAGACGAAGTTTGTCGTCTCCAGGAATTGCAGTCGGGTGAATCTGGATGAATTCTCCGTTTGCATATTTTGCCCCTTGTTGATAAACGATGGAAGCTGCTGAACCTGTGTTGATGACAGAGTTCGTCGACTTACCAAAGATGATTCCAGGTCCGCCAGTTGCCATTATAACAGCGTCACCAGGGAATGCTTTGATTTCCATAGTTTTAAGGTTCTGCGCTTTGATACCACGGCAAACGCCTTCGTCATCCATGATGATGCCGAGGAATTCCCAGTGTTCGAATTTCTGAACTAGACCCGCAACTTCTTGCGCACGAACTTGCTCGTCCAATGCGTAAAGAAGCTGTTGTCCAGTAGTTGCACCTGCATACGCAGTACGGTGATGCATTGTTCCGCCAAAACGACGGAAGTCCAATAGACCTTCCGGAGTACGGTTGAACATAACGCCCATACGGTCAAGCAAGTGGATGATTCCTGGTGCTGCTTCAGCCATCGCTTTTACAGGGGGCTGGTTCGCAAGGAAATCGCCTCCGTAAATCGTATCATCAAAGTGAATCATAGGGGAATCCCCTTCACCCTTTGTGTTTACAGCGCCATTAATACCGCCTTGAGCACAAACGGAGTGAGAACGTTTTACAGGAACGAGGGAAAACAAGTCTACTCCGACGCCTTCTTCTGATGCCTTGATGGTCGCCATTAGGCCGGCAAGACCGCCACCGACGACAATCACTCTACCTTTTGACATTATTGTTTCACTCCTCAAAGTTTACATAATAACGTAGTATTTCTTAAGCGAATGCAAATAGTGCGCGCATTCCAATCACAGAAAGAATTATAAAAATACCTAGTGTTACATAAGTAACAATCTTCTGTGAGCGTGGTGATTGTGCCAATCCCCAAGTTACTAGGAATGACCAAACGCCGTTCGCCAAGTGGAATGTAGCCGCAAGAATACCTAGCGCGTAGAACACGATCATGAATGGAGATTGGAAGATCTCTGCCATCATATCGTAGTTAACTTCCGCACCAAATAATTTCTGGATACGTGTTTCATAAATGTGCCATGCAATGAAGATGACAAGGAATACTCCCGTTACACGCTGCAACATGAACATCCAGTTACGGAAAGTTCCATAACGTTGCACGTTGTTCTTCGAAGTAAATGCAAGATACACTCCGTAAAACGCGTGGAACATGAGCGGTATGTAGATGACGAACCATTCAAGGAAATAAATGAACGGCAGGTTTTCAATAAAGTGCGCCGCTGTGTTAAATGATTCAGCACCTTTTGTTGCAAAATGGTTGATGATTAAGTGTTGCGTCACAAACAAACCAATTGGAATAATTCCAAGCAATGAATGCAGTCGGCGCCAGTAAAACTCTGATTCTCTCACCAAGTGATTTACCCTCCCTTATTTCGGAGCCGGATGTCTTTTTCTACCTGATAAAACGACAAGCGAATGTTTGACGGTCCGTCTCTTCATGTTACAATATAATAACATGTACATTGTACTCCTCCATATTGGGAAGGTCAAGGTGACGAACTTGTATGATTGACCTTTTAGTTGCAAATCTAATGACATACCATGAGAGGTAATTTGATAGATACGAAAGGGATGCTCGCGATTTGGCACACGAATCAACTGGAGAGCCGACACGATTCGGCTACGAACTACTGAGAGACCATGTAATTCCTGGCATTCTCGGGAAACATGAAGATGATATTCTTTATTGGGCGGGAAAAGAGATTGCCCGTAAGTTCCCTGTCTTTTCCGTCGATGAAATCCATGACTTCTTTAAAGAAGCTGGTTGGGGCGAATTGAGTTTAGTGAGTTCAGGCAAGGAAGAAGCTGACTATCAGTTGTCTGAACGGATTACTTCTCCAGCTACGAAGGATTCGTATCACTTGGAGTCCGGTTTCATAGCTGAGCAATACCAGATCGCGAACGGTTGCTTGACGGAATGTTACGGCTCACGAGATGAGAAAACTGGACAAATCATCTTGCAAGTACGTTGGGATGAAACCTTTAAGATAGAAAAATAATTACTCGACTGGAGGATGAGCGGTTTCTCATCCTCCAGTTTTTTGTGTGGAATTTCATCTTTGTTTATGCTTGGTTTCAATAATTGCTTAATTTTGATTGGTTCAGTGCATGATTTGTGCGAGGTAGAGCTTGGATGTAGTGAGAATCACGTCGCGTGATAAGGGCTTGCGGATAGTTATGATCACTTTTTTGTGCTTTATGAGCATTTTCTCAGGTTTATGATCACATTGCTGGGTTTATGAGCACATTTCGCAGGTTATGATCACAATCCCAGTTTTATGAGCACATTCTAAGATTTAAGATCACTTCCCCTGTTTTATGAGCACATCACTAGCTGTAAGTGGTAGCTGGAGGTTGCACGTGGGATTAATCGGAGTAAAGTGACTCAAATCATCTCTGATTGATCACTAAATGCTTCGCACAGCGAAGCACACATAACATCAATTGATTTTAATTGGTTAAGTGCACATTTTGCGCGAGTTAGAGCTTGAATTACAGTGAATCGTGCCGCGTGATAAGTCCTTGCGGATAGTTATGATCACTTTTTGTGCTTTATGAGCATTTTCTCAGGTTTATGATCACATTGCTGGGTTTATGAGCATATTTCGTGGTTTATGATCACAATTCCAGTTTTATGAGCACATTCTACGATTTATGATCACTTCCCCCTGTTTTATGAGCACTCCTCCTTCGCGACGCCTTTTAGTAGAAATAAACCTGTCCACTTCATGAAAAAGAACGGGCCCAAGTGGAACCGTTCTTTTACTTTTACTCTTTCGCTTGTTCAGCGCTCTTGTTCTTTTCTGCAAAATATTCAACTACAGATTCCGCAACAACTTTAGGGAGCCCTGCTTCGACAAGCTGTTCTTTCGTTGCAGCTTTAATTTTCTTCACAGAACCAAAGTGTTTCAGTAATTTCTGCTTACGCTTGGGACCAACTCCCGGCAATCCATCGAGCGCTGATACAAGAGAACCTGTGTCGCGACGTTGCCTGTGAAACGTTATTGCGAAGCGGTGGACTTCATCTTGGATTCGTTGAAGTAAATAGAAAGCTTCACTGGAACGCTTTAATGGGATAAGCTCAGGTGGTGATCCATATAGTAATTGCGCAGTTTGGTGTTTATCATCTTTTGCAAGCCCGGCTATCGGTATGGATAGTCCTAACTCATCTTCAATGATTTCCCGCGCAATGCCCATCTGCCCTTTCCCACCATCGATAACGATTAAATCTGGTAATGGCAAATTGTCTTTTAGGACACGCGTATATCGTCGGCGTATGACTTCGCGCATAGCGCCGTAATCGTCATGCGCTGCCGCGGTTTTTGTCTTGTATTTCCGATAGTCTTTGCGATTCGGCTTTCCATCGACGAAGGAAACCATCGCGGAAACCGGCTCCACTCCGTGAGTATGTGAGTTATCAAACGCTTCGATGCGTAGCGGAATTGAGATGTTCATTGCATCGCTTAATTCTTCACAAGCTCCAATCGTCCGCTCTTCTTGTCGGTCGATTAACTGGAACTTTTGTTTTAATGAAATGGATGCATTCTTATTTGCAAGCTGCACCAAATCTTTTTTCTTTCCGCGTTGAGGAATGTATACATGTACGTCCAGCAATTGTTCGACGATCTCCCGGTCAATTCCTGGTGGCAACAGCACTTCACTCGGTTTAATATGCGATAGTTTGCCATAAAACTGTCCAATGAACGTCAACAATTCCTCTTCTGGATCTCGATAAACCGGGAAAAGAGAGACGTCCCGTTCAATAAGCTTTCCTTGTCGCACAAAAAATACTTGAACGCACATCCAGCCTTTTTCAACGGCATAGCCAAAAATATCTCGATCCTTGAAATCATGCATCGTCATCGTCTGTTTTTCCATGACGGTTTCAATGTTAGAGATTTGGTCACGATATTCAGTTGCTCGTTCAAACTCGAGATTTTCAGCAGCATCACTCATCTTTTGAGTGAGCTCTTTTTTCATGGACTTATAGCCACCATTTAAGAAGCGAGCAATATCATCTGTCATTTCTTTATAAGTGTCTTTAGGAACATCGTACACACAAGGTGCAAGACATTGCCCTAAATGGTAATACAAACAAACACGATCCGGAAGCGTATGGCACTTACGGTATGGATATAACCGATCCAATAATTTCTTCGTTTCCGTCGCTGCCGTAACGTTCGGATACGGTCCGAAATATCGTCCTTTATCCTTTTTCACAATGCGTGTGACAATTAGTTTAGGATGTCTTTCAGCAGTCAACTTCAAGTACGGATACGTTTTATCATCTTTCAGCATGATGTTGTATTTTGGATCGTATTGTTTGATCAAATTCAATTCGAGGATCAGCGCTTCAATATCAGAAGACGTGATAATTGTTTCGAAGTCTTCGATTTCAGTCACAAGCCGCTGTGTTTTCGCATCATGGGAGCCTGTGAAATAACTGCGGACGCGGTTTTTTAGAACTTTCGCTTTGCCCACATAAATCACAGTCCCTTGACGGTCTTTCATCATATAACAGCCAGGCATATCAGGAAGGATTGCTAGCTTATTTTGGATCAATTCATTCATCTAAAATCACCTGCCAAAAAAACCGGGTTCCTCTAGAAAAGGGACCCGGTTTGAGATAGTAAACTTATGCGTGTTGCTCAACCAATTTAGCGAGTTCTTCTTTCGGACGGAAGCCAACCACTTTATCAACAGTCTCGCCGTTTTTCATAACGAGTAATGTTGGGATTGACATGATGCCGAACTTGCTTGCTGTTTCTTGGTTATCGTCCACGTTTACTTTAACGATTTTTGCTTTCCCTTCGATTTCGCCATCCAACTCTTCTAAAACTGGAGCGATCATCTTACAAGGTCCACACCATGGTGCCCAAAAATCAACAAGTACTACACCATCATTAGTTATCTCTGTGAAATCTGCATCTGTTGCATTCAAAATAGCCATTGGGTAAGTCCTCCTTTATAGGTAACAACTATGAAGTCATTATATCATGCAGCTATTCAACAGGCGAAATATCTGCCTACTACCTTCCTAGCGCAATTTCATCCTCACATACTTAAGAGCAGAAGTGAAGGAACCACTTCTGCTCTTTCAAATCGAACCGTTATTTCATCAACTGATTAAACAGCTGGTGAACCTTTTAGTTTCTTAACTTCTTCAATCATCATTGGCACAACTTCAAATAGGTCGCCTACGATACCGTAGTCTGCTACTTTAAAGATGTTCGCTTCTGGATCTTTGTTGATAGCAACGATTACTTTTGAATTCGACATTCCAGCCATGTGCTGGATTGCGCCTGAGATTCCTACCGCAATGTACAAATCAGGTGTAACTACTTTACCTGTTTGTCCGATTTGCAAGGAGTAATCACAGTAATCCGCGTCACATGCACCACGTGATGCTCCAACAGCTCCACCTAGTAGATGTGCAAGTTCTTCAAGCGGTTTAAATCCGTCTTCACTCTTCACACCGCGTCCACCAGCGATAATTACTTTCGCTTCTGATAAATCTACACCTTCAGTAGATTTACGAACAACGTTTGCAATAACAGAACGAAGATTTGTAATATCGACTGTCAATGATGAAACGTCACCTGAACGGCTTTCATCTTTCGCAAGTGGTTCTATGTTATTTGGACGGATCGTGATGAATAGAAGTCCACCCTTGCTTTGAACTTTTTCAAATGCTTTACCTGAATAGATTGGGCGGATGAACTCAGCTGCATCGCCTTCTCCTTCAATTTTAGTTACATCCGAGATAAGTCCAGAGCTTAGTTTACTTGCAAGCTTTGGAGAAAGGTCTTTCCCCATCGCAGTATGCCCCAACACAATTGCGTCTGGCTTCTCTTGCTCATAGACTGCCATGAACGCTTGGCTGTAAGCATCTGACGTATATTGCTTCAAGTGAGGATGTTCAACTGTGACAACGCGATCTGCGCCGTATTGAACCATTTCTTGAGCTAGATTTTCAACAGAGTCACCAAGGAGAACAGCTGTAACTGTTCCGCCTTCTGAAATTGTTTTTGCTGCAGCAATCGTTTCAAATGAGACGTTACGCAGTTCGCCTTCACGAGCTTCGCCAAGTACTAATACATTTTTAGACATATAGAGTCCCTCCTAGAACGGTTTAAATTGCCGGTATTATATGACTTTCGCTTCTTTGTTCAATAAATTTACCAATTCACTTACCTGATCAGAGATATCGCCTTCAAGTACTCGCCCTGCTGCCTTTTCAGGTGGCATGAAGATGTCGATTGTCTTTGTCTTTGCCTCGACATCATCTTCATCAAGATCGAGATCATCCAATTCCAATTCCTCAAGAGGCTTTTTCTTCGCCTTCATAATCCCTGGAAGTGATGGGTAACGAGGCTCGTTCAACCCTTGTTGAGCTGTTACGAGAAGTGGCAATGAAGTTTCGATAGTTTCAGAGTCCCCTTCAACGTCTCGGACAAGTGTTGCTGAAGTTCCGTCAATCTTTAAATCAGTAATTGTTGTGACATAGTTAATGCCGAGAAGTTCTGCGACACGTGGTCCAACTTGACCTGATCCTCCGTCAATCGCAACGTTTCCTGCAATGATCAAATCAGCATCTTTGTCTTTTAAGTATTCAGAGATGATTTTAGCTGCTGAGAATTCATCCATCTCCTCCAGGTCATCTTCCGTGTTGATCAATACCGCTTTGTCAGCGCCCATCGCAAGTGCTGTACGGAGCTGCTTTTCAGCGTCTTCTCCACCAAGTGAAAGGACAGTTACTTCGCCACCATGCTCATCGCGGACCTGAATCGCTTCTTCAACAGCATACTCATCGTATGGATTAATGATGAATTCCGCACCGTCTTCTTGAATGGCACCATTTTTTACAACAATTTTTTCCTCTGTGTCAAATGTACGTTTTACTAAAGCATAAATGTTCATACTGCAGACCTCCTTGACGTATTATCGTCCATTAAATTTAGGTTCACGTTTTTCTATAAATGCTTGAATGCCTTCTTTGGCATCTTCTGATACAAATACTTCGCCAAACGAATTCGCTTCTGCCTCGACGCCCTTATTATAAGAATCGTCTTTGGTGAATTGAAGCATTGCCAATGCTGCCTTCATAGCTACCGGGCTCTTCTTAGCAATTTTGTGTGCGATCGCCATCGTTTCAGATAGCAACACGTCTTCAGCAAAGACGCGGTTCGCGAGTCCCCATTTCACAGCTTCAAGTCCCGTAATCGGATCGCTCGTCAGCAACATTTCAGCTGCTTTGGCTTTCCCTACGTACCCTGGAAGTCTCTGTGTTCCAGCGAAGCCAGGAATCAGGCCAAGCTGTAACTCTGGTAGACCGAGTTTTGCGTTTTCAGTTACAAAACGCATGTGACAAGCCATTGCAAGCTCAAGTCCTCCACCTAACGCTGCGCCATGAATGGCTGCGATCACTGGTTTGTGATAGGTTTCCAACTTCTCGAAGATGCGTTGACCGTCTGCTGACAGTTTTGAGAATTCTGCTCCTGAAGTGACCGTTGTGAATTCTTTAATGTCTGCTCCAGCTGAGAAGAATTTGCCTTCTCCGTGAAGGACGATGACTCGTACTTCATCGATGTCTTTCAGTTGTTCTAGTAAGTCACCAACTTCTAGAATGAGCGCTCTTGAGAGTGCGTTTGCAGGGGGGCGGTTGATTGTTGCGACGGCGACCCCTTGGTCAATTGATACTTTCAAAAAATCCATGTCATCCCATCCTTTTTCAGTACGGTTTGCTATGATGATTTGTAAAATGGAAGCGCCTTCAATGATAGCATACTAGTTTATTAAAAATAAAGATTTTCCACTTTGTTGCGACAATTTGGTTTAAAAAATTAGGATTCCACAGTGTTGATTTGCGCTTCAGGCGTACGCTTTCCGAGGGGCTCGATTTCAGCCTCCTCAGTCGCTTTGCTCCTTGCGGGGTCTTCAATCTTCGCTTATCCCTTCGGAGTCGACGCCTTACGCTTCAATCAACGAGTCTTTTCTTCGATAGTGATAACATTTAGAATAAAAGATGGCAACAAGTTACCCTTTCATCCCAGAGAGTAGTAGTTTGTGTACTCTTGGGGCTAGTTCGAGTAGGTCGTATTTTTGGTCGTTCATGACCCAGGATGTTGTGGTTTCGTCGATTGTGCCGAAAACCATTTGTCTAGCGAGTCGGATGTCGAGGTCTGGAGAGAACTCCCCACTTTCGATTCCTTCGCGTAACAATGCATCTAATAAGGTTAAGTATTCTTTTAGTACTTCATTGATACGAAAACGGAGTTCTTTGCTGGATTGCCGTAGTTCCAGTTGCGTGACGATGGCTAAGTTGCGATCGTCATGCAGCACTTTAAAGTGGTTCTCGATCATTTTAAACAACTTGTCGGAAGCGGATAAATCCATTTCTAGAATTTCTTTTACGTAGTCTGCAAAAACAGCCATCTTCTCTTGAAATACCGAAATGAGGATGTCTTCTTTGTTTTTGAAGTACAAGTAAATGGTTCCATCTGCGACGCCTGCTTCTTTTGCGATCTTTGACACTTGTGCTTGGTGGTACCCATTCTGCGCAATAATTGACACAGCAGCATCCACTATTTTTTTATATTTCGGTTTTTCACGCTTCAATTTTTCTCACCACCATAAAAAAGAAAATATGAATGATGGTTCATTCATATTTTCATATTAATAGTTATTTAGTTTTTAGTCAAGCCTTATTAGTTAGGATGTAAGCTGTTGCTGCTCTGCTTTCTTTTTCTCTTCATCCACTAAAGCTCTTCGTAGAATCTTCCCTACAGCGGTCTTCGGAAGCTCATCTCGGAACTCATAAATCCGCGGAACTTTGAATGACGCCATATTTGCTCTGCAATACGTATCTAATTCTTCTTCTGTCAGTGAATACCCTTCTTTTAAGACAATATAGGCTTTCACGGTTTCCCCTCGATAAGGATCCGGTACTCCTGCGACCACACATTCTTGAATCGCTTCGTTTTCATATAATACTTCCTCGATCTCGCGTGGAGAAATATTAAAACCGCTTGCGATAATCATGTCTTTTTTTCGGTCAACTACGTAGAAGAAGCCATCTTCATCCATATAACCAAGATCCCCTGTTAGAAACCATCCTTCACGGAACGACTCTTTTGTTTCTTCCGGGCGATTCCAATAGCCAGTCATCACTTGAGGTCCCTTAATGGCAATCTCTCCTACATCACCTGGTTTCATAGGTATAGAAGAATCTGGTGGTAGTATAGCGACGTCGGTATTTGGCCATGGAACACCTATGGAACCACGTTTCCGCTGACCTTCCCAAACAAAGTTAGCAATCGCAACTGGAGACGTTTCGGTGAGTCCATATCCTTCTACCAGTTTCCCACCGGTCACTTTTTCAAATTTCTCTTGCACTTCTACTGGAAGTGCAGCTGATCCACTCAAACAGGCTTTAATCGACGATAAATCGTACTTTTCAACATCTGGATGGTTAAGCAAGCCAATATAGATTGTCGGTGCGCCTGGGAATAACGTAGGCTTCTGTTTGTCAATTTCTTTTAGTGCTGTCTTGAAATCGAATTTCGGGATCAATACCATTTTGTTTCCACACATGACTGAGAATATGAGCACAGTTGTCATCCCATAGACATGGAAGAACGGTAAAATTCCCATTGCGACTTCATCGCCATCTTTGGATTTGTACAGCCATGCGTTGCACATTTCAGCGTTTGCGATCAGGTTCTTGTGTGTAAGCATGACTCCTTTTGGAGGTCCTGTTGTTCCCCCCGTGTATTGTAGCAAGGCGATATCTTTTTCAAATTCAAATTCCAGTTGAATCGATTCCGCTTGTGTCGACTTCATGATTTCAGTGTATAGATGATGGATTCCTCGGTGTTCCACTTTCACTACAATACCGTTTTCTTTCTTTTGTATAAAAGGATAAAGGACGTTTTTCGGGAATGGTAAGTAGTCTTTAATGCTAGTTACAATAATGTTTTCCAGCTGTGTTTCTTTTAGAATTGAGGATACTCGAGGAAAGAGTAAATCCAGTGTAATAATTGCCTTGGCACCTGAATCGGACATCAAATACGAGATTTCACGCTCTTTGTATAGTGGATTCGTTTGAACGACTATACCTCCTGCAAACAAGATCCCATAATAGGCAATGGCATTTTGCGGGCAATTCGGTAACATAATGGCCACTCGATCGCCTTTTTCAATTCCAAGTTTCCGTAAATAGTTTGCAAACTTCAAAGAGGATTCGTAAAACTCTCCGAACGTAATGTCTTTACCTAAAAAGTGAATTGCATTCTTTTTAGGATACTTGGTCGCAGTGCGTGTCAAAAATTCTTGAAGAGGGATTGGAACAAAGTCGATAACCGCAGGAATTTCAGGTGGGTACTGTGAAAGCCATGGTTTGTTCGTCATGAAACAGCCTCCTTTTCTCTAGTATATTCATAGAATATTCATTCTTTACTAAGTATAACGAAAAATGAAGGCGTTTACAATGTTAACAATGGAAGGAATTGCAAACCCCGCAACTATGAGAGTTACGGGGTTTGCTTGACCATCCACCAAATACCGAAGGCGATAAATAACACGCATAATGCGAGTAATATTTTCGATAGTTTTTCCATTTGCGAAATCGTCTCCTACTGAACATACTCTTATGAAATACTTGCACCGATGACAAAGGATAATCCAACCGAAATAATCATCGAAATAAACCCTACAGAACGGTTATCTTTTTCAATTTCTTCATCTACTTTGAACATCGGTGTTAAAAATTCGAACAGCAAGTAGGCAAAAATGAGCAATGTGAATCCAAATAATCCCCATCCTATCATTTGTGGAAGCGTATTGTGCTGTTCGATAGAATATCTAAAAATGTTGGCAACACCGAATATTTTACCCCCTGTTGCAAAAGCAACAGCTAAGTTCCCATTTTTAATTTCATTCCAACACCTGTACTTTGTCACAATCTCAAAAATGACCATCGAAACTATGAGACAAAGGACAACGGTACTAAAATAACCGGCTGTTTCTACTAACGGATGACTCCAAAACCCAGTCTTTGACATTATTCGTTGGCCCCTTTACGGTGATGTCTTAACGAGTACGAATGAGCCTCGAATAGGTTTCACTTTTCCTATAAAAATTATTTCAACTCTACAACCGTTACACCAAGTCCACCTTCACCTGCATCACCAAAACGGAAATTTTTCACGCGAGAATGCTTTTTCAGATAGGTCTGGATGCCTTGACGGAGTGCACCCGTTCCTTTTCCGTGGATAATGGACACTTGGTGGTAATTGGACAACAACGCATCATCCAAATACTTCTCTGTCCTTCTGATTGCATCTTCATAACGTTCTCCACGAAGATCGAGCTCCAATTTAACATGCTGATCACGCCCACGGATTGCGGTGGAAGCTACAATTTTCTTCTCTTTTTCAGGTTTTACAAATTCCAGACCTGATTGCTCCAATTTCATTTTCAAAATACCGATTTGAACAACCCATTCAGTATCAGATACTTTGTCAATGAGTGTACCTTTTTGTCCGTAGCTTAAGACTTTGACTTCATCGCCTACTTGCAACGGACGTGGAGCCGCTTTCGCCTTCAGTGCTTTCTTTTTCTCTTCTTTTGGTGAAGCATTTTCAAGACGCTTTCGTGCTTCAATGAGTTCGTGTTCTTTCACTGATGCACCGGCAGTCATCCGAAGCGCACGTAGATCTGAAATGATTGCTTCAGATTCGAGCCTTGCCTCTTCAACAATTCTTTTAGCTTTCTCTTTCGCTTTTTCAGTTAAGCGAGTTTGCATTTCTTCGTTTTCAGCAAGTTTTTCGGCTAGTTCTTTTTTCAACGATTCGGTTTCTACAAGTAAGTCATGAGTGCGTTCTGCGTCTTTTTCGGATTGAACACGACTAGATTCCAAGGATGCAATCATGGAGTCAACTTCACCACGATCCGTTCCAGTGAACGTTTTGGCTCGCTCGATCAGATGGTCTCCGAGACCAAGTCGTTTTGAAATTTCAAATGCATTACTCCGTCCTGGAACGCCTATTAATAAGCGGTACGTTGGACTCAGTGTATCGACATTGAATTCTACGCTCGCATTCGCAACACCATTTCTGTTGTAACTGTAAGCTTTCAGTTCTGGATAGTGTGTGGTCGCCATCACTCGCGCACCTGTTCCATGGACTTCATCCAAAATGGAAATTGCGAGTGCTGCCCCTTCTTGTGGATCGGTTCCTGAACCGAGTTCATCGAAAATAATGAGCGAATCATGATCGAATTTCTTTAAGATATCAACGATATTGACCATGTGAGATGAAAACGTACTGAGACTTTGTTCGATGGATTGTTCATCACCAATATCGGCAAAAACGGATCCGAAAACAGCGATTTCCGAGCCGTCCAATACAGGAATCGGTAATCCAGCTTGTGCCATCAATGTACACAGTCCGACAGTTTTTAAAGTTACAGTTTTACCACCAGTATTCGGTCCAGTGATGACAATCGTTGTAATGTCTTTTCCGAATTCAATCGTATTGGCCACTGCCTCTTCGATTGGTAAAAGTGGATGACGGGCTTTTGCGAGGCGCATATAGCCGTCTTGGTTCACTGTTGGTTTTGTACATTTATTTGCCATTCCGTATTTTGCTTTTGCTAAAATGACATCCACTTTCACAAGCTGATCGACTAGTACGAACAATTCATGTGCGTTTTCTTGAACAAGTGCAGAAAGCTCTCGAAGAATCTTTTCAATTTCTTCTTTTTCTTTGGATTTCAACGTGCGGATTTCGTTATTTGCTTGCACGACTGCATCAGGTTCGATGTATACCGTTTGACCTGAAGAAGACGAATCGTGAATGACGCCGCCGTAATGACTGCGGTACTCGGACTTTACAGGAATCACAAATCGTTCGTTCCTAATAGTGACAATGCTATCTGACAACATTTTCGCTGCGTTTTTCCCGCGAATAATGCTTTCCAATTTCTCACGGACTCTACCTTCTTGAATACGCAGGCTTTGACGGACTGAACGTAATGCACTGGATGCACTATCGAGTACGCGTCCGTTTTCGTCTACTGCACTATTGATTTCATGTTCTAGACCGGTGACGATTGGCATTGCTTCTTTAATTGCTATGAAATTTGGAATTTCCACTTCTTCATCTTGTAGAACAGCTTCGATGAATTGACGGAAAATGCGGCTCGCTCGGATGGTTGACGCAGTTTCCATCAATTCTTGCGCACTTAAGACGCCTCCGATTTGCGCACGACGCGCATGCGGCCGGATATCCGTAATCCCACCCATCGGGACATTACCTCGTACACGTAAAATAGCTAGACCTTCGTCCGTTTCTTCTAAAAGGCGTTCTACCGTTTCGAAGTCCGTATCCGGTTTCAATTTTTCCATTTCAGCTCGTCCTGCAGGGAACGTACACTGCTGTGCCGCTTGGGCAAGGACTTTGTCAAACTCTAAAGTTTTTAATACACGTGAATCCATTGCGGATCCCTTCCTTTCACTTATCGACGATTCTCTGTTTGAACTGATCCAATGACCAGGTATTGACGACTGTATCTTTTTTCAACCATGCTTTTTGTGCATACTCTACACCGATAGCCATGAGCTCCAATTGCTCCTTTGCATGGGCATCTGTATTGATCGATATCTTAACGCCAGCCTCTTGTGCCATTTCTAAGTATTCTTTGTCTAAATCAAGGCGATGAGGACTCGCGTTCAATTCTAGAATCTTACCATATTTCGCTGCCCATTCGATGAGTTGAGGCACATCCGGATTGTAGCCATCCCGTTTTCCAATGAGACGACCTGTAGGATGGGCAATTAAATCAACGTGTGGGTTTTTCATTGCCGAATGTAATCGTTCCATGATCTGTTCTTGGGATTGACTGAAACTTGAATGGATGGAAGCAATCACAAAATCGAGTTGGGAGAGTACTTCATCGTCAAAATCGAGTGTACCATCTGGCAAAATATCCATTTCTGTCCCACTGAAAATTTCGATATCTGGATACTCTTCATTGATTTCCCGGATTTCTTTCAATTGGTCAAGTAACCGTTCCGGTGTTAACCCATTCGCTACTTTCAAATAATGGGAGTGGTCTGTGATTACCATATGACTGTACCCGCGTTCTCTGCATGCGTCTGCCATTTCACGAATCGAATAGCCCCCGTCAGATGCGGTCGTATGCATATGGAAGTCGCCTCGGATGTCACTCAATGTGACCAAACCATCTAATTCGTCGATGCGATCCAGTTCCCGACCGTCTTGACGCAAGTTTGGTTGGATGAAGGGTAGATCAAAGTGAGCAAAAAAGTCTTCCTCCGATTCGAACGTTAAGACCGTTCCATCCTCTTGCTCGACACCATATTCACTAATTTTTTCACCACGTGATTTTGCGAGTTGCCGCATTTTTACGTTATGGTCTTTTGAACCTGTAAAATGATGCAGTGCACTTGCATATTGTGTGTCTGTCACGAACCGGAAATCGACGTCGATGATTTCTTCCAATTCCAATGTTACGGAGAGCTTTGAGTCCCCTGCTGCAATCGTTTCTATAGTAGGAAGTAGTTTCAGCAACTTTTCACGGACAACTGAAGGTGTATCTGTCACGATGATGAAATCCATGTCACTACTTTGTTCTTTCGTTCTGCGGTAACTTCCCGCCACTGAATATTTGCTAATTTCTTCGATTTCATCCAAAACCGGCTCAACTTGTCCAACGAATTTAACCATCTGCCAAAGTGGGAATGATGTTTTACGCTCAGAGAGCTGTTCAATTTCATGAAGTAGCTTTTCTTCAGTTTTCTTACCGAAACCTGGAAGAGCGCTCACCTCATTTTTCTCACAAGCTTGTTTTAACGATTCGATTGAATCGATTCCGAGTGCTTCATGGAGTTTCGCAATTCGCTTGCCCCCAAGTCCAGGGATTTCTAGCAGTGGAATCATTCCTGCAGGAACGGTTTCTTGAAGCTCGTTCAATAGGTCGGACTCCCCTTTGTCCAATAGATCCTGAATGACCGCACCTGTTCCCTTGCCAATTCCTTTCAAGGTCAAGATGTCATCCATTTCAGCGAGGCTTCTTGGGTCGACTTCAAGGACGGTCGCTGCTTTACGGAAAGCGCCAACTTTGAAATGATTCTCCCCGAGTAATTCCATATAGAGCGCAATTTTTTCCAACGTTTGTATAATCACTTTTTTGTTCATCAACAAAACCTCCTTGTTCTATTCGTTCCCTGACTGAACAAAAGCTTCCCGCCGCTCGGGAGGGAAGCTGTTCAGACTTATTTTGTGTAAACGTACCACCATTCCTTCACTGTGCTTGAAATAACCGGTGTATGCTCGAACATGGTTTTCGACAGTAAAGAAGAATCTAATAGTTTTTGGACAAAGTCGATTGGCAGCAAAGCAAGGAAACTGATGAGTAATAGAATGATAATATAGAACTCAACAAATCCTAATGCCGCGCCAAAGAAACGCGAGATGAATCCAAGTACCGGCAAGTGTTTTAGGAAGTCGAACATCGACACAAAGAGTTGCAATAGGAATTTAACAACAAAGAAAATCAGGATAAATGCTAACAACCTATAAAACGTCTGATCTAAATCCAATTGTCCAAATGACCAGCTTAACTTGGACTCTGCGGTAACTCCCGGATATGGAATCCATAAAACGAATTTATCCGCAAGTTGTTTGTAATACGCGTATGCAACGATAAACGAAACGATAAAACCTGTCATATGTAAGACTTGTACAAGCAATCCTCTTCTAAAGCCTGTAATAAGTCCTCCAACCAATAGAAATAATATAAGTATATCTAACATTAGCAGCCGTCAGCCCTTCAACTTTTTCAATTCTTCTTCAAGTAATTCTTTTTCAGTTTGTAACTTCAAATAGTCATGTACACTGTTGACAGCTGTTAGCACAGCAACTTTTGTCGTATCCAAATACGGATTATGCGCACGGAGTTCACGCATTCGGTCGTCCACGAGTGTTGCCACTTGTCGAACGTGAGCAGACGAGTCGGTCCCGATGATGGTATACGTTTGACCGTATATATCGATGGTAATCCGTGTTTTTTGTTCTTTTTCCACTGCCATAACCTCCTGCCCAAAACTATGAACTTAATCATACCACGAAAAAGGTTTATTTGTGAACAAAGGCATTGCCAGCGAACTATTTTTGTGCTTTCTTCTGTACACGGTATACTATACAAAACGTTTTAGATTGTACGGTTTGAAAGGATGATTTGAATGGCGAATTCTGTAATAATCTTGTCTGATAAAAAATTGACTGAGTTAAAAGCGTATTATGCGAGTGATCGTGTGACACGCAATGCTCCAGGTGTGGTGTTTGCTGCGAAAACGGCGAAAGCATCGATTACCGCGTATCGTTCGGGTAAAGTCCTGTTTCAAGGTGGTGGTGCTGAAGAGGAAGCTGCGAAATGGGAAGCTAATTTGGATGCTAGTTCGGACTCGGGGGCTCCGAAGAAAAAAGTTGTTGTTAAAGGAGCTGTCCTTCCCGATCGACTTGAGACACTTTCGGTAATCGGGTCAGATGAAACCGGGACGGGAGATTTCTTTGGTCCTGTGACGGTTTGTGCGTGTTACGTGCGCGCGGATCAGATTGCTCTTGTTGCTGAACTTGGGGTGAAGGACTCCAAGTTGCTAACGGATCCCTACATGAGATCGATTGCTCCGGATTTGAAGTCTGTGTTGACATACAGTGTGCTCACACTACAAAACGAGAAATACAATACTGTGCAAGCAAAAGGCTGGTCCCAAGGGAAAATCAAAGCATTGCTACACAATCAGGCAATCCGTCATGTGTTGCGTAAATTGGAAGATGAACACCCTGAATATATTTTGATAGATCAGTTCGCGGAGCGCGGTGTGTATTACAACCATTTGAAGAATGAACGTGAGATTGTGAGGGAGAATGTGTTGTTTGCAACGAAGGCGGAAGGATTGCATGTTGCCGTTGCAGCGGCGTCGATCATCGCGCGTGTGGCGTTTTTGGATGAAATGGATCGGTTGAGTGGATTAGCTGGACGAACACTTCCAAAAGGCGCTGGTAAAAAGGTGGATGAAACCGCAGCCTCAATTTTACTCGCGAAAGGTGAACCGTTTTTGCGTTCGTTGACGAAGTGGCACTTTGCGAATGCGAAGAAGGCAGCGGTGTTGGCTGCTAAGAAGCGTGGGTGAGATGTGATTTTGGGATGGAGCGGGTTGTTTGGGCGAACGAGCGGGTTGCTCGGGGGGAAACGAGCGGGTTCTTCGCCGGAACGGGCGGGTTGCTCGGGGAAATGATCGGGTTCTTCGTCGGAACGGGCGGGTTGCTCGGGAGAACGATCGGGTTCTTCGCCGGAAAGAGCGGGTTGCTCGGGGAAACGAGCGAGTTCAGGCTCGTAATGGATGGTTTTCCGAGGCAACCTTTACTCCCCCACTATCCATTACTAAATGCGTAGCGGAGCGAAGCCCACCAATTAATCTTGGTTTTGAATTAGAGGGAAATTGATTGGTCGCGAGCTTGGATACGAATTGAGGAAAGTTGCCTGCCGCGGACAAGGTACAGAAAACATTCGGGGCGTGTGACTAAACCACCTGGTTCAGTGGACAGACGAAAACGCTTCGCATGGCGAAGCGCACAAATCATCACTTGTATTTTACCCTACATATGTAAGCTATATTAACGATGTGTAACGACTGCCTCGTCCCTCCCCCTGCTTTTGAATCTCTGAGCGAGCTAGCATTCTTTTTGCAGTGTGACGATTAGTGATCCCCGTGAACTCACAAAACTTTCGATTGGTTAGCGGTCCGGACATTAGCATAAACCAATCTATTACCGCATTTTGGTGACTTCCGATTTCTCGTACACCGCAGACTGGACAATCCCACCTCAAGTCAGACCATCTCATAATAGCTGGAATTTCACATCTTGAACAAAATACCCCTCCCCTAATATCACGCTCGGCTATTTTATATCGCACAGTTATTGGATATGGATTGTATTCCTTATGTCCACGCGCTAGTGCTTTTGCAATCCTTGCAATATCCCGTTCCTCTAAACTTTGGTTCTGTGGGGTCAATGAACGAAAATAAGTAGGTGCCTCATAGGCAGTAATCACTTCCATAGATGGCTTTTCTTCAATAAACATTTCATTGTTATATGCAAAAACAATGAGCCCCTTCACCTTTACATGTACATTCCGGCAAGCTAACCACTTTTCAAGAAACTGAATTTTACGTTCCACTTCTGCAATTGGGCTTCGGAATAGCAACCGTGTTCCGTCAGGCAGTTGCTTTATAAATTGTATCGGCTTGGCTTTGATGAAAATTTTATCGGCGATGTTTTTTATTTCTGAAATGATGATAGAGTCTGGTGTGATGAAAAGTGAGTCGATTTGAAAATGGATACCTTCGTGTTGTAGGGAAAGATCGTGGAGTATGGCATGTGGATAGTCAGTTCGGACTTCGTTCATGTAGCGATCGTATTCTTGCTCGCCTCCGTAACCGGCACGGGTTTTATACAGCTCACTCTGGATGTACTCGTATTTCTCGTGTGCTGGCGAAAGACGTTTCTCTAAAGCTAGTAGCCCACTTAATAATCGTGGCTTGGTTCGATGTTTATAGATCAATGGCGTCACCCCTTCTTTCATTAGTGTAGCCGTTCTTCAATAGAAGTGGAAGGCTTTGGTCGAAAATAGCATTATCACGTTTTTGACACAATTCACTTTGAGATTTTAGTGAGTTGCGAGATACATGTGCTTAGATTTTAGATAGTTGGGGTGAGCGGAGAAAAAATTTTAATCTAGTTTTTAGGTTTGGAGATGGTTAGAGATTAATTGGTCGCGAGTCCGATGAAGGTTTGCTCTAATTATAGTCCCGCGATAATTAGGCTATTGGAACGAGCGAGTTGCTGTCCGAAACGAGCGGGTTGCCATTCGAAACGGGCGGGTCGACATCCTAAACGATCAGGTTCCCACTCAGAACGGGCGGGTCGACATCCTAAACGGGCGGGTTTCCACTCGGAACGGGCGGGTCGACATCCGGAACGAGCGGGTTCCCTCTCGGAACGGGCGGGTCACTGTCCGAAACGAGCGGGTACGTGGTTAAATCTCATACAGACAAAAAAGAGAAGGAGAACTGGCAATTCGCCAGTTCTCCCTCTCTATTCATCTAGAATTATCCTCGTAACACTGCGCCTGATTTCTCTTTTAGTGCAGCGAGTACTTTATCGTGACGAGTGACAACTTCCTCGTCTGTCAGCGTACGTTCTGCATCGAAATACGTTAATGAGAACGCGAGTGACTTCAAGCCTTCATCCACTTTGTCGCCTTCGTACAAGTCAAATACAGTTACATCTTTCAACAACTTGCCGCCAGCTTCTTGGATAATGTCCATCAAGCTACCTGCCGCCTCGTCTTTCGAAACAACTAGAGCGATATCACGTGACATCGAAGGATAGCGTGGAACTTGCTCATACACGAGTGCTTCAGCTGATTCAGCTAGTAGCAACGCTAGGTTCATTTCCGTCACATAGGTCTCCTTCAAATCGCGCTTTTTCTGTTCAGACGGGTGCAATTGACCGAGCACACCGACCACCACGCCATTCAACAAGATGTCCGCTGTTCTACCTGGATGCAAGCCATCATGCGTCGCTTTCGCATACGTTACTTTCTCAGTAAGACCGAGTGTATCCATCAGCCCTTCAACGATTCCCTTCATCACAAAGAAATCGACTTTCTTATTTTCTTGTTGCCATGCGTGATCCACCCATTTTCCAGTGATTACCGCCGCAACATGACCTACTTCTTTAGGAAGTCCGTCCTCTTGCGTTCCTAGGAACACAGAACCCGTCTCATATAGTGAAACCGTGTCAATGCGACGCGCTACGTTGTAAGTCGTTGCATCCAGCAAATGTGGAAGCAAGCTTTGACGCAATACGCTTCGATCTTCACTCATCGGCATAAGAAGCTCTGTTACCGGTGCTGTCTCCAGCGCAAAGCTTTGGGATTCTGCACGTGAAGTTAGTGAATACGTGATCGCCTGATAAAGACCAGCACTCTCCATATAACGACGAACGAGACGGCGTTTTTCCTGGAAGCTGTTCAATCCTCCTGGAACACTTTCACCAATCGGCAGTGTCATCGGGATTTCATCGTATCCGTAAAGACGTGCAATTTCTTCGATCAAATCCTCTTTAATACGCAAATCTTGTCTACGTGTTGGAGCATCGACGATTAATTGTCCATTCGCTGCTTCTACAGGGATTTGAAGACGTTCTAGAATCGAAACCATTTCGTCCATTGGAATCTTCATACCTAGACGCTGATTCACATAATCTGGTGACAATATAATGCGGACTGATTCTTTATCCAGCTCATCGAACTGAACAGCTCCAGCCAACACTTCTCCGCCAGCTAGTTCTGCCATTAATTGTGCCGCACGTTCTGCCGCTTCAGCTACACGGTTCGGGTCTACCCCTTTTTCAAAACGTGTACTCGCATCACTGCGCAGGCCTACATCTTTCGAAGTTTTTCGAACTGATGCAGATGCAAAATAAGCCGATTCAATGACAACTGTTGTCGTACCGTCGTGAACTTCGGAATTCGCTCCACCCATGACTCCTGCAAGTGCTACTGGTTCTTTACCATTCGTAATGACGAGCTGATCCGCATGTAATGTACGTTCGACATCATCTAATGTCGTCATCTTTTCACCTTCTACAGCGCGACGAACGACGATTTCCTTTGTCTCAAGACGATCGTAGTCAAACGCGTGCAAAGGCTGACCGTACTCAAGCAATACGAAATTAGTAATATCAACGACGTTGTTATGAGGACGAACACCGGCAGCCATCAAGTAATTTTGAAGCCATAGTGGCGACTCAGCGACTTTGACGTTTTTCACAACTTTAGCGATGTACATTGGGTTGTCTTCCTTAGCTTCTACTTTAAGCGTCAAGACATCTTCTGCTTTTTCGTTTGAAGCTGTGTACTCAATTGTCGGAAGCTTGACATCTTGTGATAAAATCGCACCGACTTCATACGCAACACCTAGCATGCTGAGTGCATCCGCGCGATTCGGTGTCAAATCGAATTCCAAGATGACGTCATCCAATCCGAGTAACGAAAGCGCATCTGTACCTGGTTTAGCATCAGCTGGCAGTACATAAATACCTTCTGCATAGGCTTTTGCGACAGTCTTTCCTTCTACACCTAGCTCTTGAAGAGAACAAATCATGCCGTTTGACACTTCACCGCGAAGTTTCGCTTTTTTAATCTTCATGCCACCTGGCAATTTCGCGCCAGGAAGTGCCGCAATAATGTTTTGTCCTGCGGCTACGTTCGGTGCACCACAAATAATTTGAACCGTTTCTTCGCCCACGTTTACTTGGCAAATGTTCAGTTTGTCTGCTTCCGGATGCTTTTCACATGATTCAACGTGTCCGACAACGATGTTCGTTAAACCTTCAGAACGGTCGATAATCGTATCGACTTCAATGCCCGCACGTGTAATCTTTTCAGCAAGATCCGCAGGTGCGATGCCTTTTGTATCTACATAGTTTTCTAGCCATTTCGTTGATACGTACATGGGGTCTCCTCCTTACACTTCTGTGCGGTTAAATTGTGATATAAATCTCATATCGTTCGTAAAGAAATGACGAATGTCTTCGACGCCATACTTCAGCATTGCAATTCGCTCTGGTCCCATACCGAACGCAAATCCAGTGAATACTGTAGGGTCATATCCAGCCATTTCAAGAACATTCGGATGCACCATACCAGCTCCGAGAATTTCAATCCAGCCAGTTTTCTTACAGACGTTACAGCCTGATCCGCCACATTTGAAGCATGAGATGTCCATTTCTACAGAAGGCTCTGTGAATGGGAAGAAGCTTGGACGAAGACGGATTTCCCGTTCTTCACCGAACATCTTCTTCGCAAATAATGCGAGGGTCCCTTTCAAATCACTCATTCGGATGTCTTCGCCAACGACGAGACCTTCGATTTGTGTGAATTGATGAGAATGTGTCGCGTCATCGCTATCTCGACGATACACTTTACCTGGGCAGATAATCTTGATCGATTCGCCTTTTTTAGCAGCCATTGTCCGCGCTTGGACAGGTGACGTGTGGGTACGCAACAAAACATCTTCCGTGATGTAAAATGAATCTTGCATGTCTCGTGCTGGGTGACCTTTTGGTAGGTTCAAGGCTTCAAAGTTGTAGTAGTCTTGTTCCACTTCAGGTCCTTCCGCCACTTCATAGCCCATGCTGATAAAAAAGTCTTCGATTTCTTCAACGACACGTGTCAGCGGGTGGTGATTGCCAAGTTTAACGGGTCTTCCTGGAAGTGTAATATCGATTGTTTCTTTTTCAAGTTTTTCATTAACGGCTTGCAGCTCGAGTAACTCCATTTTTTCTTCTAACGTTGTAGTAACGGTTTCACGCACGACATTCACAAGTGCGCCCATTTTAGGACGTTCCTCAGCCGGTAGTTTCCCCATTCCTTTCAAGAGGTCCGTAATCGGCCCCTTTTTCCCTAGATAAGCTACGCGAACGTCATTCAGTTCTTTCACTGACGCCGCGGCTTCAATTTTCTGCAGTGCTTCTTGTTTTAACTGTTCCAGCTGCTGCTCCATTGTCATTCTCCTTTCAAAATAGCTTTGTTAAGTAGATTTTTGAAGTAACCTTCTTTGGACATATAGCCGTTGAATGGAGTGCAGGGCGGCAACTCCTGAGGGATCAGCGTAGATTGAAGACCCCGCAGAAGCAAAGCGCCGAGGAGACTGAGATCAAGCCCCTCGGAAAGTGTCCGCCTGAAACGCAATTCAACACTGTCACATAACAAACCTTAACAAAACAAAAAAACTCGTCCCCTAAAAAAGGGACGAGGACGAATTCGCGGTACCACCCTGATTATCATGCCAGTCGTGCACATGATCTCTCAACTTCGGAATAACGGTCCGTAGCCGGCTCATCTTTACAGCATTATGCTGGTCCTGAAGGCAGCTCGCGGGGTGAACGGTAACAGTTTCGACCATCCATACTTCCAGTCAAGGTATGGATTCCCTAGCGTCAAATGTTCTGTTTCCTCTTCCCGGTCAACACTTTTGTTGTCTGTTGCTCTTGTATACTACATCAGTATAGCGGAATCCGCTTCATACTTCAATACTTGAACGACTTAGCGACGTGCGTATGTGTACAACAAGACGCCCGCTGCGACTGCAACGTTCAACGACTCTGCTTCACCATACAACGGAATCTTGACGATTGTATCCGCTTGCTCCAGGTATTCATCCGAAACTCCTGCTCCTTCATTCCCCATTAGAAGTGCAAAAGCAGGCAATGCGTCCACTGTGAAATGATCTTTTGCTTGAGACAATCCTGTTCCGATCACTTGCAGACCGCCTTGTTTTGCACGTTCAATCCATTCGCTCAAATCCCCTTTTACGATTGGAATATGGAAATGGGAACCTTGCCCAGAACGGACTGTTTTCGGGTTAAAAGGATCGGCACACCCCTTACCAAGAATCACAGCGTCCATTCCAGCAGCATCTGCAGTACGAATCATCGTTCCGATATTGCCCGGATCTTGGACTGCGTCAATAAATAGAAGACGTTTCCATTCTGAATACAGGTCTTCTGAAGGAATCGGCTGTTTGCAGTGTGCAAAAATCCCTTGTGGATGTTCTGTTTCTGAGATTTCAGCAGCTACTGCTTTCGTCATTTCAATGATTTGAATCGAAGACTCTTCCAACTCAAATGGAATTTCAACATCTTCCCGGAACATAATGTGAAGCACCGAACCTTCAATTTTTAACGCCTCTTCAACTAGATGGTGTCCTTCGACGATGAATTCTTCAGAGCGTTCGCGTTCTTTTTTTGTTGTAATAAGCTTTTTCCAATGTTTCACAAGTGCATTTTGCGTAGATTCAATACGTTTCATAGTGTAGGATGACTTCCTTTTTTTCTTTTCAGTGTATCAAAGACAAGCCCTTTTGGCGATACTAAACTCAAGTACGTTGAAAGGAGGTCAGATGAATGGATTTTCAAATTAGAGACGCAATTACGGCAAATATGACGGATAACAAAGCGCAAGATATCCGCGGAGTTGTGGATGATGCGATTGCGCGAGGAGAAGAGCATCTGCTTCCTGGCTTAGGTGTGTTCTTTGAAAAGCTTTGGCAACGCGCCGATGATCAGGAAAAGATGAAGATTACGGGTGAACTCGAGCACGCATTTGCTGCACAGTGACTCCAACACAAAAAGGGATCGCTATACACCTATTAGGTGCAATGCGATTCCTTTTTTATATCCTATTACAGCAACGCAGCAAGCAAAGCTTTCTGTGCATGCATGCGGTTTCCTGCTTGTTGGAAAACAACAGATTGTGTGCCGTCAATAACCGATGCTGAAACTTCTTGACCGCGATGTGCTGGAAGACAGTGCATAAACGTATAATCAGATTTCGCGTGTCCAGCAAGTTCGTCATTAATTTCAAAGCCATCGAAATCTGCAAGTCGCTTTTCTGATTGTTCATCGTCTCCCATACTCACCCACACGTCTGTATACAAAATGTCTGCGTCTTTTGCGGCTTCAACGGGATCTGTCAATTGTGTCATCGTCACGCCCGATTGTTTGGCTGCTTTTTCGATAGATTTTGATATGTCAGCATCCATTTCATAACCGACTGGTGTAGCGATTGCTGTGTGGATGCCCATTTTAGCAGCAGCCATGAGTAGTGAATGCGCGACATTATTGCCGTCCCCGATATAAACAAGTTTTAATCCCGCAAGCTTACCTTTCACTTCTTGGATTGTTAGTAGGTCCGCAAGTGCTTGGCAAGGGTGTAATTTATCTGTAAGGCCATTAATGACAGGGATTGAGGCGTTGTCTGCGAATTCTTTCACCATTTCATGCGAGTTTGCGCGAATCATTACTCCATCCAGATATTCAGAGAACACTTTCGCTGTATCTGCAATCGACTCGCCACGTCCGATTTGTAGTTCCGTTGGGTTCATCATCAACGCATGCCCACCTAGTTGGAACATGCCCACATCGAACGAAATACGAGTTCGCGTCGAATTCTTTTCAAACACCATTCCTAGAGTTTTTCCTTCTAGAGGTTTAGTTGCGCCTCCCGCTAAAAAATCCTTCTTCATTTTCGCCGCTTGATCTAACAGATAGGCAATTTCTTCAGTTGAAAAATCCTCAATTGCTAAAAAGTCTTTTCCCTTCAATTGCTTCTCCATGTATTTCAGTTCGAATGCGCTTGTCATTAAATCATCCTCCATGAATAAAATTGGTTATTTACAGTATAATTATGAATAATTATAAAGTCAAATGTATTTTTATACTTTATTGAAAATTAAAAGAGGTAGACCAGGTTCTGATCTACCTCTTCCCTTTTTATTCAGAAATAATCTTATCGACTGTTTCTCGATCAAGCTTTTTAATGACTTCCACGATAAGTTTCACAGCGTTTTCATAGTCGTCGCGGTGTAGCATTGCCGCATGACTGTGGATGTAGCGAGTCGCTACAGTGATGGCTATTGAAGGAACCCCATTACCGCTCAAATGGATCGAGCCAGCATCTGTTCCGCCACCTGACATGGAATCGAATTGATACGGAATGCTGTTTTCTTCAGCAGTGTCGACGATAAAGTCACGTAAGCCCTTATGCGCGATCATAGACGCGTCATAGAGAATGATTTGAGGACCATCTCCCATTTTTGCTGACGCTTCTTTTGCTGTAACTCCAGGTGTGTCCCCAGCGATACCGACGTCAACTGCGATCCCGATATCCGGATTGATTTTATTTGCTGCAGTGCGAGCGCCACGAAGACCGACTTCTTCTTGGACCGCTCCAACACTATACAGTGTATTAGGATGACCTTGTTTGTTCAGTTCTTTCATAACGTCGATTGCAATTGCACAACCTATGCGGTTATCCCAAGCTTTTGCAAGTAAATATTTTTCGTTGTTCATGACTGTGAATTCGAAGTAAGGAACGACCATGTCCCCAGGTGAAACGCCCCACTCCATTGCCTCTTCACGTGATGAAGCACCGATATCGATGAACATATCTTTAATGTCCACTGGTTTTTTGCGAACTTCAGCAGGTAGAATATGTGGCGGTTTAGAACCGATGATTCCTGTAATGGAATCCCCTTTACGCGTTACAATCGTCACGCGTTGAGCGAGCATGACTTGTGACCACCAGCCACCGATTGTTTGGAAGCTCAAGAACCCTTTGTCGTCAATTCTTGAAATCATGAATCCGACTTCGTCGAGGTGACCCGCAACCATGATTTTAGGACCGTCTGCATCGCCAGTATGTTTAGCAATTAGTGAACCCAGACCATCCTGGTCAATCTCATCTGCAAATGGTTCGATATAGCGTTTCATCACGTCACGTGGTTCACGTTCGTTCCCACCTGTCCCTTTTGCATCGGTTAATTCTTTGAGCATGTGTAGCGTTTCATCCATTTTAGCCAAATCCTTCGCCCCCCTAAGTAATTACGTTCCTAGTATAGTACAAATTATCTTGTTTTCAAAGTATGCAGGGTATTCTTATAACAATTCTTTACGAAGTTGAGCGGGATCTTTAGGCGATAATAGGCCTGGTGGAATGTCGAACACTGTTTTCGCACCATGTTGTCCAAGTTGATTTAATCTGTATGCAGCTCGTGCATATGCTGTAAGAACACTTGAAGTAAACTCAGGATTACTATCCAATGTCAACGAATATTCCATCACCTGGTTTGTGCCTTTTCCGGTCTTACCACTACGGATGACAAATCCTCCATGTGGCATCGTACTATGATTTTGTTGCATTTCTTCTTCTGAGATGAAGGAAACAGTTGTATCATAGTCTGAGAAATAATCTGGCATGGTAACAATGGTATCTTCCACAGTCGCTGCGTCCGCGCCTGCTTCTAATACGACGTAGCATTCCCGGACATGCTTTTCTCTTGTTGACAATTCTGGTTGTTTCCCCGCTCGAACTTTTGAAATCGCTTCTTCAGAAGGGATTGTATATTGAACGGCATTTTTAACGCCGTTAATGCGACGAACCGCATCAGAATGACCTTGGCTAAGCCCTTTCCCCCAAAAAGTATATGTGGCACCGTCAGCAAGGACAGTTTCTCCATATAATCGATTCAATGAAAACAGGCCGGGATCCCATCCCACAGACAAAATTGCTGTTGTGCCCGAGGGTTTCGCTGCTGCATCGATAGCATCGAAGTATTCAGGGATTTTAGCGTGAGTATCGAAGCTATCAATCGTTGTAAATAACTTCGCAAGTGCAGGACCTTGTTCAGGTAAATCCGCACGGGACCCTCCGCAAAGAATCATGACGTCTACATCGTTCACATGCTTTTCAACATCTGCCAACTGGTACACAGATACGTTGTCACCGACTGGTTGAACACTACTTGGATCTCTTCTTGTGAAAATACCAACCAACTCCATATCGGGTTGTTGGGCAATCGCAAACTCCACCCCTTTACCTAGGTTTCCATAACCTGCGATTCCAATTCTTATCTTCGATTCCATGTCTTATTCCCCCATTTCGTTTGACTATTCGTTATTTTACAGTTTTTTTCACCAGATTGCTATTTTTTCTTAACAAGAATTGTTTTCTACAATTTTGTCACACATCGTGCTGTTTGTTCCATACTCCCTAACCTTGGTCATTGATTTAAACCCTTAACATGATAAAATAAGCATGGTTTATGAAATCTCGAAACGAGGCGTATGTATGCGATTCTTTGTTTATTTAATCGTTTTCTTTTCATTTTTTGATTTGTTCTCCCAGCTACCGATTATGAGTCCATTTGCTCTTTCTTTAGGTGCTTCCACGTTCGTAGCGGGGCTAGTTGTCGGTACCTATTCACTTGCTAATGTTTTCGGAAATGTCATTTCAGGCTTTGTTACTGATAAGAGAGGTCCGTTCATCATTTTGCTAATCGGACTTTTAACGAACGCTTTAGCGTTGACGCTATATTCCACAGTCCATGTTGCTTGGATACTTGTTGGTGTCCGTTTCATTCACGGATTTACGAATGGTTTGATCATTCCTGCTGCGTTTACTTTTCTAGCCAACCGAGCTCAACCTGAAAAACGCGGAAAAAGTGTCGCGATTTCAGGTGCGTTTGTCGGAATGGCTGCGATTGCTGGTCCTGCTTATAGCGGAATTGTCGCTTCGATCATCGGGAACCCATTAAAAGGAACTCCTGCCATCATGCTCGCAAACGGCGCTATCATGGCAATCCTAGCAATTTTAGCATTTCTGCTATTACGTTCGGTGAAAAGAGTCAAGAAATCAGAAGAAAAATCAAAAGAGAAACACGTCGGGGCAATGTTCCGCCACCCAGGCATTCAACGTGCCTTTGCCGGCGCATTCTTCCTTATGTTTTCACAAGGTGTCCTAGCGCTTATTCTTCCGTTAAAGGTCGAAGCACTAGGTTTTGATACAAAAACCACAGGCACACTTCTTAGCACGTTCGGTATTGTGGCAATTTTAGTATTTTTACTGCCGATCAATCGTATTTTCGATCGGGTGAAACCAATGATTACACTCGCATTCGGAATTTCCTTAATGGGTGTTAGTATGTTGCTTCTAAGTCAGGCAGACGAGCTGATTAGTCTATATGGAACAATGGCGTTATATGGGGTCGGATTTGCATTTCTATTCCCATCCATCAACTCATTGCTCATCGACTCCTCTGAAGCCGCTTATCGTGGAAAAGCATACGGTTATTTCTATGCGTTTTTCTCAATGGGCGTTGTCGCAGGATCGTATACGATTGGTGCATTGAATTTGAATTTCCGAGGAGCATTCGCTTTTACAGGTGTGGTCTTGCTACTCGTTGCAGCCTATACCATTTATGGCTTGTTCAAACAACGGACAGCACCGGTTCACTAAAACGGTTAATCCAAAGAGATTATATTAAAGAGCCTTGTATTTCGTGGACGCATTGCTTCTCCACTGTTTTTAGTACTCCATTCATCTTGTTCTCGATCTTAGGAACTCCTGTTCATTCCTAATACCTTTCAAATAGCAGACATGATATGATAAGCAGACAGACTTGTCTGATACAATTAGAATGGAGTGGTTCCTATCGGGATTAATGTATATGTAACATTTAACGGAAATTGCCGCCAAGCAGTGGAATTCTATGCAGACGTTTTTAATACGGAAAAACCGGAGTTTATGACATTTGGTGACTCACCTCAAAATCCCGAATATCCTTTACCTGAAGATGCTAAAGATCTCATTATGCATACACGTCTTACAATAAAAAATGACGTGATCATGTTCTCAGACACATTTCCAGGATCACCAGTTGTAGTTGGTAATAACATCAGCTTAGCATTCGTAAGTGATGATACGGATGAACTTACTTCCTCGTTTAAAAAGCTCAAACAGGATGGTTACGTGTCCATGGAGTTACAGGAGACCTTTTTCAGTAAATGCTACGGTAAAGTAAAAGATCAATTCGGTATCGAATGGCAAGTAAGTCACGAAGAATAACGGAGAACAAAACAAAAAAACATGCTTATCTAGCATGTTTTTTGTTTTGTATATTTGTTTGCGTAAGTAAATTGTCAAATCTCCTGGAGTTGAAAAGATTGAATCTCTTCGATGAACGCCTCTCCATAAATCTCGAGCTTCGTTTGTCCAACGCCCACAACATCTAAAAACTCAGCAGACGTTGCCGGTTTCTTCATCGCCATATCCTTCAAAGTCTTGTCCGAGAATACAACAAATGGTGGAACTCCCGCTTCTTGAGCAAGCTGACGTCTCAGTTGTCGAAGCTGTTCAAACAATGGATCGTTTTCTGTAAGTACTTTTGAGACAAATGAACCTTTGCGCATAATCTTATCATTGCCAAGCAAGACTTCTTTTCCACGCTCTGCCACCCGAATCGTAGGGAACTGTCCGTTTTCGACTTGTAAACAGTTCGCTGAAATCAGAAACTCGATAAAATCGGAAACTTCCTTCGCATTCTTTTCTTTCAGTAACCCATATGTGGTCAGTTCATGAAACTTAAAGTCCAGCAATTTTTTGTTCCTCGACCCTGTCAAAACTTGAGCAATCATCGTCTTACCAAAACGTTGTCCCATTCGAATGACACATGACAGCACTTTTTGGGCTTCCAGCGTAACGTCCATCTGCTCACGTGTATCTGTGCAATTAGCACATCTTCCACATTTCGGAGCATCTTTTTCACCGAAGTATGTCACAATGTATTGCTGCAAACAATTTTCCGTATGACAATAGTCAATCATCCCTTGCAACTTTTCGAGTTCTGCTGGAATTCTAGAAGGATCAGGTGATTGGTCGATTAGAAAGCGTTGCGTCTGAATATCTTGTGATGCGAAAAGGAGCACACATTCACTATCGAGTCCGTCGCGCCCTGCGCGTCCTGCTTCTTGATAATAGCTTTCCATATTCTTCGGCATTTGATAATGAATGACGTATCGAATATTCGACTTATCAATTCCCATTCCAAACGCATTTGTTGCGACCATCACCGTCGCTTCATCATTTAAAAAACGTTCTTGTTCGTGATGACGTTCGGTATCTGACATGCCTCCATGATACTTCGCCACTTCAAATCCAGAGCGGTTCAGCAGCTCATAAATACTCTCGACTGCTTTTCGGGTTGCCGCGTAAACAATTCCAGCCTCGCCTTTATTTTTACTTGCAAACTCTTTGATGAACTTCTCACGATTTTGCCCTTTTACAACCGTAAACACCAGGTTTGACCGCTCGAACCCTGTCATCACCGTCTGTTCTTGCGGAATTCCAAGTTGCACTCGGATGTCTTCCCGAACGTTCGGCGTTGCTGTCGCGGTTAAAGCAAGCAAGACCGGTTTTTCATCAAAACAGTTCAATACGCGAGTAATATTCCTATAGCTCGGTCTGAAATCATGACCCCATTGCGAAATACAGTGCGCTTCATCAATTGCAATCATCGGCACGCTCATGCGACTTAGTTCTCTCATAAATGATTCGGACTCTAATCGCTCGGGCGCAATATAGAGGAGCCGATACTGTCCTGCAATCGCGTTTTCAAGAATACCGAAATATTCCTCAGATGATAGTGTACTGTTTATGTATGCAGCAGGAATCCCAAGCTGCCACAGTGCGTCTACCTGATCTTTCATAAGGGAAATGAGTGGGGATATGACGAGGACCGTTCCATCTAATAACATTGCCGGAACTTGGTAGCACAATGATTTACCGCCACCCGTTGGCATGACACACAGAGCGTCCTGTCCACCCATAACATGCTGGATGACTTGCTCTTGTCCTGTGCGGAATGATGTATACCCGAATTTTTCAGCGAGCACGGCAAGTGCTTGTTGCATCATTTAGTGTCCTCCTTTCATCGGAATTCGTCTCTTTGCGCGAAGACATGCAAGAAAATTCTATACGTTTCAAGCGTCTTTTGAAGGTGATTCTGTAAATAACAGACGTTCTTCTTCACGACTATGGATTTCGTTCACAACCAATAACGCATAAAACTTTTGTAGGACGCTCGGACTAATCCCTTCCGTCTCTCTAAGCACTTCTATGTCCGCAACGATGATTCTTATCAAATCATGATCACGTGTTAGCTGTGTAACTGATTTTTCCATCGTAGGATTTTCGGTAACGATTTCTTGATAAAACCCATCCTCTTCTGCATCCGCATGACTGATTACTCGAGTCTTCCAGTAATCCACTAAATCATTGGCCGCTCGTTCTGCATTTTTCTGATCCCCTTCTTGAAGGAAGTCAATCAGCATCTCCGTTTTTCCGATTGCACCAGATAGTCCACCTTCGTGAATAGCTCGGTGAGAATGTAGTTGTTTTAAAGCTGGTCCTGCCATTTCAATCATTCCTTTCCGTTGATTGTCTACTCTAAGAATAGCAGATTGGTAAGGAGAATGGAACGAACATGGGGACACTTCTAAATGTGAACTCCAAGACAAAATAAAACCGTCTCGCATAGTTGCAAAGACGGTTCAATGTATGTATGGCGGAGGCGAGAAGATTTGAACTCCCGCGGCGCTTGCACGCCCTAGCTGATTTCGAGTCAGCCCCCTTCAGCCTCTTGGGTACGCCTCCATTTTTAACGAAATAAAATTATAACACGGACCAAATCATTCTTCAATTTAATAACCTCTTCACTCAACTATGTGAATAGCAGCTAAGTGAAGAGGTCGGCTATTATACTTTAGAAATTTTAAAGTTGCTGACCATCGCCCAAGAAAGAACGAGCATTGCAATGACAAGATACGGTGCTGCCACATATGGAACTGCGAAATATAATGCAGTTAAAATAACACCTGCTGCTGTAATTGGAACGCCACGGAATACTCCGTCGAACTCTTCAACATTGTACCGGGCCAATCGAACCGCCCCACAAGCAATATAGATAATCGTCGCTGCGAGCCCTACCCAAAGCATTCCAGATAAAGCTGTATGGTAGATAAGGACCGCTGGTGCGATGCCAAACGATATAATATCACTTAACGAATCTAATTCTTTACCAAAAGCAGATTCTGTATGGAAGTGACGAGCAGTCATACCGTCAAAACGATCGAATAAAGCTGCTAAAAAAATAAATACCAAACTCATGTGTGACAAGTCTTGCGAAATTAGTATAATAGCAATAACTCCGAAACTTAAATTGACTAAAGTAATTGCATTCGCCAGTTGGGCCTTCACTTTAGTATAATCAATATATCTAAATGAAAACATATCAAACCTCCTTATAATAAATACTAGTTAAAGATGGTGATTGTATTGAAAAAGAAACTTCTTAAATCATTAGTGGAATTGACTGGAAATCCAATTTCTTCTGGGATTCTTCGTCACTTGTCAGCCTCACGTCTAAGCAAACCTCTTATTAAGACGTACTCAAAAGCCTATAAAATCGATGAGTCCATTATGGAATATCCGAGAGAACACTATGACAGCCTGCAAGCATTTTTCACTCGCAATCTAAAATCCGGAGCACGACCTTTCAATGAGTCGCCTGAAATTCTTATCTCCCCTTCTGACGGACAGCTAAGTTCGTACGGACGTGTGGAAGAAGGACACCAATTTACAATTAAAGGTCATACATACAGTATAAATGAAATATTCATGAATGAGAAGAGTGCATCTGCTTATAAAAATGGTTGGTACTTTGTATTCTACTTATCCCCAGCAGATTATCATCACTTTCATTACCCTGCGGATGGTACAGTCATTAACCGCTACGCTCTTGGAAATAAATCATATCCTGTTAATACAATGGGACTCACATACGGAGACAAACCGTTTGAAACAAACTATAGATTGATAACCGAGCTTGCAACAACTTATGACAAGATAGCCCTTGTCAAAGTAGGCGCACTCAATGTAAACTCCGTACAGCTCTACTCTTCTTCAAAAGAAGCTAAAAAAGGAGAGGATTTCGGGTATTTCTCTTTCGGCTCAACGATTCTTTTGTTTGTCGCAGGTGACTCCCATTTCTCTGCTACAATTCAAGAAAAAGGTGCAATCCATGTTGGAGACCCAATCGGTCAATGGCTACCACGAACGTGAACATCAAAGAAGTGACAAAAGAGGGATGTAAGTGAGTGTTTTTCAAGATTTCGTTACCCATTACGGGTATTTTGCAGTTTTTCTATTTCTAGCGCTTGGAATATTCGGTTTACCAATGCCAGATGAGTTCTTAATCGTCTTTACAGGATACTTGTCTTCTGCTGGACTGTTCAATTTTTTAGGAGCTATGGCTATTGCAATTTTGGGTGTGTTCATCGGAACTCTTGTAACCTATACAATCGGAAAACAAGTGGGACGTCCAATTGTTGAGCGGTTCGGTAAATGGGTCGGTCTGTCCGAAAAACGGGTGCTACGAATAGAACGATGGTTCGGCCGCTATGGTTCCTGGACAGTGACGTTAGGCTTTTTCGTTCCAGGAATGCGTCATTTTGTTTGTTGCTTTTCAGGAATGAGTGGCATGGCTGTAAAACGATATATGCTGTTCTCCTCACTCGGCACAACTGCTTCAGGTATTATATGCATAACACTCGGCTATTTGTTCGGTTGGCCGTTTTAAACACTCCGCTAAGTGCGGAATGATCAGACTGTAGACAAACTCCAGTACACACTGGGATTGCCTACAGTCTTTTTCTTTTACAATAGAATCAACTATGAAAAGTTGATTTCCGCTGCGAGCGGACGCTTTCCGAGGGGCTTGCTCTCAGTCGCTTCCCTCGCTTTGCTCAGTCCAGGGTCTTCGAGCTTCGCTGATCCCTCCGGAGTCGCCGCTCTCCGCTACAATCAACAGTATCTCCCAACTATCAAATGATGTGATGGAAATGCTTACGATCGAACAGTTAGATCCTTAAGACCATCTTATTCGTAGATTAGAGGCAGCATTTGTTTCACCTTCATTTATCCATTAATTACAAATCTATATCCCCTATCTAGGAGTCCTAGCTTAGGTCCTGTTGCACTCAAAATAATGTCAATCATCCAATACACTAAATCTCTTAGGGTTGTCCATCGCATACTATGCTTTTCCTTGGCATCGACAAAGACGCGTTCAACTGTCTCCTTACATTTCTATAGACTTCTTTGATTTCATATCGGTGTTCCAAATCTTACGCTACATCTAGTTAGTCTTGCCAGCTGGACACGGAGATCTCCAATTGCATTCTTTGCTTGAATGATGTGAATGTGTCATAGGACATTCAGTTGATTGAAGTGCAGGACGGCGACTCCTGGGGATCAGCGAAAGCTGTCACGAAGAACAGCTTTTGCGAGTAAAAGCGAAGCGTTAGGAGCACGTGTTTTGAAGACCCCGCAGGAAAAGCCGTAACGAAGAACGGCTTTTGCGAGCATAAGTGCAACGTTGGGAGCACATCTTTGCATTCGAAGCGATGAGGAGGCTGAGGGCAAGCCCCCGGAAAGCGCCCGTCCGGAACGGAGATCAACGGCCTGTGGTTATCCTTCATTTTCAGAGTCAACGATGCAAAAGACAAAACACCCCGCTAAGCACGGAGTGTTTTTATGTTGTTCAAAGAAGTTTGAATGCTTGGTTGGGTGGAACTGGTTTACTGAAATAGTAGCCTTGGATACGATCTGCTCCGATTTCTTTTAACACATCCAGCTGCTCTTTCGTTTCCACTCCTTCCATGATGGTCACTTGACCTAGCCCCGAAGCAATTGAAACTATTCCTCTCAAAACCGATGCAGCTTGCGAATCAGTACTGTCTAAGTCATCCAAAAATGAACGATCCACTTTCAAATATTGAAACGGTAGTAGGCTTAGAATCGCCAATGAAGAATACCCCGTACCGAAATCATCTAACGCTGTGCTAATTCCAAGATCGTTCAACTTTGTAACAGTTTGTAGCGCTTTTTCACTATCTTCAACAACAACCGATTCGGTAATTTCGAATACCAGACTATCCGGCGATGCTTTTGTTTCTAACAAGATATCCTGTACTCGTGAGATAAAGGATTCATCTAGAAGCTGTTTCACGGAAACATTCACTGTGACGTAAAGCTCAGAAAACCCTTCACTCCGCCATTTCCTAACCTGTAATGCCGCCTCTTGAATAATCCAATCCCCAACTTCCAAGATCATCCCCGACTCTTCCAGTAGTGGAATGAACTCTAATGGGCTCACCATACCGAATTCAGCTGAATCCCAGCGGAGTAACGACTCGAAGCTTACGAACTTATCGTCCTTAAAACTAAAAATCGGCTGGTAAACGAGTTTGAATTCTCCTCGATTTAATGCGTCAGAGAGTTCCTTTACGAATAATTTCCGCTCACTATCGAGTTGTTCCAGTTTGTCAGTAAAATAGGCGTACGGTGTTTCTGTCAAACGTCGTGCCTCTTGACAAGCAAATACGACATCGTTAATGAATTGAGTAGCTTTTCCTTTTGAGTCGACATCTACGTTCCGAATACCTGCGTAAACCTTCAAACGTATGGTTTCATGGTTCACACTTTCGAAAGGTCTTTGGATAAGATCACACAAGTTAGCCGTTATTTCTTCGGCTTGCTTCCTCGTTCTGTTTCCAGGGAGCAACACCGCGAACTCTCCTCCTCCGATTCGATAAGTCGTATGCCTTTCAACTAGCCCATCAGAAAGCCTCTTCCCTACTTTCATTAGGATTTGGTTACCGCTCTCGTACCCAGCCCAGTTGTTAATATTTTTGAATTCAAGTAGGTTTAAAAGAATGATAGTGCTAGACTCCTGTTTTTCCTGCTGGAAGTAATTGACGTCTTCTTCTAATTTCACCAAGTTGCCTAATTGGGTAAGGACATCTTGACGGGCAGCACGTCGTTGTCTTTTCTCCAACTTTAAAATATAAAGATAACTTCCAATCGACATTATCAAAACCAAACATGCAATGAATGTATAATGCCATCGCTTCGCTGACATCTTTTCCATATCAGGATGTCCGGCAGAATCGACCGCGGTTATCCAATCATTCCAAGCCATTTTGTAAAAAAGGTAATGTGCTGATTTCTCATCTTCCACCACTACACCAGACGGTGCATTTGGAATTCCGTCCAAAATTCGTTGACTCTTGTGAATGGAGTCCGCTTCCGAAATTTCATCCCCAGATGTATAGACGACCTGCTCGTTTTTTATTAAATAGACCGTTCCGAGTAAGGACGTATCGCTCACGAGACGATGGATAATGTCAGTCATACTAATAACACCTGAGAGCACACCGATGACTTTACCGTCTTTGTTTACAGGCACTGAAATTGCGGTTACCTGAAGATCAGGATTTTGTTCAAAATTAAATAACTCACTCGTTGTGATATGTCCTGACATCGCGCGGTCAAACGCTTCACGCTCTTTCACTGAAAAACGCGAACCGTCAGCCGCCATGATTTCTCCATCCGGAGATATGAACCCAAGCCCTGCTAAAAATGGCATTTTACTATTTTGTTGCTTTAAAAATGATTGCAATTCTTCTTTATCATCCGCAATGATAGCTATGTATTTCGCAATGAGCTCGAGTTCCCCAACTCGTTCGTTCCCAAAACGATTCGCTTCGTCAGCAACATCGTCCAACAATTCCCCTGTCTCTTTGTAAACCGCTTCGGAAGTTTCAGTTCTCTCACTCTTATATTCATTTACAAGAAAAAGCACGGTCACAACGAATACTAATGATAAGATGATCAATGCTAGCGGCTTTTTTGTTGTCCTCATGGTGGTCTCCTATCTTTCATAATAGAGTTCACACAGATCTATTATGGACGTTTTTATATCCTCTTCTTGTATATCGTCATTCCTCAAACAAAACTAAGTAATTCTCAAAAAACAAGAAAAAAACTATGACAAATGTAGTTGTAAACCACATTCGTCATAGTCTTTTCTGTTTACTATATATTCCCTTAGGACGCATTTATGACTAATCGAATTTAGATCCCACGGTCCAGCTCAACAAGACGCCGATAGCGAGCTGAACTTTCAAGTAGTTCGTTGTGTGTTCCTTCATCCGATATTTCTCCAGCTTCTAAAAACACAATGTTGTCCATCAGTTCCATCCCCATCAAATGATGGGTAATCCAGATGACAGTTTTCCCTTTCAGACTTTCTATCATCGTCTGAATGAGGTCACGTTCTGTTTCTGGGTCAAGTCCGACTGCCGGCTCATCCACAATGACAACAGGAGTGTGATTTAACAAAATACGGGCGAGCGCAATACGCTGCCTCTCACCTCCTGAGAATCGGCGGCCAGCTTCTTCCGTTTGCGTTTGAAGGCCATCAGGTAGTTTGTTGAGATAGTCCTCTAAACCGACCTGACGAATAACCCGTTCAACTTCCTCCGTTGTAGCAGAAGGATTCCCAAGACGAATATTATTTTCTATCGTCGTGCCAAATAAATAAGGTTTTTGGTTTAACACACTCACGATGTGATGAATATTTTCACCATATTGTTCTGGTGATCTACCGTTTATCTGAATCGTCCCTTCATCTGGCTTCAACGCACCTAATAAAAGCTGAACAAACGTCGATTTACCTGCACCACTTTTACCAAGAATCGCCACTTTTTCCCCTTGTTTAATCTCAAGGGTGGCTTGTTTCAGGGCTTGTCTTTTTTCCGACTCGTATGCATATGACACGCCTTCTACTAGGATATCTACAGTTGACGGAATTTCATCCACTGTTACAGATGACTTGAATACCGAAAGGGCTGTATCTTCCGTGTGTTGGATACGAGCAAACGATTCTTTGTAAGCAGGAATTCGTTCCACAGCATGTGAAATCGGAATTAACGATTCAATAATTGGGAGCGTAACCAGCGTAAATGCTGCAATATAGGTTGGCAAAATAGTACCTTCTATAGCCTGCATTCCTGCCCATACTCCTACAATCATTGTAATGACACCAGAAATCAGATGCAGTTGGAATGTTCTATTCTGGTCCCGTTTTGCAAGTTCTTTGTCTGTTTCATAACTATCATTGCGCTCTGCCTTGAATTTACTAAGGAAATCCGAGGTTCTGCTACTGATGAGCCAATCGCGAATTCCGTAAACGGCATCACCAAGTGTATGATACAACTTCGTATGTTGTTGTTTCGATTTCTGTTGGTGTTTTTTCATCATCACTAATGACAACATCGGATAGACGAAAGCAATCACACTCAAACAGAGTCCGATGAACAAACCGAATTTCCAATCAAAAACAGACACGGATACGGTTGCAAATACAAATATGAACAATCCACTTATCGTCGGGAATAGCGTACGGATGTAAACGTCTTGTAAATGCTCGATATCATCCGCCAATGTCCCTAGCAAGTCGCCCCGCTTAAAACGTGAGCGGATGAACAACGCTTGTGGTTCTAATGCACGGTATAGGCGCACGCGCATTTCAGATAACACTTTCAATACGGCGTTATGCCCTGTCATCCGTTCAGCATAACTGAATGCTGCACGAGATAAACCAAACGCACGGACTAAGACAATTGGAACGTACACAAGCAAAATGGTTTCTGGACGTTCAGAAGCAGCGGAAATCAAGTACCCCGACGCAAAAATTAGAAGAGCAGCAGATAAGGATGCGCAAATGCCTAATAGAACAGCAACCGACATTAACTTCCAATACTTACTCATATATGGAGTAACGAAGCTTTTGACGTAGTTCATAGCACCATCCCTTCCCGCTGTGCACGTGCTAATTTGCTGTAGACTCCGTCTTGAGCAGACAGTTCTTCGTGAGTTCCTTGTTCAGCAATATGTCCATCTTCCATGACAAGAATCCAGTCCATCTCTTTCATCCAGTGCAAACGATGTGTTGCAAAGAACACGAGACGTTCTTCAAGTATCGGGAGTAGCAATTGTTTGATTTCGTGTTCTGTTTCGATATCTAAATGGGCTGTCGGTTCATCCAACAACAAGACTGAGGTATCCTCTAACAATGCACGGGCAATCGCAACACGTTGTTCTTCCCCTCCGGAAAGTGGTCGTCCACCTTGACCAATCATCTCTTCATAGCCATTCGACAGTTCACCGACCAGTTGTTCCAGTCCTGCTGCTTGTGCGGCTTTAAAAACCGTGTCGTCACTTGCTTCTGGATGATAAAAACGAATGTTATTTGCAAGAGTATCTGAGAAAATCGTCGGGTGTTGTGGAATGTACGTCACTTGTTTGCGCCAGGAATCTGAAGCAAGCGAATCTACAGACTGTTCTCCGATTTTAAATTCACCACTAGTTGGAGAGGTGAAGCCAGCCAACAAGTCAATCAATGTAGACTTACCAGCCCCTGAAGCACCGATAATTCCGATTTTTTGTGCACCAGTCGCAGAAAACTGTACATCTTTTGTAATTTCGATATCATGATCTCCTAGTTTTCCAATGGAGATCGCTGAAAAGCTGCTTGTTTTTGTAACAATAGGAACGATAACAGCATCCTGTTGAACGTTTGCTTCTGATTCAGCAAGCAATGCACGGATTTCATCAGCAGCATCTTTTCCATCCATCGTTGCATGGAAATCAGCGCCCAAATCACGGACCGGTAAAAAGTATTCAGGTGCTAAAATTAGAATCACAAGTGCTGCTTCAAGTCCAATTCCCCCGTTGATTAGTCTCAATCCAAGTTCAACTGCAACTAACGCAACAGAAAGACTTGAAAAGAAATCTAGTGAGAACGAAGACAGAAATGCATAGCTTAACGAGCGATTCGTTGCAACTCGGTATTTGTCACTCACTTCTTCAATTGCTTTCTCATGAGATTTACTACGACCTAGAAACTTAAGTGTTTCAATCCCTTGAATGGAGTCCGCAAAGTGTCTCGAGAGTTGACGGTACGTCCCCATTTGGTCATCAATCTTTTTCTTCGATACAATTCCGATTAAAATTAGAAAGACAATCAAAATTGGCATCACAAGGAAAAGGGTCACGCCAGACATTAAATCAGACGTGACAATATATAGCAAAATTACAACTGGAATGATTCCCATCGATAACGATCTCGGTATGAACAGTTCCACGTATTTACGGAATTTCGGGACACCTTCTAAGGTAAGGGTCAACAACGAGCCTGAGCCTTGTCTTGCTACCATTCCTGTCCCATCCCGTAAAAGCGCTTCAGCGAGCTGGTCTTGGTAAGAGCGAGCAATATCATCCGCAAACTTAAGTGCAACTCGTTCTTTCCCCCATTGGAGGGAATGACGAATCGCATGAGCAACAAAAAACACGGCAAGCGATATAACGGTTCCCTTCCATTCTAGCCCGTGAAACATCCGGGTAATGGCTGAAGACAAGGAGAGGGCTTGTAGGATGATGAAAGCCGCTTGAAAGACTGTCAAAATCCCGACAAGCGCAAAGGTTTTCTTGCTGCCGTTATACCGAAGAAGATGTCGGTCCATCAATGTTCTAGATGCTCCACATCTTCCGTAATCCGTTTACGGAATACATAGTAACTCCAAATTGTATACGCAATAACAATTGGTACCATTGTAAGCGCAACGAACGTCATTAATTTCAACGAATAATCACCAGATGCTGCTGCCCGGATAGTCATGTTGTATGCAGAATCAAGTGAGCTGATCATTACGTTCGGGAACAGTCCTATGAAGAACGAAGCCATCACCGCAATGAGAGTAATCCCTGTAATTGTGAAACTGAATGCCTCGCGTCCTTTGGCAATTAAACGATGAAGGAACGCATATAATACGAAGACTACTGCAAACAGTGGAATCAGAATCGGTCCTCTGTCCGCGAATGCTTCCGTGTATACAGCTGTTAACGCAACAAACGCAATCATCACGACGCCTGTTGCCCAATAGATCGTAAGTGCAGCTTCTTTTGCACGTGTACGAAGGGATCCTTCTGTTTTCAATGTTACGAATAGCAATCCGTGTAAATAAGAGAGAAGCACAAATGCAACTCCGCCTACCACAGTGTAGACATTGACGAAATCAGTGAAACTAGCGTAGATGTTCATATCTGCATCTACAGGCATACCTTTCAGCATACTTGAGAATAAGACACCTAATAGGAAAGGTGGTAGAATACTACCCGCAAAGATTGCCCAATCCCACGTTTTCACCCATTTGTCCGATTCGATTTTCTCTCTGAATTCAAACGCAACCCCACGGGCGATCAGTGCCATTAGCAACACGACAAACGGTAAGTAATACCCGCTGAAAACCGTTGCATACCAATGAGGAAACGCCGCAAACATTGCTCCACCCGCAGTGATCAGCCAAACTTCGTTAGCATCCCAGACAGGCCCAATCGTATGAATCAACATTTTTTTATCCGTTTCATTTTTAGCAAGGAACTTTAAACTCATTCCCACACCGAAGTCAAATCCTTCTAGAAATATAAACCCTATGAACAATACAGCGATTAGCACAAACCATAACTCACTTAGAGCCATTAGACACGCCTCCTACATTAAACGGATCTGTAACGGATACGTCTTTTTGCTTACGCTCTTCAGGTCCGCGTTGAATGACCTTCACAAATAATATAACCATAATGATCCCGAGGATCGCATAGATTGTTGAGAATGAAATCAGTGAGAACAAAATCTGTCCCGCTGAAACGTTAGGTGACACTCCATCTGCAGTCTTCATGAGACCATTGACGACCCATGGTTGACGGCCGATTTCTGACATGATCCAACCGAACGAATTCCCGATGAACGGTAGGAAAATGACTGGAATCATCACTTTCAAATACCAAGTTGTTGAAGCGATTTTTTTGCGGAACAATAGGAACAAACCAAGAATACTCGTAACAACGAGTGCTCCACCTGTTCCCGCCATGATGCGGAAACTCCAGAATGTTGTTTTCACTGGAGGAATGTAATCTCCCTCTCCATACTTCTCAATCATTTGTTTTTCTAGACTTTCCATTCCCAATACTTTACCAGAGAACTCATTGTACGTTAGATAACTCAATAAGTAAGGTATTTCGATTCGACCTGTCGTTACACGATTTTCCGAATCAATATTTGCTATTAATGTCCATGCTGCCGGATCTCCACTATCTTGCCAAAGTCCTTCAGCAGCCGCCATTTTCATTGGCTGCGCATGCATTAAATACTGAGCTTGAGAGTGACCAGTGAACGCAAGACCTAATCCACCTACAAGACCAACGAGCAAACCGATTCCGATAGACTTCTTAAAGAAATCTACTTGACGCTTCTTAACAAGATAGAATGCGCTAACTCCGACAACGAAGAATGCACCCGTTGCAATACTTCCGAAAATCGTATGTGGGAATGCTACCCAAAGTTTTTCGTTTGTAAGAAGTGCGACAATGTCGTTCATTTCTGCACGGCCGTTCTGTAATACGTAGCCTACAGGATTTTGCATGAACGAGTTCGCTGCAAGAATCCAGAATGCAGACATAATTGTTCCAATAGAAACAAGCCATATAGAAGCTAGGTGAAGTTTCTTAGACAGCTTTTGAGCTCCAAAGATCCAAATCCCTATAAATGTAGACTCCAAGAAAAATGCTAGTAAAGCTTCAACAGCCAATGGAGCTCCAAAAATATCTCCTACGAATCTGGAATATGTCGACCAGTTCATCCCGAATTGGAATTCCTGGAAAATTCCTGTTACGACTCCAATTGCAAAGTTTATGAGGAAGAACACACTCCAAAACTTTGTCATTTTCATATAAATCTCTTTCTTTTTAACAACGTAGAGCGTTTGCATGATCGCTATGATCAGCGCCAATCCGATAGACAACGGGACAAATATAAAGTGAAATAATGTTGTCGATGCGAACTGGATTCGTGAAAGTAAAACCTCTTCCATCTCTACCTCTCCCCTCAATCTCAATCTGTCTCCATTATAAATTAAACGCCAAAATAGTTTGTGAGCAATTAGCGTATGATCTGTTACAAAGCTCAAAACTTCAGGGGGTTTTCAGGGTCTAATGTTGAAATGTTGTCACAAGGTACTGTTTTCGTAGAAATCATCACCCAAAAATAGAATTCTTGTAACTCTAACTATCTGTTAACAATAACTTTTACTTAACGATAATAATTCTAAACAAAATGCTAGCTATCTAAGAAACCCTCTGCTATAGTTAACTTACAGTTTCACACACCCTTACATAGGAGGAATACACATGAACAATAATGAGAATGGATCTCGAAATAAGTTAACAACTGCTGCAGGTGCTCCTGTAGTTGATAATCAGAATTCAATATCTGCAGGTCCAAGAGGTCCTCTACTGCTTCAAGATGTATGGCTCATTGAAAAGCTTGCTCACTTCGATCGGGAAGTCATTCCTGAACGCCGCATGCACGCAAAAGGATCAGGTGCATATGGTACCTTTACAGTGACGAATGACATTACGAAGTACACAAAAGCAAAAATCTTCTCAGAAGTCGGAAAGAAAACCGAAATGTTTGCACGATTTTCAACGGTTGCAGGTGAACGTGGTGCAGCGGACGCAGAACGTGACATCCGCGGATTTTCATTGAAGTTCTACACAGAAGAAGGAAACTGGGATATGGTCGGAAATAACACGCCTGTCTTCTTCTTTAGAGATCCACTTCAATTTCCAGATTTGAATCACGCGGTTAAGCGTGATCCACGCACTAACTTAAGAAGCGCGACAAACAATTGGGATTTCTGGACGTCACTACCGGAAGCACTTCATCAAATCACAATTTTGATGAGTGAACGTGGAATCCCACGCACATATCGTCATATGCACGGTTTTGGAAGCCATACCTATAGCTTCATTAGCCCAGACAACGAGCGTTACTATGTGAAATTCCATTTCCGCTCACAACAAGGAATTGAAAGCCTAACAGATGAGGAAGCTAGCAAAACAATCGCAACAGATCGTGAAAGCCATCAGCGCGATTTACTTCTCAGTATCGACAATGGCGATTTCCCGAAATGGAAAATGTACGTTCAAGTGATGACTGAAGAAGAAGCAGCAAATATGCCTTACAATCCGTTTGACTTAACAAAAGTTTGGTACAAAGGCGACTTCCCTCTTATTGAAGTAGGTGAGTTTGAACTAAACAGAAATCCAGAGAACTACTTTGCAGAAGTCGAACAAGCAGCCTTCACTCCAGCTGCAGTCGTTCCAGGAATCAGCTTTTCACCAGACAAAATGTTGCAAGCGCGTCTTTTCTCTTATGGCGATGCACAGCGTTACCGTCTAGGTGTCAATCATCACCAAATTCCAGTGAATGCGCCAAAATGTCCGTTCCACAGTTTCCATCGTGACGGCCAAATGCGTGTAGATGGCAATCATGGTAGCAGAACTTCATACGAGCCAAACAGTGTAGGTGAGTGGCAAGAACAACCTGATTTCAGAGAACCTCCATTGAAATTGCACGGTGCTGCAGATCACTGGAATTTCCGTGAAGATGATGATGATTACTTCACACAACCAGGAAAACTCTTCAATCTTATGGATGATGAACAAAAACAACTGCTATTCAGTAATACAGCGGACAATATGGGCGATGCACCAAAAGAAATTAAAATCAGACACATCAAACACTGTCATTACGCGGATCCAGCTTATGGTGAAGGTGTTGCGAAAGCACTTGATATCTCTATGGAAGATGTGCTCGTCAACTAAGCGTTTTACTAAAATCATCATATAAAAAAAGAACGTACAGGGATTTAGAATTCCTCTGTACGTTCTTTTTTCATTTGTGTAATTCAGAAACAGGGACAAATTTATATCCCTGGCTTTGTAAATAAGCCATGACACTATCCAATCCGTCCGCTGTTGACTGATGGATGTCGTGCATTAAAACGGTGCTTCCATCATTAGTCGTCTTTTTCACTTCTTCTAGCAGCTTATTAGCATCTCGATACTTCCAATCTAGCGTGTCCACATTCCATAATGTGATAGGTGGGATGGTTTGCTTGGTCAACTGCTCCGTATAAGCACCATATGGAGGTCGGAAAACAGTCGGCTTCTCCCCAGTCACTTTTTGGATGATGGCAGTGGTACGATTAATCTCCTCTAATGCCTTTGGTAATGGCATTTTACTTAAATCGGGGTGATTCCAAGAATGATTTCCGATTTCATGACCTGCTGCTTTCACAGCTTTAGCCGTCTCAGGATAATATTCTACGCGACTTCCCAGCATGAAAAACGTTGCTTTCGCATCATACTTTTTTAACGTATCCAGTATTTGAATTGTAGTTTTAGGATCTGGACCATCATCGAATGTAAGTGCGATTCTCTTTTCATGCGGTGCTTCTGATTGAGGTGGAGCAGTTTCTCCCCCTGCTTGCTGATCATCTTTCGTTCCATCATTTTTAGAGCTATTTTCCTTATCTTTTACATTCTCAGGATTCTCTTTACTAGAAGAACCAGGTTTGTCCACTTTATCGCTTCCAGTTTGTGGTGCTGCAGCTACTTGAAATTCCGGTTTTAACAAGTCATTCATTTCGTCAATGGGAATTTTTACAATCTGAGGTCCAGCCTTCCCATTTTTCAATGAGCCACGTTCGAAATAGAATACCATGGACTTTTCAGTAATCGCATAATTTTCATAGTTTTTCCATTCTGGCTCCGTACGGACTTGCATTTTGTCGCTAATCAATCCATCGTTTAATTTGTCTGTTTGCTGGATAGTATTTCTGACTCGCTCTGTCATTTTTTGCAACGTACTTGGGTCTTCCTTGAAAACAGTTTGTATATTAAGCTGCTCGCCTGTTTTTGAATTTAAGTGGAATGACTCAATTTCTGAAAGACGTTTACTTCCTTGAAGAGACTGGTTATTCATCAATACAAAGGAATAGTTCCCTTTCTTATCAACATGCGTTTCATAAGAAATGTTCAGTTCGCTTTTTCTTTTGTTATCTTCTATTTTCACATTACGGATCGCTTCGAAATAGCTTTTCTTCGCTTGTTTGATATACGTTAGCACATTATCATTAAAGTCTTCATTTTTACTTTGTGGATATTGAACTGCATATTTTCCTAATGGGTCATTTGAGGTTTCAGTAACGATTTTAATACCATCGTATTTGGAGTCTGACTTGTCCACAACAACCGCATCTTTGTCAGATGATGGACTTTGGGCAGATTTTAATTGATTGTCAGAACTTCCTTTTGAAAAAACTAGCAGAATGGCTGTCATTGCTAAAAATACTATAATTGTTGTAAGCAATACATCGATTAATTTAAATCTTCCGTTTCCGAACGTTTTCTTCATAACTGTAAAACCCCTTCATACGTATACTTCCAAATAATCTACGTCATCAAATTCAGCAGAATTTCATTTCCATGGAAAAATCTAGTTTCTATATCTATACTAAATACTAGTACAAAAGTTGATAGATTACAATTGTTTCTAGTCGAATTTTGTTCACTTTTTCAGATTCAGTTTTTGTGATATACTGTCATTGTCCCGGATCTTGCAAATGCGGGTTGCTTTTATGTGTAAAAAACTGTAATTGCACCGGGCCGACTGTTTTACCCTATTGCAAAGTGAAAAAACAGAAGGTGGTTAGGACCATGGAAAAAGAAAATTATCGAGTATTGTTGTTTTACAAGTACGTTCAAATTGAAGATCCCGAAACGTTTGCTGCGGAGCATCTGCAATTTTGTAAGGAAACCGGCTTAAAAGGCAGAATTTTAGTAGGTGAAGAAGGCATTAACGGAACATGTTCAGGTACCATCGCACAAACAGATGCGTATATGGACCATATGAAGAGTGATCCGCGTTTTGAAGACCTTTGGTTTAAAATAGATGATTCAGAAGGACACGCATTCAAAAAAATGCACGTGCGTCCACGTAAAGAAATCGTCAATTTAAGCTTGGAAGATGATGTGAATCCTTTAGAAACTACAGGAACTTATCTTTCTCCTGACGAATTTTTAGAACAAATGCAAGATGAAAACACAGTCGTCATTGACGCGCGTAATGACTACGAATACGATATAGGTCATTTCCGCGGTGCCATCCGACCAGACATCGAAAACTTCCGTGATTTACCTGATTGGGTTCGGGAAAACAAAGAACAGCTTGATGGTAAGAAAGTTCTTGCCTACTGCACAGGTGGAATTCGCTGTGAAAAATTCACAGGGTGGTTGAAGCGTGAAGGATATGAGGACGTGGGACAATTACATGGCGGAATCGTCACGTACGGTAAAGACCCAGTTGCGAAAGGTCAATTATGGGACGGACAATGTTATGTATTTGATGAGCGGATTGCAGTGCCTGTAAACCAAGTCGAGCACGTAATTGTCGGCCGTGATCACTTTGACAGTTCACCTTGTGAGCGCTATGTAAACTGTGCGAATCCTGAATGTAATGCTAAAATCCTTTGCTCAGAAGAAAACGAACATATGTACATGCGTAGTTGTTCAGACGAATGCCGTACACATCCACGTAACCGGTATTTTGTTGAACACGACCTAACTAAAGAAGAGTTCAATAATCGGTTGGCAAAGATTGAAGCTCACCGTGCAGAAACACACGTATCATAATGAATGAAAATGGCGCATAGACGGCACCATCCGACTATGCGTTTTTCTATGCCTGAATCTCCCCTTATTTGTAGGTAGAATAGGAACATTTCCTTTCTAAGTTACGTCATAGATTCAAGCACTAAATTGGAGGATGTACAAATGGAATGGAGAAATATTTATAGAGGGTTCTTAATGGGTATAAGTGATTTAATACCCGGAGTAAGCGGAGGAACTATTGCTTTTATGTTAGGGATTTATGACCGTTTACTCACTTCAATCAGTGGCATTTTCAGTAAAGATTGGCGGAAACATATTGGCTTCCTATTACCACTTGCGATAGGAATGGGTATGACGTTATTACTGTTTAGCCGAGTAATCAAATTCTTATTAGCAAATTACAATGCTCCAACGCAGTTCTTTTTCATGGGGTTAATTATCGGAATTCTACCATTCATGGCAAAGCAAGCAAAAATAAAATCAACGTTTAAAGCATGGCATTATGTTGTCTTACTGGTAGTTGGTGTTTTGTTAGCGATGACTGCATTTATAGCGCCGGCTGATACATCGATCATTACATCCTTGACACCTGCCACTACAGTCGTATTGTTTTTATCAGGCTGGGCTGCGAGCACAGCGATGCTATTGCCAGGTATTAGTGGTTCCTTTGTACTTCTATTGCTCGGTATGTATTCAACAGCAATTGGAGCATTATCTGACTTCAATATCCCTATCATCATTGTAATTGGATTAGGTGTTGTTTTAGGTTTTGTCATTAGCAGTAAAATCATCCATTACCTACTCAACCAACACGCAACATTGACCTTTGCAATTATTATTGGTCTCATCATCGGTTCTATTTTCGTCATTTACCCGGGTATTCCTGAAAGTGGTACTCCGTTTGTCATGAGCGCGGTTGCACTAATTATGGGACTACTTGTCTCAAATTTGTTTAGCCCACCTGAGGCAGATTCTAAAACGAAGTAAACAAAAGCCCCGAAGACATGTCTTCGGGGCTTTTGTTTGTTCAATTATGAAAATACGCTTGTACTATGCAATGGTTGTACTCGAGCTTTTGGATCAAGGTAAGCTTTCGCATTATTTACAGCGATCGGTGCTTCACCAAGTCCAACAGCAATCAGTTTCACTTTACCATCGTAATTGGTCACATCTCCTGCTGCGTAAATTCCTTCAATATTTGTTTCCATACGTGTATTTACAACGATAGAATTCTTCTCCATCTCAAGACCCCATTCTTTAATAGGTCCAAGAGATGAAATATTTCCATAGTTGACGATGACATGGTCCATTGGAAGAATTTCTTCAGTACCATCTTTGTGAACGATTTGTACTTCATTCACCTTACCATCTTCCCCACGCAATGATTTAACCGAACGAGATGTCATGACATTCACTTTCGACTCCATTAATTGGTTAACACTTGTTTCGTGTGCCGTGAATCGTTCACGTCGATGTACGAGTGTTACGCTTTCTGCAATATCTTCAAGCATTAGTGCCCAGTCAACTGCCGAGTCACCGCCACCACATACGAGGACATTATGGTCTTTGAACATCGCTAAATCCTTGATGCCATAGTGCAGACTTGTATTTTCAAAATGGACTTCCTCTTCAATTCCGATTTTACGTGGTTGGAAAGCACCGATTCCAGCAGTCAACAAAATAGTTCTTGTTAAATGCTCCCCTTTGTCTGTCTTCAAAACAAAATGATCTCCATCGCGTGTCGCTGAAAGTGCTGCTTCACCTAGAAGAATTTCCGGTTTTGAATGATGTGCCTGCGTGACCAAGTTAGCAACAAGATCTTTCGCAAGGATTTTCGGAAATCCTCCGACATCATAAATGTATTTATCGGGATATAGCTCGATTAGTTGTCCTCCTAATTGAGGTAAGCTATCGATAATTTTCACTGACATTTCCCGCATACCGGCATAGAAAGAGGCAAAAAGACCTGTTGGCCCTCCGCCAATGATTGTAATATCGACGATTTCTCGATCCATTGTAAACACTCCATTACTGAAAAATTTTGTAGAAACTCCGGACGTTGTTGTTAACAAGACGTCCTACCATTCGGTTCTACGTTTATTATCCTCTATTTCAAATAGAATTTCACGTTATTTGAACGTATTAAATACTTTTTTACTGATTATTTGACGTTTCTTCTACTTTTTCTGCATTCTCTCTGCAAAATGCAAGGACTTCTTGGATTTCTTCCTCTTCTAACTCAAAATCCAATGCTTGCTCTGTACCTTTTTTAAAGAAGTAACTGGCCATAATCTTATCAACTTCACCATCAACGACATAGATTGTTCGGATCCCCGCTGCATCTTCTTCTAATAATTCGTCTTCTTCTTCAAACTCCAAAAATAAATGGAATTCATATCGCTTACCCGTGAGGATGCCTGTCGGGTCTCTCAATTCTGAAACTGTATACTGTGTAATATTCATAAGTAATTTGTATTCCCCTCTTCAATCAATTTAAGATTCGTTCATACGTACATGCTCTCATCATACCACGAGAACTCTGTCCGGGATACATTTACACTTCATCCGATAAAATTGCTCATTGGAGAGGTTACTTTTTGCATTTCCCAAGATTTTCAGGAACAATAGGGTAGAAGAAATATTACTACTAGAGTGGGGGAAAATTATGATTACGTTTGACGAATACCAGTACGCTCGTCCTGATATGGAAGAAATCAAAAATGAATTCACTGAACTTTTAAATGAATTCCACAAATCCGATTCCTATGAAACCCAAAACGCCGTGATTGAGAAAATCAATGCAATCGGAAATGACTATTCGACTCAATCGAATCTTGCCTACATCCGATCTTCCATCGACACAAATGATGAATACTACCAACAGGAGCGCGATTATTTTGACGAAGTCAGTCCTGAATTCCAAGGGCTCTCTACGGAATTTTACAAAGCGCTGATTACTTCTAAGTTCCGGGCTGAGCTAGAAGAAAAATGGGGCTCTCAGCTATTTGCTCTAGCAGAAAATTCCATAAAGGAGTTTTCACCTGAAGTGATGCCGCTGCTTCAGCAAGAAAACAAGCTGACATCAGAGTATGCAAAACTTGTAGCTTCTGCGCAAATCGAATTTGATGGGAAAGAGTTGACTCTCGCTCAACTAGGTCCCTATATGGAGTCTACTGATCGCTCTGTTCGTAAAGAAGCGATGAACGCTCAGTATTCGTTCTATGAGAAAAACGCTGAAAAGTTTGACGACATTTATGATCGTCTCGTTAAACTCCGAGATGAGATTGCCAAGAAACTAGGATTTGATACGTTTACTGAACTAGGCTATGTACGAATGTCCCGTGTTGGATATGATGCTGAGATGGTAAAGAATTTCCGCGACCAAGTTCGTGACTACATCGTGCCAGTTGCAAACAAGTTATATGATCGTCAAGCTGCACGAATCGGTGTCGATAGTCTCAAGTTCTACGATCAGTCACTCGATTTCCTAACGGGTAATGCAGTTCCACAAGGATCTCCAGATTGGATTATTGAACAAGGTAAGGAAATGTATAAAGAACTGTCACATGAAACAGATGAGTTCTTTACGTATATGACTGAAAAGAATTTGCTCGATCTTGTTGCAAAAAAAGGCAAAGAAGCAGGTGGCTATTGTACGTTCATCGATAATTATGATTCTCCGTTCATCTTCTCGAACTTTAACGGAACGTCTGGCGATATCGATGTACTCACTCACGAAGCTGGACATGCATTCCAAGTCTATTCAAGTCGTAACATCGGCATTCCTGAATATGTGTGGCCAACGAGCGAAGGTGCGGAAGTTCACTCGATGAGTATGGAATTCTTTACATGGCCTTGGATGGAGCTGTTCTTCAATGAGCAAACTGATAAATATAAGTTCTCTCATTTAAGCAGTGGGCTCCTATTCTTACCTTATGGTGTGGCTGTAGATGAATTCCAACACGAAGTGTATAACAATCCTCAGATGACTCCAGCTGAGCGTAAAGCGGCTTGGAAGCGGATAGAGGGTATTTACTTACCGAAACGTGATTATGATGGCAACGAGTATTTAGAAAGCGGTGGCATTTGGCAGCGCCAAGCTCACATTTACGAAATACCATTTTACTACATCGATTATACGTTAGCACAAATATGCGCATTCCAATTCTGGAAAAAAGACCGTGAAGATCATGAATCTGCATGGAATGATTACGTTCATCTATGTAAGCTTGGTGGTTCTAAGTCATTCACGGAATTGGTCAAAGAAGCGAACTTGATCTCTCCTTTTGAGGATGGTTGCGTTGAATCGGTTGTCGGCACTATCGAAGCGTGGTTGGATTCTGTGGATGATAAAGCTCTTTAAGAATAAATTAGAACCAAACTGATTTGCTCATTAACATTCCTAACTATACAAAACAGCTCGTTATCTCCTTATGGATGATAACGAGCTGTTTAGATTATACTGTGAACACAATTTTGCCGAAATGAGTACTGTCTTCAAGCATACTGAATCCTTCTAGTGCATCTTCTAGAGGCATAGTGCGATCAATCACAGGTCGAATGTTATGCTCTTTTGAGAAAGCAAGCATTTCTCTCAACTCATCACGACTTCCCATCATCGAGCCGACAATTTCTTGTTGCTTATTGAAAAGTTCACGTAAATCCAAATCGATTACGTCTTCAGTTGTTGCACCAAACACGACTAATCGTCCACCCTTTTTCAAACATTTAAGAGAACGATTAAATGTGGCTTTTCCTACACTCTCAATGACAAGGTCTATTGTTTCGTCCTTCAACACTTCGTTCCAATCTGCATGTGTATCGATTGCGCGATCTGCTCCAAGTTTCAAAGCATGCTCTCTCTTTTCTTCACTTCTTGAAGTGACAATGACGCGGGCACCGATTGCTTTAGCAAATTGGATGATGAATGTAACAACACCACTACCCGCGCCTGGAACGAATACAGTGTCACCTTTCTTTACTTTTCCACGTGTCACAAGCGCACGAAATCCTGTCAGACCTGCTAATGCGATACTTGCTGATTCTTCCCATGACAAGTAGGCCGGCCGGGGTTCTAGTTGCTCCTGTGAGAGGACAATTTTTTCTGAGAAGGTTCCGTCATCTGGCATTCCCAGTGGACCAAACCCTTCAGGAGAACCATCACTTTTTTCAAACCAGTTAAGAGACGGGTTGACCAAAACTTCATCTCCTACTGACCACTTTGTAACCCCCTCTCCAACTGACTCGACCACCCCTGCCCCATCAGATCCTAGTATTAGATCATGTCCTTTGTTTTCTCTTCTAGCTGGTATGTATAAGTCTCTTCTATTTAGTCCGGCAGTTTTGATAGCCACCACGACTTCCCCGCTTTTCGCAATAGGTGTGGGCATTTCTCCTAATCTAAGTCCGTTGTCTCCATGAATAATCGCTTTCACTGTCAACATCCTCTCTACGATATAATTGTTTGAATCTTCCGGTTACCACCCCATCATATCGCACTTCAGAGAAAAGCCAAAATAAAAAACACAATAGCCATGAAGGTCTATTGTGTTTCGTTCCCTTATTTTGCTTCAGTTGTTTTTTGAAGACGGCACTTCAATTTTGCGAGTTCAAGTAATTCAAGTACGTCTTTTTTAGGTAGATCAGTTAGTAAATTAAGTAATTCACGTTCAGCAAGACGGCGTCCTTTACCGCTACGGTAGCGATTTTTGTTACTTGCGTCTAATTGAGTATAAAGGTTATCTGTTTCTTCGTCCTGTTCATCTGCAAACCCATCAACAGTGATTGTTTCGCGCAACCGTTCATATAATGACTCTGCACTTGCAGTATTCGCTTGTTTGAAAGCAGAAGACTTTTTTGAGTCACCAAGAATAAGCTCGTCCGTTGATATATTAAATCGCTCAGAGATTTTAGCAACCCATGCTGCTGATGGTGCATTTTTTCCTTTTTCCCAATCTTTAATACGGCTTGCCGATGTCCCGATAGCAGCACCGAAAGCCATCATGGATAAACCTCTTTGCTCTCTTAGTTCCTTTAACCTAATACCGAATCCTTCTTTACTCCAGTCGTTCACAAAAAATCCTCCTCTAATGTCTATTATTACTATTATTTTTCATTTCTAGGTATTTGTCAATCTTTTATTTATTAATAAAAAGGTAGTATCTTATAAGGCTTTCCCTAGGGAAACATCTATTTCAATAACCTGTTTTTTGTCTTTCATAATTTTTCTCATTCTTTTCAATGTACGCATCGTAGATTTCTTGCAACGAAAATCCAAGCTTTTCAGCAAGCGTTCCATACTGATTCCAAAGACCCGTATATGTAGCCATATCTGGATGTTGGCCGAATTCAAGTACTGCTTGATTGGTTTTAAGGAATGTTGTTGTTAGAGAATCGGATGAAGTGTCAAAACGCCACTCATTGAAATTCGTCAAATCCTTAACAATCCCTAACGATAAGAGAAAATGAATGGAATCTACATATTCTTCTAGCACAACAGAACGGGCAGAGGAACCCTTTAAGCTCCAAAACTTAAAGCATCTCGTTTCGTTTGCCAACTCAGAAAGTTCGACAAGCAATGCGAGGACTTTGTCTTCAAAAAGATTTCTCCCAGAAAGATCGTGTTGCGCCTGTATGTATGAATCGAGCTCTTGTTGCATGTGAAATAATTTGTTCATATCCAATGTGATTGCCCCTTATCGTATTATTTTGACCTTTGTTAAAAGAGTTTTGTTATAACCGGCATTTGAAGTCCCGCGAGATAGAGGATGATTACTACATCAATCAAGGCCAGCATTAGAAATCCTACCCGGAAATTAGTATGAAGCGTTTTATGACGAAATACTTGCATCCCAAAGTAAGCGCCTATTCCTCCACCGAATATCGCAAGTAGCCACAAATTCTTTTCAGATACACGACTTTTTTTCCGCTTAGCTTGTCGTTTGTCATAACCCATCGTAATAAATGCCCATATGGACAAAAATACGATCCACTCGAGTCCTAGTGTCTCCATAAAAAAACTCTCCTCACTCTTACTTGTCGGCTATATTCCAAAAACCTTTACAACAATTCTCGAAAGATTTCTAACAAAAAAACGTCACAATCCCATTCAAATCGGGACCGTGACGTTCAGGAAATCAATTATTTAGAAAGTGATTTCTTAGCTGTCTCAGCAAATTGAGCAAAAGCAGCTGCATCTGTTACTGCAAGATCAGCAAGCATTTTACGGTTAACGTCAATACCAGCAACTTTAAGACCGTGCATAAGTGTGCTGTAAGACATACCATTTACACGAGCTGCCGCGTTGATACGTGTGATCCAAAGTCTACGGAAGTCCCGCTTCTTCTGGCGACGGTCACGATAAGCATAGTTCAATGATTTCATGACTTGTTGGTTTGCTACTCGGTAGAGACGGTGTTTAGAACCAAAATACCCTTTTGCTAATTTCAATACTCGATTACGACGCTTGCGCGTCACTGTTCCACCTTTTACGCGTGGCATAGTTCATTACCTCCTGCTATTCCTGTAAGAATAATTTAGATTTGAATTCAATGGGTTTGCTATCAATAGTGATCAGCTAACCGGGCTGAAGCTATTACTTCATGTAAGTAAGCATCTGACGAATACGCTTGAAATCGCCAGAAGAAACTAGTGAAGATTTGCGCAAGTGACGTTTTGCTTTAGTCGACTTGTTAGCAAAAAGGTGGCTTGTTTTAGCGCGTCCGCGCTTCAACTTACCGCTTCCTGTTTTTTTGAAACGCTTCGCGGAACCGCGGTGTGTTTTCATTTTTGGCATGATCTGTTCCTCCTAAATCGTTTGTTCAGCTTACTTTTTCTCTGCTATTGGTGCAAGCATCAAGAACATGCTGCGTCCATCCATCTTAGGGCGGACCTCAACTGTTCCAACTTCTTTACAAGCTTCTGCAAACTTGTCAAGAACGCGCTGTCCAATTTCTTTGTGAGTAATCGCACGTCCGCGGAAACGGATGGATGCTTTTACTTTGTCGCCAGCTTCAAGGAATTTAATTCCGTTACGAAGCTTTGTTTGAAAATCGTGCTCATCGATTGTCGGGCTAAGCCGAACTTCTTTGACCTGGATAATCTTTTGGTTCTTTCGGACTTCCCGCTCTTTTTTCTGCTGCTCGAACTTAAACTTTCCATAGTCCATAACGCGGGCTACAGGCGGTTTAGCTGTTGGTGCTACGAGGACGACGTCCAAGTTGGCACGTGCAGCAATTTCAAGTGCTTCGTTGCGGGACTTAATGCCGAGCTGATCACCATTGTGGTCGATAAGTCGTAATTCACGGGCACGAATTCCTTCGTTCACATACATATCTTTGCTAATCGTAATCCACCTCCGAATAATATCTCGCGAATACACTGTTTGAGCAGTCTGCACCGTTCTGGCACAGCTTGCAAAACCATTCAGCATTCTGAGCCTTCAGGTAATGAGGCAATAAAAAAAGCAGACAAATGGATGATTTGTCTACCCGCAATCGCACACGTATTTACACACGTGGCTTCACTACTGTGCTAACCTCAACAACTACCAATTTGGCGTCGATCAGGTGAGAAGCGGGCAGCTCCTTCTTGTATCACAAACTGTATTCTTTAACCTTATCTACTTTATCATCCTTTAGAGAAAGTGTCAAGGGTTTTTCGTTGAAACAAAAATAAATTAGCCCGATTGATTTACGCTTCAGATGGACGCTTTCCGAGGGGCTTGGTTTCAGCCTCCTCGGTTCGCTTCGCTCCCTGCGGGGTCTTCAACCTGCGCTTATCCCTCCGGAGTCGCCATCTTCCGCTACAATCAATGGTGTCGTTTAAGTATTAGCAGGTCCTTAAAACCAATTGAAAACAAAATTAGCTTAGTGAGCTACGTCACTTTTCAAGAGTTCTAGGAATGCTTCAAAGCTCATGGATTCGGAGTTTTGTTCTCCGTATTTTCGGACGTTGACGTTGCCTGATTCGATTTCTTTGTCTCCTAGTACGAGCATGTATGGTACTTTTTGAACTTGGGCTTCACGGATTTTGTAGCCGATTTTTTCTTCGCGGCTGTCGAGGTCTACTCGGTATCCGGCAGCGACGAGTTGTTCGCGCACTTTGTCTGCGTAGTCGAAGTGTGCTTCAGGTGAGACTGGGATGACTTCGACTTGAATTGGTGCGAGCCAAGTTGGGAATGCTCCTTTGTATTCCTCGATTAAGAAGGCTACGAAGCGTTCCATTGTGGATACGACACCTCTGTGGATGACTACTGGACGGTGTTGTTTTCCGTCTTCGCCTACGTAAGTAAGGTCGAAGCGTTCTGGTAGCAAGAAGTCCAATTGAACAGTGGAGAGTGTTTCTTCCATGCCTATTGCCGTTTTCACTTGAACGTCGAGTTTCGGACCATAGAATGCCGCTTCGCCGTCTGCTTCAGTGTAGTCAAGACCCATGTCGTCCATCGCGTCTTTCAACATGTGTTGTGCGCGTTCCCACATTGCGTCGTCATCGAAATACTTCTCAGTGTCTGCAGGGTCACGGTATGAAAGACGGAACGAGTAGTCTGTAATGTTAAAGTCTTTATATACATCAATGATCAGCTGAACTGTACGCTGGAACTCGTCTTTAATTTGGTCTGGACGAACGAAGATGTGTGCATCGTTCAGAGTCATCCCACGAACCCGTTGAAGACCTGAAAGTGCTCCTGACATTTCGTAGCGGTGCATTGTACCAAGTTCCGCGATACGAATTGGTAGGTTCCGGTATGAATGGATGCCGTTTTTGTAGATCATCATGTGGTGCGGGCAGTTCATCGGACGGAGGACTAGGTCTTCGTTGTCCATGCTCATCACAGGGAACATTCCGTCTTGATAGTGATCCCAGTGACCAGATGTTTTGTACAACTCGACGCTACCTAGAACTGGTGTATACACATGGTCGTAGCCAAGACGCTCTTCTTTGTCTACGATGTAGCGTTCGATTACTCGACGAATTGTTGCACCTTTTGGAAGCCAAAGCGGAAGTCCTTGACCCACCTTTTGAGAGTTCATGAACAAATCCAGTTCTTTACCGATTTTACGGTGATCGCGTTCTTTTGCTTCTTCAAGCATCTTCAAGTGCGCCTGAAGTTCTTCTTTTTTGAAGAAAGCTGTTCCGTAAATACGCTGTAGCATTTTGTTATCAGAATTACCGCGCCAGTATGCACCAGCGATACTTAGCAATTTGAATTCTTTGAGCTTTCCTGTATATGGCACGTGGACGCCACGGCATAAATCGAAAAACTCGCCTTGTTCATAGATCGAAACCTGCTCGTCTGCAGGAATAGCTTGGAGCAATTCTAATTTGTACTCGTCATCGATTTCTTTAAAGCGACGCTCCGCTTCTGAGCGTGAAACATCGTGTCGAACCACTTCCAAGTTCTCTCCGATAATGCGTTTCATTTCTTTTTCAAGTTCTGGTAAGTCATCTGCAGTAATTGGTGTTGGAGAATCGATATCATAGTAGAAACCATTATCGATTGTTGGACCTATTCCAAGTTTTGCATCCGGGAATTTGCGTTTTACTGCTTGAGCTAGTAAGTGGGCTGTACTGTGACGTAAGATTTCAAGTGCTTCCGGAGATTGTTGAGTAACGATCGCAATATCTCCATCGTGTTGGATTGGTGTTTTCAAGTCGATGAGCTGTTCACCGAGCTTACCTGCAAGTGCACTTTTACGAAGTCCTGGGCTGATCGATGCTGCTACATCTTCTGTTGTTGTGCCAGCAGGAAACTCCTTAACCGCGCCATCCGGAAATTTTAAATGAATTGAATTTGACATGTCAATGCACTCCTTTTATCTATTTTTGAACACAAAAAAGCCCCATCCCATAAAGGGACGAGACTTGTACTCGCGGTTCCACCCTTCTTCCTCCAATCCGGAACAAACCGGAAAGATGAAGCTTAAAGCGGCTAACGGGCCGGGGCCGTCAACAGGTATTAAAGAGCGTACTCAATGGTTCCCTGTTGCTGCTCAAAGGCGGTAGATTGGTGTCGTTTCCTGCAAGGTTCTCAGCAAACCCCTTGCTCTCTGTAGGTCGTTTCAACAATCGTTGTCCTTGTCAAAGCATTTTATCATTGTGTTGTGATTAGTATAGTGAATGTTATCAGGAATTGCAAGAGGATTACTGAAAACAATCAGTCTTTTCCAGGATTTCTACGGTTTTTCCCTGATAATAACATCGGATCACTCATTATTTTAATCCGTTCCATTATGCGTGCGGCTTTGATAGGTTCTTTCTCGCCACGCTGTGAAAAGGTGAGATGATGCTCTAGTTCAGACAACGTAAAGTTTGATGTAAAAAATGTAGGAAGCTGATCTGCCATGCGATACTGCAATATGGTTCCTAACACTTCATCGCGTGCCCAAGCCGTCATCGATTCTGCACCGATGTCGTCAATCATGAGAACAGTAGCCTTTTTAACAAACTCAATTTTTTCGTTCAGAGAATTATCCTGAATCGACTGTTTTATTTCACGTAAAAATTCAGGTAAGTAAACCACTACAGTACGTATTTTCCGATTAGCCAGTTCGTTAGCAAGAGCGCCTAAAATAAAGGACTTTCCAGTACCAAATTTGCCGTGGATATACAACCCTTTTTCAGGAAGAACACCGGTTTCTACGTATTGTGTAATAAATTCACTTGCCTTATCCACAATATCCAGACGGCTTGAATCGTAATACGTGTCAACGTCAATGAGCTGTGCTTTCATGACATCTTTGGGCATGTACAGGCTATTCAGCATCTTATTAACAGCCCGCTTCTCATCATCCCGTTCTTTCTGAGGACAACGAATATACGTCACATCGATTAGCCCCTGATTCAAGGTAAGCTTTGGTTCGAACCCCTTCATGACATTAATACATCCCTCGAGGTTTGGACACTTGTCGCATTGATGAGACGCAGTTATGAATTCGTAAAGCTTATTTAAACTCTTCTCCACAACTTGTTTGTCAATCTCATTTGCATGATCTTCTATGAATTGTTGGACTTCCTCATTTGCAAGAACTTCGTTTCTTAACTCGTCATACCGCGCAGCTAGTGTTGGCGCGTTAATCACTCTTTTCATAGCCTCTCCTATACGCTCCATTTAATTCACCCCGTTTCGCATTGATTCTAATTTGGCAAGTAATTCTTTCCGTTTCCTGTCATTCTCCAGTTCTTTCTCGGGATTGACTTCCTTTTGGGCAGCTGGCTCCTCGTCTTTGTTGAGGAACCATTCGGGCAATTTCTCTTCGCGTGTCGGCTTTTTACGTTGGCTATTCGTTTTGCCGCCTTCTTTCATCCATTGTGTATATTCGTCATGCTCTTTACGCGAATAGTCGATTGCCTTTTCGACAGTATCTACTTTGTTTATCGCCCATCGTGAAGCGATCCGTTCTGCAAATCCATTTGTAATTTTCCCATCATTGTGAAGCACAATATAATGCAAAAGAACATTGATAACCCCAAATGATAATTTGTGAACATTCATAAGTCGTTCTGCTATTTTCACATCTACAGAAAAAGGCTCAGCACCAATCAAATCAAACAAAAATTCTTTAGGTGAGGTGCTTTCAAAGTATGCGATAAGCTCTTGTTGCTTGGATTGTGGCTTTTGGGATTCAGAATTACCTTGTCCCGTATCAGGCACATAAAACTTGTTTAACTTCGGCGCAGCTTTTGAGATGTTCATTTTATAAAAGTCAGTAGCAGCTCTACGAAGTCGTTCTTCAGGAACTTCAAGATTCTCATCCAGTGCCATCATAATCACTTTTTGCATATCTATTGGCGAAAGTGAATACAAAAACGCTAATTTCCCAACTAATTCCCTTGAAACACCTGCAATTGCACGTCTAGGAACCATCTGTTCTGAAAGACCACTCATCATTAGGTCAAAGTCGAAAAAGCTATGATCGAACGGGATACCATTAGATTCATTTCGATCACTCAGCTGCTGTTCGTTAAGTAGCTCATGGGCATTTCCATTAACCGGTGTATAAACATCTAAAAAATTTCTTGAAACTTCTTTAAAGTTTTCCATATCCAATTGTTCTGTAACGAATCGAGAACGTAAATCCCTATAAGCTTGTTCTCCGATTTTGCTGAATAAGAATGTCGCAAGTAATGGATCGTGAAAGAAACTTTCCGCATCTAACGGTGGGAGCAACTCATAGACAAATGTCCTGTTTTCCTCATCTGAGTTCATATAAGAACGCAGTAAGCCAATAGCCTCCAATGAAATTCTAGCTTGAAAAACAGTTTTAAGCGGCATGCTTAAGTTATTCATGAGATGGTAATGGCTGAACTGACGTTTATCATCTGTCTCACCGTCTGCCCACATAGTTAAAAACAAACTTATCGGCTCAGGACCTATTAATGGTTGATAAAAGAGGGAGAGAAGCTGTCTGTCATAATCGGAAAATGGAGTAGAAAACTTTAACATATACGTATCAACAGGTTGCAGTTCTTGGTAAAGCATACTCATTTCCCCTCCTTACACTTCGGAAGGTCCCTCTGAACCGTTCTTTTCACGAAGGGGACCTTTTTGTAAATTCTTCAATTCTTCAATGAACATCGTGATGTTCTGGTAGTCACGATAGACCGATGAAAAGCGAACGTAAGCCACCTCATCAACATCTGCAAGACGCTCCATGACCATCTCTCCGACATCGTGAGAAGCAATTTCAGAAACCCCACTGCTTTTTAGTTCTTTTTCGATGGATGCCACGATATTTTGTAAATCTTCCAAAGGGACGGGCCGTTTTTCACACGCTCTCACTAATCCCCTTAACAATTTTTCACCCAAGAACTCTTCACGGGTTCCTTCTTTTTTCACAATAATGAGTGGGGCTTCTTCTACTTTTTCAAAAGTTGTAAACCGGTAGTTACATTGCTCACATTCTCTGCGTCTGCGGATAGAGCTGTTCTCTTCAGCTGGTCTCGAGTCGACAACACGCGTTCCGTTATATCGGCAAGCTGGACATTTCATAATTCGTTCCTCCGGTTTTCTGTAGTTCATCTAGTATAACAGAGAGAGCGTTTTCACAACACCCGTGATTACTCGAGAGGCGTTTAAGGTTGTTTTCCGCCACAAAAAAGACTGCCGATTCTTTCGCTCTTTCAAGCAGCAAGAAGGACAGTCTTTCAATTGGGAATTAAGCTTTTACGCTAGCGCGAAGTTCTTTCGCAACTTTTTTAGTTAAGTCAACCACGCGTGCTGAATAGCCCCATTCGTTGTCATACCAAGCTAAAACTTTCACTTTACGATCTCCGATGACCATTGTCGACAACCCGTCAATGATTGCTGAATCGGATGTGTTGTTGAAATCGATTGAAACAAGTGGTTCCATTGTTAAGCTTAGGACGCCTTTCATAGAACTTTCCATCGCTTTCTTGAACACTTCGTTTACTTGCTCTGCGGTAACATCTTTCTTCACGTCTACCACAAGATCCACTAGAGATACGTTCGGAGTTGGAACACGAAGCGCCATTCCGTGAATTTTGCCTTCAAGTTCAGGAAGCACAAGCGATAGTGCTTTTGCTGCTCCAGTTGAAGTTGGGATGATGGATTGACCGCATGAACGCGCACGACGAAGGTCTTTGTGTGGATTGTCCAAGTTCTTTTGGTCATTTGTATACGCATGTACAGTCGTCATCAACCCATTTTCAATACCGAATTCGTCATTAAGGATTTTAGCGACTGGTGCGAGACAGTTCGTTGTACAGCTTGCATTCGAAATGACGTCGTGCTTTTCAATGTCTAATTTTTCATCGTTGACACCCATGACAATCGTGATGTCTTCATTTTTACCTGGCGCTGACAAGATTACTTTCTTTGCACCCGCTTCTAAATGAAGGGCTGCTTTGTCACGTGCATTGAACACACCCGTTGCTTCAATGACGATATCTACGCCAAGCTGTTTCCAAGGGAGTTTGGATGGATCTCGTTCTGCGACAAGTTCTACACGCTTGCCGTTGACAAGCAATGCGTTCTCTTCTATTACTACATCGCCATCGAACGTTCCGTGGGTTGTGTCATACTTAATCAAGTGTGCTAATGTTTCTGGTGGGTAAAGGGCGTTAATTGCAATAGCAGTAACCTCATCCTCTACTATCAACTGCCGGAATACCATGCGGCCGATTCGACCAAAACCATTAATCGCTACTGATGTTGTCATGAAAAGTCCTCCCAATATGTATGATGTTATACTGTTTACTCAAATATCGTAATTAGTATAACACATTTTTACCACTTGGAAAGAGTTTGTGCAACATTGAACAATGTTTGATTTTTCAGAACTAGTTCAAACTTGCCATTTCCTCAAGACGTCTTCTACTTGTCTTTCGGTTTCAGCTAATGTTCCATTGTTATCAATTACAGCATCAGCGCCCTGTTCTTTAATCTCGATGGGTAGTTGCGAGGCAATTCTTGAATCTGCCTCCTGTTCAGAAAACTGATTACGACTCATAAGGCGTTCTTTTTGAACTTCAGGGGTGACAGAGACTACAAGGATTTTTTCTACATAATCATGTAGCTTGTTTTCAAAAAGTAACGGAATATCCAAAATAACGGTTTTCTCTCCTGCTGCCAGATGTGCTTCTTTTTGAGCAATGAGTTCTTTCCGAATCGCTGGGTGAATGATATTGTTCAGTTGCTCACGCTTCTTGTCATCGCCAAAAATCAGTTGCCCCATTACCGCACGATTCATAGAACCATCTTCTCGTATGACTTCATGTCCAAATACTATTTCAATTTCCTTTAACACAGGACTTCCAGGCTCCACAACTAACCGGGCAATCTGATCCGCATCGACTATCGGGTAACCTCGATCTTTCAAAAGGTTAGCGACTGTGCTTTTACCGCTCGCAATACTTCCTGTTAGACCAATAATCATACGTGTGCTCCTTTTTAATGCTGACATTTTTTACAGTAAGTTGATGTTCGATTTGCTATTTGAATCGAAGCAGTCTCGGCACCGCATTTAGGACATACTCTACGTCCATACATTTGCAGACGATTCTGCATGGAACCCGCGTCACCATTAATATTCCGATAGTCGGAAATCGAACTTCCTCCCGCTTGGATACTTTCATCCAATACAGTTACGATCTCACTGAATAACTGTTGTTTTCTGTGGCGACTAATCCTGCCAGCTGCTCGATTCGGATGAATCCCCATCCTGAAGAGCGCTTCTGTTGCGTAAATATTACCGCAGCCTGAAATAATTTGACCGTCCATAATCACTTCTTTAATCGGCTTTTTTGCGTATTTATCTTGATTCGTTTTTTCCATGAAAAACTCTTCTGCATCCGCCGCAAAAGGTTCTGGAGCCATTAACGTTAATGGTAAATGATCCTGCTCACACGTCAGTAAGCGGAGTTCTCCAAAACGCCTTATATCCGAATAGACGAGGAGCCCCCCATCTTCAAGCTGAAAAATTGTGTGAATGTGATTGCGAAACTTCTGCTCCCGGATTTCCTCGATAGCATTTACGACGAACCAGGCCCCCGTCATTCCTAAGTGGCTGACAAGGAGTCGGCATGTATCGTCTTTGACGAGATGAAAATAGATATATTTACTACGTCTCGTTACGGCTTCGATTTTGTATCCAGCAAGTTCTGCAGAAAATTGATCGACTGAATGACCTTTTATGATGGCTTCCTTCCCTGCAGCTTTCGAAGCAGATACCGTTTCAGAAACTTCCACAACGCATATTGTACGTCCACTCGCAACAGGAGCTAGCGAACGAACAACTCCTTCTACTTCAGGTAATTCCGGCATCGGGCTTCCCTCACTTCGTGTCGTACCAACTTGCACCATAAGCAGAATCCACTTTAAGGGGAACATCCAGTTCCAACGCAGACTCCATCACTTCAGGTACGATTTTCTTCAATTGTTCTAATTCTTCTTCAGGTGCTTCAAATATCAGTTCATCATGTACTTGCAACAGCATACGAGCTTGTAATCCTTCTGTTTCCAGACGTTTGTCCATATCGATCATCGCTTTTTTAATAATATCCGCGGCAGTCCCTTGAATTGGTGTATTCATCGCAGTACGCTCTGCAAAGCCGCGCAAGTTAAAGTTCGAACTTGTTATATCAGGAAGATAACGGCGACGGTTCAACATCGTAGAAACAAATCCACGTTGCTTCGCATCGACGATAATATCATCCATATACTGCTTTACTCCTGGGAAGCTCGCTAAATACGTGTCGATAAATTCAGCAGCTTCCTTACGAGGAATATCCAAACTCTGTGATAAACCATAATCACTAATCCCGTATACAATTCCAAAGTTTACAGCTTTAGCTGCCCGTCGCATGTTCGATGTTACTTCTTCTTTAGATACTCCGAATACGTCCATCGCAGTTTTCGTGTGGATGTCTTCCCCTGCACGGAATGCTTGGATCAGTTTTTCATCCTGTGAAATGTGTGCAAGCACACGCAGCTCGATTTGTGAATAATCCGCCGCAAACATGATCCAATTAGGTTCTGAAGGGACAAATGCAGCACGAATCTTCCGTCCTTCTTCCAAACGGATAGGTATGTTTTGTAAGTTCGGATTGATTGAGCTCAAACGACCTGTTTGCGTCAACGCTTGCTGGAAACGTGTATGAATTTTACCGTCTTCGTGGATTTCTTTCGACAATCCATCGATATACGTCGATTTCAACTTTCCAAGCTGACGATACAACAGAATATGTTCAATAATTTCATGCTCAGGTGCTAACTTTTCCAGCACATCCGCAGCCGTGGAATAGCCTGTTTTCGTTTTCTTAATTGGCGTTAAGCCAATCTTTTCGAAAAGAATCACTCCAAGCTGTTTTGGGGAGTTAATGTTAAACGGCTGTCCCGCCAACTCGTAAATTGTAGTTTCCAAATGTCCAAGTCGGCTCGTCAATTCCGTACCGATTGTTTGGAGTGTGTCCAAATCTGTTTTCACACCGGTGGATTCCATTTTCCCTAAAATTTTTGCTAGCGGCAATTCCAGATTATGATACAGCTCGTATTGCTCGTTTTGACGAAGTTTTTCAGAAACGGTCTCATACAAATTCCAAACTGCAACGGCTTTGGTGCCCGCATGCTGAGCGATTTCCTCAGTTGCTGGAACTGCTTTTTTAGCACCTTTTCCATATACCTTTTCGTCTTTCTGTATTCCATTCCAGCCGACTGATGCAGCCGCTTCTGATACATCGTCAAAAGACAAGGATGGATTCACAATATAGGCAGCGAGTGTTAAGTCGAAATCGATTCCTGAAACAGGAATGTCAATTGCCGCCAAAGCTGCAAAAAGGGCTTTCGCATCCGTCGTGAATTTCTTTGTCTCAGAATCAGCGAGCCACTTTTTCAACACTACATCCTGTTTCAAATCATTCATCGGCACATAAAAAACGTTTTCACCGTTTGTCATTGCAAGTCCAAATAGTTCCGATGTTAAATAGTTATCGTCCATCATTTCCAAGTGGACTGCCATCTGTTCGGAGAGATCCGCTTCTGTTAGTTTGTGTTTAGTTTCTACTTCAATAGCTTCGACAGGCTCTGTTTCAGCGCTTTCTACACCCATTTTTTCAAGGAGCGTTGTGAATTTAAGTTCTTTATACAAAGTTGTAAGTTGTTCTTCGTCCGGTCCACTATAGGATAAATCCTGAAGGCCAATTGTAATTGGAGCATTCACTTCAATCGTTGCCAGCTGCTTACTCATATACGCCTGTTCTTCGTTATTCGTTAAGTTCTCTTTCAACTTTTTACCACTTATCCCGTCAAGAGACTCGTATACGTGTTCCACGGATCCGTATTCTTTCAACAGTTTCAGCGCAGTCTTTTCACCAACACCTGGTACACCAGGAATGTTATCCGATGCATCTCCCATCAAGCCCTTCATATCGATGATTTGAAGAGGTTCGATCCCATACTTTTCTTCAATATGTGCAGGCGTATAGAGTTCCATATCGGTGATCCCTTTACGTGTGATGCATACAGTTGTTGAAGCCGTCGCAAGTTGCGTCAAGTCCTTGTCTCCAGAAATGACAACAGTTTTTGCCCCCTCTTCACTAGCAGTACGGCTTAGAGTTCCAATGATATCGTCTGCTTCAAAGTTCTCCAATTCATATTGTGGGATATTGAAAGCAGTCAATAATTTACGCAAGTATGGAAATTGTTCAGATAGCTCAGGTGGAGTTTTTTGTCTCCCTCCCTTGTATTCACTGAACGTACTATGCCGGAATGTGGTCTTCCCTGCATCCCAAGCAACGAGCACATGGGTCGGCTGCTCTTCCTTTAAAATATTTTGCAACATCATCGTGAATCCATAAACTGCATTTGTATGGATACCACTGTCATTTGTTAATAATGGCAATGCAAAAAATGCACGGTAAGCCAAGCTGTTTCCGTCAAGTAATACAATTTTTTTAGTCGTCACGTAGCTCGTCCACTCCTTCATAAAAAAACGTCGTCTCCCTCCATCTTACCACGTGGGTAGGATGAAATGAAAACGACGAGGTCCTTCTCTATTCCCCTTAATGCGGGTGCTGATGGATGGGTAATTTTATGAAAAACTCAGATCCTTCCCCAAGCTCACTCTCAACCCAAATACTTCCATGATGCGCTTCAAGTAAGTGCTTCACGATCGCGAGTCCAAGTCCTGTACCGCCTGAATCTCGACTTCTCGCTAAATCAGCACGGTAAAATCGTTCAAACACTCTTTGTAGCTTTTCCTTTTCAATACCAATGCCTTCGTCAGCAATTGAAATCAAAACAGAATTATGATCTTTCTTTCCAGATATACGAATCGTTGTCCCTGGTTTGGAATACGAGATTGCATTGCTCAACAAGTTAACAAGTATTTGCATAAGGCGGCCGCTATCCGCCTCCATCACTAAGTCACCCATCTCTTCAATCTCGATCGTCATTTGTTTTTCTGCAAGTTTGCCAGAGACTAGCTGAGTAGCCTCCTGAATTGTAGTTGCAGCATTGACTTCCGATAAGTTTAGAGTGAACCCATGCTGCTCAATTCCTGACAATTCCAGTAGATCAGACACAAGAGAATGCAGACGCCCGCTCTCTTTTTCGATAATGGTGATGAAGTCCCGTGAAATTTCAGGGTCCGAAAGCGCTCCATCCAGCAGCGTCTCTGCAAATCCTTTTATCGACGTAACGGGTGTTCGTAATTCATGGGAAACGTTCGCGACGAAATCTTTTCGGACTTCTTCAAGTTTAATGATCTTGGAAATATCGTGGAATACTACAATGATTCCTAACCAATTCCCATGTCGCCCAATAACGGGAGCACCATAAACCGTCAAGTCGAGAGGGCCATATTCTTGCTGAATTCGAATTTGTTGCTCATGAACTTGTTCCGACAGAAAAACATCCTCGATTAATTTCTCAGCAGCTAACGGCAGACCAATCTCTTTATAGGATTTTCCGATTGCATCAGAAGAGGACGCGTGAAATGTCTGCGCAAAAACCCCGTTCATCAAATTAACGGTTCCTCCTCTGCCGAGCATCAGCAAACTGCTACCGATACTTTCAATAAGAGTTTTGAGCCGCTCTTTTTCCATCGACCTGACAATTTGAGTCTCCTGACCATTCCGTGCAATCTGGTTAATGGAAACAGCTAAATTCCCAAGATCCTTGAATTCACTCACGCTCGCACGGGTTTTGTAATCGCCACCCGCGAGTTTCCTTGCCACCAGTGTTAGTTCGTCAACTGGTTTTGTAAAATGATAGATAACTCTCGATACGGTAAACAAACTTAAGACTAAAAACAGAACAATAACCGCAGTTAAATAGAGTAAAAACTTTTTCTCCAACGATGAATCTACGTTAGTGTCCACTATATTGAAAAATTGACTAATGACAATCCACAAAACAATTGAAAAGACAACTAGTGTAGCACTAGTTGTTAGTAGAATCCTTGAGGAGTGACCTTCTTTTTTCATGAATATTCCTCGAATTTATAACCGATTCCCCGCACCGTTTTAATAGAACGTGGTTTTTTCGTATCTTCTTCAATTTTATCGCGAAGATGACTAATGTGAACATCGACAATTCGAGTATCTCCACTAAAGTCATAGTTCCATACTGCGGATAACAGCTGATCTCTTGATAAGACACGATTTTTGTGTTTCATAAGGTGCACTAGTAGCTCAAATTCCTTTGGTGTGAATTCTAGTAGTTTACCATTCAGTTCAGTCTGATAGCGCTCAAGATAAACCGTCAATCCGTTGATACTAATACTATCACTTGGCTGCTTCGGACCATTAGCACGCCGCAAAACCGCTTTTACACGCGCTGTCAGCTCACGCGGACTAAATGGCTTGGTCATGTAATCGTCAGCACCAATCTCCAATCCTAATACTTTGTCGGTCTCATCGCCTCGTGCTGTCAACATGATAATAGGAGTTTCCACATTACGTTGCCGTAAGTTCCGACAGACATCGATACCATCCATCCCTGGGAGCATGATATCCAACACAATTAGGTCAGGCTTATTCTTCGTAGCTGTTTCCAAGGCTTCTACACCGTTATTAACTACTATTGTACGATAACCATTCTGTTTAAGATTGTAGTCAAGAAGTGTACAAATCGACGGGTCGTCTTCTACGATTAATATCGTTTTCGTTGAAATCGCTTCTATAGTTTCCATATTTGTCTCCATCTCAAAAATTATCCAGTGATTGTGAAGTTAATTGTTTTTCTTTCATTTCAGGTGCCGCAACGCTAACAGATCCGGTAATTATCTGATTCCCAGATTCATTTAAGGCACTGACAAAAATTTCAATTCTATTCTCAACGGTATGAACTTCCTGAACTTCCAATGTGATCGCTACAGTTTCATAATGATACACGGGGACGGGAAACTCCAAATGTTGAGCAAGAATATAGGAACCTGGACCTGGTAAGTATTTAGAAACTGCTGAAGTGATAATACCGGTCAGCATGAGTGTCGGTACAATCGGTTTTTTGACGTCAGTCTGTGAAGCGAAATCATGTTGAATATAGATGGGATTCGGATCGTTCGTTAACCCGAGATAAAGCAGGAGATCTCTATCTTCGATCTTTTCAGTCAATTTCAATTTCTCTCCAACCTTAATATCGTTAATCCCTCTTCCGACTCGTCTCTTTTTACCAAGTATCAAAAAAAGTCCCCCTTATTAGGTACTATCCTTCTTCTTTAAAGTCTATCATAAAACAAAAATAAATCGAGTAGTGTCTACTGACACTACTCGATTTATTAGACTATCAGGCGAGCACTTGCATGACTGCTTTCACGGAGTCTGCGGATTTACTCAATGCCTGTTTTTCTTCATCTGTTAGCTCAAGCTCAATAATCTTTTCAATGCCATCTTTACCGAGAACTGTTGGAACCCCCAGGTAAATCCCGTCCATTCCAAATTCGCCTTCCAGATAAGCAATCGCAGGAATAATACGTTTCTGATCTTTAAGAATTGCTTCTGCCATTTCAACAAGTGATGCAGCTGGCGCATAATAAGCTGAGCCGTTGCCAAGTAAGTTGACAATCTCTGCCCCACCTTTACGTGTACGTTTTACGATTTCTTCAATTCGTTCTTCTGAAAGCAATGAAGCGATAGGAACACCACCAGCTGATGAATAACGTACGAGTGGTACCATGTCATCACCGTGACCACCTAGTACAAATCCAGATACATCCTTCACTGAAACGTTTAGTTCTTGTGAAACGAACGTGCGGAAGCGTGCTGTATCCAGAACCCCTGACTGTCCGATAACCCGCTCTTTCGGTAATCCTGATTCTTTGTAGACCGTATACGTCATGGCATCGACTGGGTTTGTTAAGACTAAAATGGTTGTATTAGGTGAGTACTTCACAATTTCAGCTGTCACAGCCTTCATGACCTTCTGATTTGTCTGCACAAGATCATCCCGACTCATTCCTGGTTTACGCGCAATGCCCGCTGTAATGATAACAATGTCCGAATCCTTTGTGTCTGCATAATCAGCCGTCCCTGTGATGGACGCATCGAACCCTTGCACCGGACTTGCTTCCAACATATCCAGCGCCTTCCCCTTCGTCGAGCTTTCCATATTCGGGATATCTACCAACACCACGTCACACAATTCTTTCTGAGCAAGCAAAAACGCAGTCGTAGCCCCCGTAAATCCAGAACCAATAACAGAAACTTTATTACGAACCATAGACATACTAAAACTCCCTTTCAGAATTGGATTATTATTGAACGGTGTTGATTTCCGTTGCAGGCGGACGCTTTCCGCGGGCTCGATCTCAGCCTCCTCGGCGCTTCGCTTCTGCGGGGTCTTCGATCTTCACTTATTCCGCAGGAGTCGCCGCCTTCCACTCCAATCAACGGTTTTTCAATTAATAGGGATCCAGCTCTAACAAATAGGTTTTCAAGAAATCAACGCTGTTACCCTATTTTTATATAACAAAAAGCAGAGGCTACGATTGAAGCTCTGCTTTTTGTCTCTTACTTATTGTGTACCTGTCGATTACGTAACGTAAACTTATAGGTTTTTGATTAACTCGTCAGCGAACTCAGAAGTCTTCACTTCAGTTGCGCCGTCCATCAATCGTGCGAAGTCATAAGTAACCACTTTAGAAGCGATTGTCTTTTCGATTGACTTCGTGATCATGTCTGCAGCTTCGTTCCAGCCAAGGTGCTCAAGCATCATAACGCCAGAAAGAATAACAGATGATGGGTTTACTTTGTCAAGACCTGCATACTTCGGTGCAGTACCGTGAGTTGCTTCGAAGATTGCATGTCCTGTTAGGTAGTTGATGTTAGCGCCTGGTGCGATACCGATTCCGCCGACTTGCGCAGCAAGAGCGTCAGAAACGTAGTCACCATTCAGGTTCATCGTAGCAACAACGTCGAATTCTTTCGGACGTGTCAAGATCTGCTGAAGGAAGATATCAGCGATAGAATCTTTAACGATGATTTTGCCTGCAGCTTCAGCGTCAGATTGAGCTTTGTTTGCAGCGTCTGTACCTTTTTCGTCTTTAATGCGGTCGTATTCGTTCCATGTGAATACTTTGTCGCCGAATTCTTCTTCAGCCACTTCATATCCCCAGTTTTTGAATGCGCCTTCTGTGAATTTCATGATGTTTCCTTTGTGTACTAGTGTCAATGATTTACGGCCTTCTTTGATTGCATAGTTCAAAGCACCGCGAACTAGACGTTTTGTACCTTCTTCAGAAATCGGCTTAATGCCAAGTCCAGAAGTTTCAGGGAAACGAATATTTTTAACGTTAAACTCATCTTGTAGAAACTTGATAAGTTTTTTAACTTCGTCAGAACCTTCTTTGTACTCGATTCCTGCGTAAATATCTTCTGTGTTCTCACGGAAGATGACCATGTCACAGTCTTCAGGACGTTTTACTGGTGAAGGAACACCTTCGAAGTAACGTACTGGACGTAAGCATGTATAAAGATCAAGTTCTTGACGAAGAGCAACGTTCAATGAACGGAATCCGCCGCCAATTGGAGTAGTCAAAGGACCTTTAATCGCAATTAGGTATTCTTCAATCGTATCGAGTGTAGCTTGTGGAAGCCATTCTCCAGTTTCGTTGAATGCTTTTTCTCCTGCCAACACTTCTTTCCAAACAAGTTTACGCTTACCGTTGTACGCTTTATCTACTGCACCTTCAAGTACGCGAGAAGCAGCATGCCAGATATCTGGACCTGTTCCATCACCGATGATGAATGGAACTGTTGCGTGATCGGGAACGTTTAATACACCGTTTGTTACTGTGATTTTACCTTCGTTAGCCATTATAATTCCTCCCAAAGTCATAAGTATAGGGCCGGTATGATGATATACCGCCCCAAAGATTTTTGCTAATTAGCGCTGATCGATTGGCACATATTTTTGCATATCAGGTCCGATGTACTCGGCACGAGGACGAATCAGACGGTTGTTATCATACTGCTCTAGAATGTGCGCAATCCATCCAGAAATGCGGGAAACCGCAAAAATCGGAGTGAATAGATCATGATCAATCCCAAGTGAATGATAAACCGAAGCTGAATAAAAATCAACGTTTGGAGGTAATTTTTTCTCGCCTGTAACGATTTTCTCAATATGCTCGGACATACGGAAATATTTACCTTCTCCGCGAAGTTCAGTTAGCTTTTCAGACATTTCGCGAAGGTGCTTGGCACGTGGATCTCCTTTACGGTAGACACGGTGGCCGAAGCCCATGATCTTTTCTTTGTTCGCAAGCTTGTTGTGGATGTACTCGTCCACTTTGTCTTCGTCGCCAATTTCCATTAGCATTTTCATAACTTGTTCGTTAGCGCCACCGTGCAATGGACCTTTAAGTGCTCCAATTGCAGCTGTTACGCCAGAATACATATCAGAGAGAGTTGCAACACAAACACGTGCAGTAAATGTGGATGCGTTTAACTCATGGTCTGCATGCAAAACAAGTGCTTTGTCAAATGCTTCAATTTCAATTGCTTCTGGTTTTTTTCCATTCAGCATGTAAAGGAAGTTTGCAGCATATCCAAGTGTTGTATCAGGAGCTACTGGCTCTTGGCCTTTACGAATACGCGCAAATGCAGTTACAACTGTTGCAATTTTCGCTTGGAGTTTAATCGCCTTCAGATAGTTTTCTTCTTTGGACATATCTTCAGCTTTCGCGTCATATAACCCTAATAAGGAGATTGCTGTGCGCAATGCTGCCATCGGGTGGACGTCTTTGATTGGATACGTTTTGAAATGAGCGAGCACTTCTTCTGGTACGGACATGTTGTCTGCCAATTGCTGCTTCAATTCAGCTAGCTCATCTTCTTTCGGTAGACGCTGGTGCCAGAGAAGATAGACGACTTCCTCGAAACTTGCATTATTTGCAAGATCGTCAATGTCGTACCCGACGTATGTAAGGGTATCATCGATGATTGAGCTGATCGCGGATTGTGTCGCTACAATCCCTTCTAAACCTTTAGTAGATGTCATGAAACTCTCTCCTTCAGTCAGCAGCCTTCTAACCACCCGTTGGTTTTTTGTCTACCGGTTGGGGCAGTCGGCTGATCTGCTAATATTGTTTCCGCCTAAAAACGCTTACAAGACTCATTATAATCAACTTTGTCTGTTTTGTGAATGAAAATGCATGCGATTTCAAGGAAATCTATTAAATCGGAGTGAATTTCTATCAAAAAGTGGAATAATACAACCTTTTTTAAACAGTACATTGTCCCGTTCCTACCTGGAGTAATCGGTGGAATCTTTATATTTCTAGTTCCCCCAGCTGGTATCGCAATCATTCTAGCCTATTTCGCAGCTCCTGTTGTGAACTTCACCAATCAAGTCCTGCGTTTACCTAGGACACTTTCTACTTTGGTCGCCATGTCCGTTATCATCAGTTTGGTAGTAGGGATTTCAACCATGGCTATCCAAGGGTTAATCGACACATTACCGATTGCTGAGCGTCATTTGGAACCCTATACCGGAAATCAGGACTGGTCAGGTGTTGCAATTACATTTTTAAAAGAAAATGTACTTACAGCAGGTCACACTCTTGTTGAACACACATTCACATTTACAGGAGTTCTCTTTCAACAAGTGTTTACTCTCTTTATCTTTCTGGTCGCCTTTTTCTTTGCACTACGAGAAACAGGAAAAGACCGATTCTGGTTCCTTGTCTACTTCCCAGCATCGATGCGGCGTCAGGCACATCGATTATTTAAGAAGTCAGGAGAACTCATCGGTCATTTCATTTCCATTGAAGCTCGTTTAGTTTGTCTAACATTTCTACTGTTGTGTATCGGTTTCTTTTTCCTATCGTTTTCATCACCTATCGGAACTGCCTTTGTAATATCCCTTGCAGACAGTCTGCCCTTCTTAGGAATCGGTTTGTTTCTCCTACCGATGATGCTTTTTTATTTTTATACAGGAAACTATGTATTCGGCTCAGCACTGCTTTTGCTCTACATCCTTACGCTTGTGACTCGCCAAATCGCAGAGTCCTATTTGTGGGCATCCACTTTCCGAGTAAAACCCGTCCATGCGTTCCTCATCACTGCCAGTTCGTTTTATTTGTTCGGATTGCCAGGAATTTTACTGACACCCTTCCTCTTGTTCACAGCGATGAAAATCAGACATCACCCGAAGTTTATCGAATGATGAGTGTCCCTTTTTTCATCTTCTTGTAAATTAGTTGAATGATAAAGGGACGAATCATTTTTCTCGGCCAACTGAAAAGTAATAGCAGACCAATCACATCTGTGATGAAACCTGGGACTAGCAACAGCAGACCTCCTGCAAAAATACACAACCCATCTATAATTGGCGGTCCAGGAGGATCTCCTGCAGCCATTCGTTCCCTAAATTCTACAATCGCTCTAAAACCTTGTCGCTTCGCCAAATAGGCGCCGCCAATTCCAGTAATGACAATTAAGGTGAGCGTCGGTATAACACCGAGATGGTTTCCAGCTACAAGTAGTAATGTGAGTTCACTTGCAGGGACGACTAAAAATAGAAGCAGTAACCATTTCATTTTCATATCTCCTCTTTGAGAAAAACCGCTATCCTAAAATTAGGTAGCGGTTTTTTGTTTATAGAACTTTAGCATGGCCTTTATAAACAACGCCAGTTTCAGCGTCCATGGTGATTTCTTTGTCATGCTTGATAATTTCGGTTGCGTTTTTCACGCCGACAATTACCGGAATTCCTAAATTCAATCCGACGATTGCCCCGTGACTTGTAAGTCCGCCCTCTTCTGTAATGAGGCCAGCACACTTTTCAAGTACTGGTAGCATATCACGGTCTGTTGAATTCGTCACGAGGATTGCACCTTCTGCATCGAACGCTTCCGCTTCTGCTGCGGTACGCGCAACGATTGCTCGGCCATACGCTACAGATTTACCGATACCTTGTCCTTTTGCTAGCAGATCTCCGATAACATGGATCTTCATCAGATTCGTTGTACCTGCTTCGCCAACTGGTACTCCTGCCGTGATAATAACGACATCACCATGTGTGACATACTTATGTTTGACACTTTCTTCAACAGATTCTTCAAGAATCGAGTCAATCGAACTGACACGTCTTCCTGCAATTGGATACGCTCCCCAAACGAGTGTAAGACGACGTGCGACTTGTTCAGACGATGTTACAGCAATAATCGGGCATCCAGGACGATATTTAGAAATCATCCGAGCAGTCGTTCCGCTTTCAGTAGGAGCAATCACTGCATTCACATTTAAGTTAATCGCTGTGTAGGCAGCAGCTTGTCCAATAGCATCCGTCAAATTACCGTGCTTTTCTTTGCGACGTGTAGAGATGAAGGAACGATAATCGAAAGACTCTTCTATCTTGTTCGCAATCCGCACCATTGTTTCCACTGATTCTACAGGATACAAACCAGCCGCAGTTTCACCTGACAGCATAATTGCATCGGTTCCATCAAAGATTGCGTTCGCAACATCACTCGCTTCTGCACGAGTTGGACGAGGATTCCGTTGCATGGAATCAAGCATCTGAGTTGCTGTGATAACAGGCTTACCTGCTTGATTACATTTTTTAATAAGTTGCTTTTGAATGACTGGAACCTCTTCTGGGGGAATTTCCACACCAAGATCTCCACGTGCAACCATTAGACCATCCGATACTTCGATGATGGCATCAATATTATCGACACCCTCTTGGTTTTCGATTTTAGGAATGATATGGATATTTGATCCACTGTTCTTTTCTAACAGTTCGCGTATTTCCAATACATCTTCCGCACGGCGGACAAATGATGCAGCGACAAAATCGACTTCTTGTTCAATCCCGAATAGGATATCTTCTTTGTCTTTTTCTGTGATTCCCGGAAGTTGAACTGAAACACCAGGAACGTTGACACCTTTTTTATTCTTCAGCTCTCCGGAGTTCATCACTTCAGTGTGGATCAGTCCTTCGGCTTTACTCTTACCTAGTACTTTCAACATGACAAGACCATCATCCAGAAGAATCGTATCGTCTTTATCCACATCGTCAATCAGTTGGTCATACGTAATTGAGAATCGCTCTTTCGTCCCAACTACTTCTTGCATAGATACGTCAATCTTTTGACCAGCTGTCAATTCGATTAGGCCGTTTTCCATCGAATGCGTTCGAATTTCCGGTCCTTTAGTATCTAGTAAAATTCCGACAGTCTTCTGTTTAGCAGCTGCTACTTTGCGAATTGCTTTTATGCGAAGAAGATGCTCGTCATGATCTCCGTGGGAGAAATTTAATCGTGCCACATTCATCCCCGCATCGATTAGCTGCTCAAGACGTTCTGGTGATTCACTTGCCGGACCGATTGTACAAACGATTTTAGTTTTTCTCATTGGTTCTGGCCACTTCCTTTTCACTGATTTCCATCAAATAGATAATTCTTTAGATAACGTATACATATCTTTCTCAAATTCAGAATCCCCATCAAATACACGTGTTAAATCATATTCGAGGACCTGATGATTTTTCATGCCAATCGCGACTGTTTTGCCACCGTTCTTCAGTGCTTCCACAGCGCGTGCACCAAATTGACTAGCGATAACTCGATCCCTAGCAGATGGCGAGCCACCGCGTTGAATATGGCCTAATACGGAAACTCGAGTATCAATGCCTTCTTCTGTACTTAATTTCTCAGCAAGCAAGGATGCAGACATTACACCTTCAGCGACAATTATGATACTGTGCTTTTTGCCACGGTGCGTTCCTCGTCTCAGACGTTCAAGGATATCCGGTAAATCATACTTTTCTTCAGGGATGAGAATGGTCTCTGCTCCACCTGCAAGACCTGCCCAAAGAGCCAAGTCACCTGCGTTACGTCCCATCACTTCTACAATGAAGGTCCGCTCATGGGATGTTGCCGTATCTCGTATTTTATCAATTGCATCAATGACTGTGTTCAATGCTGTGTCAAAACCGATTGTGAAGTCAGTTCCGTTAATATCATTATCAATTGTAGCTGGAACACACGCACAAGGTATACCTAGTTTCGATAGTTCTAATGCACCTCTAAACGAGCCGTCTCCTCCAATTACTACAATGCCTTCAATTCCATTCAATTTGCACTGTTTGAGCGCTTTTTCACGCCCTTCGATTGTAGTGAATTCCGGACAACGCGCTGATCGAAGCATGGTACCCCCGCGTTGGATGATGTCACCTACGGATCCAAGTTGTAAAAGTTCAATTTTCCCGTCGATCAATCCTTGGTATCCATTGTAAACGCCTGCTACTTCGAGTCCTTCATAAATCGCTTTCCGGACGACAGCTCGTACAGCCGCATTCATGCCTGGCGCGTCTCCTCCACTTGTTAATACAGCGATTTTCTTCATCCGTAACCCCTCCTTAAAATAAAGTAGAATCACACAATTTACTCAGAAAATACACCGATTTTCCTGAATTTGTCATAACGATCTTGAACAAGTCCATCAGCATCTAGCTTACTCAACTCGCTGAGAGCATTTGTTAAAACTGTTCGCATATTTTTCGCTTGTTGTTTCGGATCACGATGTCCTCCACCTAATACTTCAGGAATGATTTCATCAATAATATCCATCTTTAACAAATCCGGTGCAGTGATTTTCATCGCTTCTGCTGCTTCTTTAGAATACGCAGAGTCTTTCCAAAGAATCGAAGCTGCGCCTTCAGGGGAAATAACAGAATAGGTAGAGTGCTCAAGCATATAAATACGATTTGCTACGCCTAACGCTAGTGCGCCACCACTTCCTCCTTCTCCAATAACAATAGAAATAACAGGAACAGTGAGACTTGCCATCTCTACAAGATTGCGAGCAATTGCTTCACTTTGACCGCGCTCTTCAGCTGCGCGCCCTGGATAGGCACCTTTCGTATCAATCATACAAATGATTGGTCTGCCGAATTTTTCAGCTTGTTTCATCAAGCGCAATGCTTTTCGGTACCCTTCAGGATGCGGCATTCCGAATGTACGCTTTACATTTTCTTTTGTGTCTTTACCACGTTGATGACCGATAATTGTAACTGGTTCTCCATCAAACGAACCAATTCCTCCGACTATCGCAGCATCATCACCGAATGCACGATCGCCATGAAGTTCGATGAAATCTTCAAATAACTCCCCAATGTAGTCATAGGTCGTTGGACGCTCAGGATGACGCGCCACTTGTACACGTTCCCATGTTTCCATGTTGCCATATATATCGTTTTCCAACTTGATCAAGCGATCGTTCAAGTTCCGAATTTCATCGGACAAGTCTACTTCGTTCGTCTCCGTGAACTCTTTTAATTCCTGAATTTTTTCTCGTAATTTTATAATAGGCTCTTCAAATGACATGGTCTTTTTCATTGTGCTGCCTCCCCCTTCGTATGAAGTCGGATGATGCGAGAAAGCATATCCTGCAAGTCTACACGATGGACGACTGCATCCAACTGACCATGTGCAAGTAGAAATTCAGCCGTTTGGAAGTCTTCCGGTAACTTTTCACGAACAGTTTGCTCAATAACCCGGCGACCCGCAAATCCAATAAGCGCCTTTGGCTCTGCAAGATTAATGTCTCCGACAGAAGCAAAGCTTGCCGAAACCCCACCCGTAGTTGGATAGGTCATGATAGAGATATATAAAAGTCCTTTTTCTGAGTGACGGTTTAATGCAACACTCGTTTTTGCCATTTGCATAAGGGACAGAACGCCTTCTTGCATGCGTGCACCACCACTCGCAGAAAAGATAAGCATTGGAATTCCGAGCTCTGTCGCTTTTTCGACCGCTCTCGTAATCTTTTCACCTACAACTGATCCCATGGAGCCCATACGGAAATGAGCGTCCATGACAGCGATTGCCACTTCGTTCCCGTCAATCTTTCCAGTACCTGTCAGCACAGCTTCGTTGAGTCCTGTTTTCTCCGCATCTTTTTTTACTTTCGCTGTGTATGCAGGAAACTCTAATGGATTTTCAGTTGCGAGATGATCATCCATGGACACAAACGTTCCTTCATCCATTAGGGAATCAATCCGTTCTTGTGCAGTCATTTTGAAATGGAAATCACATTTAGGACACACTTTAAGTAGCTTACCCAATTCTTTTGTCGGTTCAACATGCTTACATTCTGGACATTTCGTCATAATTCCTTCAGGTACATCGCTCTTAGACTTCGCATTCGGCATGATTGCCTGCTGTTTTTTCACATTTGTAAATAGGTCCCTTAGCATTCGTGTTCGCCCCTTCTTTCACCAATGACAATGTCAAGCCAGTCCGTATACCACATAATGGCTAGATGGCTATTACCGTTCATCATCTCTTTAAGTAAATTCGTTGCAATTTCTTTTTCGTCCTCCGCCATTGCTTCATGATACGGAACGCGGCTATATTGTTTCAATAAAAACCATATTTTCAACGACAAGCGATTTCCTGAAACCACTACTATCTCTTGCAACAACTCTTCCCTGATGATCAGGTCTATTCCTTTTAGTTTTCCTAAAAAGCTTTCCCATACAGGGAGTGTTCTTAGTTCAGGATCATTGGAAATACATTCAATGGCCGCTTTTTCATGAATTCGCCGCGTATCATCCACAGACTTTAATGATTGTGGATTTTGCATGATGAATGTAGAAAGAATTTCCACTAATTGATGCTTTTTATAGTCCGCGAGAAACGTTCCCTCTCCTCTTCTTGTTTCTATCAGTCCAAGAAGTTCAAGACTTCGGAGTGCTTCTCGAATTGTGGATCTACCAACTTGTAACCGATCTGCAAGCACACGTTCAGAAGGTAATTTATCCCCAATGACGGCACCTTCTTCTTTTATGATTGTACGCAGATCCGAAACAATATCCAGAAATCGTTTCGATGATGGACGAGAGTTTTCCATGTCCAAACTCCTTTTTATGCTACATTCTAAAGTGGTCAGACCACTATCCTTTATTAGTTTACAAAAAAGCACGCCTGTCGTAAAGTGATATCCGGAAATCCTTCTCAATCCAATATGGAGTTATCTACATCCCTATCCTTCAAAAGATTGCCTTAATAGACTCGTTTAGAAAGTAACAATCTCCTGAACAACTAGCTGTGGCTTGCCATTTCTCACTTCCACCGTACCTTGAAATACGAGTAATGACTGCTCTTTCAGCTCACTGCTACAGACCGCATATTGTTTAGGGAATAACGTACACGAAATCTCTCCAGTCTCATCTTGTAATTCGAGAAACGCCATCGCTTCTCCTTTTTTTGTTCGAATTCGCTTAACTTCCAACACCATCCCAGCCAGTACCACCTTAGCTCCAGATGACTTTTCAAGGGCGTCTGCAATCGAATTCGATTGTGTAGTAAGTTGCTTTTTAAAAGAAGCAATCGGATGTTCAGATAAGTAGAATCCAAGTGTCTCTTTTTCATAGTCAAGTCGTTGCATATCAGACATCGTCCCACCTGGACTATATTTTGGACTGGCCATCCCTTTCATCATCCCTGCTAGCAAGTCTGTTTCATCAGAAGACGGTCTTACAAAGAGCGCATGTTTTCGTGCAGCTTCTATTGTTGCAAGCAGTACTTCACGTGTTTGACCGAATTCGTCCAACGCTCCTGACTTCACGAGAGGCGGAATTGTTTTTTCGGTGAAATTTTCAGCCCCGAGTACAACAGATAAGTCAAACAGTGTTTTCAGCGTCACTTCCTGCTGTCGCGCTCGTTTAAGGGTTGTATAAAACGGATAACTGATTCCTTTTACTGCGCTCAATCCAAGTCGGATAGATCCTTTTTCAGTTGTCGCTGACCAGTTACTTTTTGTAATCGACGGACCAAGAACAGGGATTCCCTTCGCTTTCACTTCCCGCATAATTTCCATCGTCTTCTCCGGAGAACCAGCTAACACAGATAGGCATCCTGCATAAAAGTATTCGGGTTTGTTCGCCTTCAAGTACGCGAGTTGGTAGGAAATCAACGAGTAGGCCACCGCATGACTCTTCGGGAATCCATAATCAGCAAATTTTACAATTAGCTCGTAAATATCACCTGCAATACTTTTAGGGAAACCGTTTCGCTGTGCGCTTTCTGTAAAATGGACGCGTTCTTGCATCAGCACATCTCGTTTCTTTTTACTAATTGCCCGTCGTAACAAATCCGCTTCCCCCAGAGTAAACCCTGCGATCTGAACGGCGATCTGCAAAATCTGTTCTTGGTAAACAATAATGCCATACGTCTCTTTCAAAATCGGTTCCAGCGCGGGATGCATGTAGTGAATCGGCTCCAGCCCTTTCTTCCTTCTACTATAAAGAGGGATGTTTTCCATAGGTCCAGGACGGTATAAGGCATTAATGGCATAGATATCTTCAAAAGCATCCGGTGAAATGTCACGGAGCGCTTTACGCATGCCAGGTGATTCGAACTGAAAAACACCTAACATGTCCCCTTTTCGGAACAACTCCAATGTCCGGTTATCATGAAGCGGGATTGTATCTAGTGATAGGTCCTCCCCTGTTTCAAATCGAATCATTTTACGTATCCTGTCAAGCAATGTCAGATTACGCAAGCCGAGAAAGTCCATTTTCAGAAGCCCTGATTCTTCCGAGTCATTCATAGCCCACTGCGTTAAATAGATGGAATCTCCTCCACTTTGTAACGGAACAGTTTCAACAAGCGGAGTTGGCGAAAGTATGACCCCTGCAGCGTGTGTAGATGCATTTCTAGGTAACCCCTCTAAGGCGAGAGATACCGTATACCAACGAGCACGCACCTCATCTTGTTCAATCCATGTTTGCAGCTGTGATGATTGGCTCACTTTCTCTTGAAGAGTTTTCCCTGGGGCATCAGATAACATTTTAGAAAGGGACGTCATATCTTCGTTCGAAAATCCAAATACCCTCGCTGTATTGCGTGCAACGGATTTAGCAGATAACGTACCGAACGTTATAATTTGGGCGACATGCGCTTTCCCGTATTTTTGTGCAACATACTCTACAACTTCCATTCTCCGTGTATCAGCAAAATCGACGTCAATATCCGGCATCGTCACTCTGCTTTTATTTAAAAACCGTTCAAAGATCAGCCCATATTTCAAGGGGTCTACAGCAGTAATCCCAAGAGAAAATGCAACGAGTGATCCCGCAGAAGACCCTCGTCCTGGCCCAACTTCAATATCCTTTTGTTTTGCATAGGCAATGAAGTCTTCTACGATTAAGAAATAATCTTGATATCCCATTTCTACGATGACATCCAATTCGTACCGCAGTCGTTCCTCGTATGCACTGGAAATCTGATCAAACCGTTTTTGCAACCCTTTTCTACAATGGATTTCAAGCAGTTGTGCTGCCGTCATCTTCTCACCAACTGGAAATTCCGGCATGAGTAAATGCTTTTCTGGCAACTGGACATCGCAAGCTAATAGCATGTCTGCCGCCTTCTCAAGCCATTGCTCTTTACCTACAAACCATTGTTCCAACTCTTGTTGCTCAGGAACGTAAGCGTCTATGTATAGATTTTCAGGACGAGCTGGATCATTCAGTTTGTATCCATCTCGAATCGCTTGAGCTGTCTCGAAACTGAATGCATCTTCAGGATTAATAAATCTTGCTTCATGACTTGCAACGATGGCAAGTCCTTCTGAAGCCGCAAGTTGTTCAATCACTGGTTCTTCAGAATGTATCGCTCCAGCCGGTCGTGAAACCCCTATATAGATGTCTTCAGTCGAGCAGTGCATTTTCAATCGTTGAATCGTTTCTTCAGTTCGGATTTCGTTCCAAGAGGGGTCTGTAAGCGGGAAGATAACGGCGCAGTTCGCAGTATAGGATTTCAACCATTTTTCTGGTAAGTTTTCAGGATCTCGTGTTGCAGCAGCACTGCTAATCTTTAACAACTGACGAAAGCCTACTTCATTTTTGGCATAGATGTAACATATTGGCGTTTCTCCAGTCGACAGTTCTATCTTTACAGAAAGTCCGATGACAGGATGAATGCCATACTTTGTCATCACTTTCCAAAACGATCGGATACCCGAAAGAGTCGAATTCACAATAGCAGCCGAAACAGCCCCTCTTCTTTGCAGAAGAGGAGCCAATCTGTCAAGCTTTATAATGCCGTTAAGTAAATCGGCTCCCGTAATAATTTGCGGATAAACAAGCTTCATTGTCTATCCCTCCATTCACTAGTTACACGCACATAACTTTTGTACTTTCTGAATCACTTCATCGGCTTCTTCCCAAGTCCTTACAGAGGCACCTGCAGCAAGCGGATGTCCGCCACCCCCATATTCAGCAGCCAAACCATTGATCACAATTCCTTTAGAACGCAATCGAACACGAATCTGGTCCGCTTCTTCGACAAATATTAACCAGGCAGAGATGCCTTTTACATCACCAAGTGAACTTACGAGTGAAGAAGTTTCTTCTGCTTTCACATCAAATTCATCCAAGATTGTTTTTTTGAGTTTAATATAAGCTGCTCCATTTTCATCTATCGTGAAGTTTTGGTAGACGTACCCTTGCAAGTGAAGCAGATTTCGTTCTACCTCGTACATCCCTGCAAAGATTTGCTGACGGTCAAAGTTGTATTTGATCAATTCGCTAGCAATTTCAAACGTTTTACCTGTCGCACTTGGATACATGAATCTCCCTGTATCACCGACAATTCCAGCAAATAGGAGTCTAGCAGATTCATCTGGAAGCTGCCATCCTTTAACGTCTCTTCCTTCGGCAAATAATTCATAAATCATTTCCGAGCAAGAACTCGCATCTGTATCAATCCATAAAACATCTCCATATGGATCCACATTGGGATGATGGTCGATCTTCGCTAAAAAGCTCCCTTTTTTGTAGGCTTGTCCATCTACACGTTCGGTGTTTGCTGTATCTGTCACAATGACTAATGCACCTTCATACATGTCATCGGAAACAGGATCTTGTCCAGCCAGAAATGACAACTGGCCATCATCACTTCCTGTCGCGTAGACATTTTTGTCCGGATAATTTGCTTGTATTAGTTTCTTTAAACCTACCTGCGACCCAAATGCATCCGGATCGGGACGGACGTGCCTATGAATAATAATGGTGGAATACTGTTCAATTGTGTCAATGATTTGTCTTTTCATTTTTCAATTCCTCCGTTATTTAAAGAATTACGGTCGCATTTGAGTTGTAAAGCCGCTACAATAGAAGGAGTGCTGGATTCTTTTGGAGGGCTATGCTTTGAAGACTTTAAATTTTGTACTTGTATTCTTTATTATTGCTTCGGCAGTATTCTATTTTTACTTTAAAACTCGACAGTTCCGGACAAGCCAGGTATTCCCGATTCGAAAAAAGATGTTTTCATCGAAAGCAGGAATGTTTTTAGGACTCCTGCTAGTCTTTTTCGGAATCAATCAGCTTTTGCTATTTGGAGGGGTTACGACTTACGTGATCTCTGGAATCTTCATCGTACTTGGAGGCTATGTGTCCATCTTTAACTGGAAAGCCGTTCGGTATTACAACCAATTCGTTGACGAAGAAACAGAATTGAACAAGCGCTGATGCCCATGCATCAGCGTTTTTTTATCGCTCCAACAACTGATAAGTGACCAGCGATTTGCCGATCATTTCACCTTCTGCATACAACGAAATTTCCATCTTCACGACCCGCCGACTCATATGCAAAATTTCGGGTTCAACCGTTACCTTACTCCCAAGCTGGACATGTCTCATAAAGTAGATCGATAAATTCTCAGGAACACTTTCCCCGCGCTTATAGAGCTTGATGGCACGGTTACCTGTTTCCGCTAGCAACGTAGTTAGTGCACCATAAGACAAGGAGCCAAGCTGATTGGTCATCTGTGGAACCACTTCAAAAATTACGTTTTGAGGATTTTCTGTATCAGAGTGCATTTGATTTTTCACAATATCATCGATGGTTTGACCTTGCTGTGGCTGCCGTTGCGCCAATTGAAAAGCTTTCAGAACATCTTGTCGGCTAATGACTCCATCCAACAGGCCTGTTTCCGTTACTACAGGGAGCAAATCGATTCCTTCCCAAACCATAATGTGGCCAGCTGAAGCAACGCTCATCTTTCCCGTCGCTGTAATCGGCGAGGCTGTCATAACTTTTCCAAGCGGTTCGGATTCCTGTTTTCCGACGACATCTTTAGACGTGACCATTCCTACTACTTTTCCATTCCGCTCAATGACCGGAAACGCAGAGTGGGAAGTTCTTTGGCTCAATTCGTTAAATTGACCAACCGTCTCTTGAATGAACAACGTAGAAGTATTTGAAAGTGGGTGCTGGATATCTTCTACGAGAAGGATATCCTTCTCAATCATCTGGTCAGATATCGCACGATTCAGCATGGTTGCAACGGTAAACGAGTCATAACTTGTCGTGATGACCGGCAAATCGAGTGAATTAGCAAGCTCTTTCACTTCTTCCGTCGTATCAAAACCACCTGTTACAAGAACCGCAGCCCCTTCGCTTATTGCTAATTGGTGTGCTTTTTGTCGATTTCCCACAATGAGCAAGCTTCCTGCGTCAATATAACGACGTATATCATCCAGTTGCATCGCACCAATCAGGAATTTAGTCAGAGTTTTATGCAAGCCTCCGCTACCACCTAGTACACTTCCATCCACAATATTCACAACTTCAGCAAACGTCAGTCGCTCAATATTCTCTTTTTTCTTCTTTTCGATGCGTACTGTACCGACACGCTCGATTGTATTAACAAGTTTGTTATTTTCCGCTTCCTTAATCGCTCGGTAAGCTGTTCCTTCACTTACTGTGAGCGCTCTTGCAATTTGCCGTACTGAAATTTTCTCACCAACAGCGAGCTCTTCAATGTGGCGCAAAATCTGTTCATGCTTTGTCGACATTGCATTCACCTTTTTCTATGTATGCCTTTCTTCAGTTTACCATAAATCCATAAAAAATAACCGAGCTGAAAGAGATTTATCTCTGCCAGCCCAGTTGACTCAAATCCGGGTCACATCTCCCGCTTCCATCACAAGAACTTCATAGTCTTTCACAAGTTTTTTAAAGTCTTCAGGATCTTGAACGATTGGTGGAAATGTATTGTAATGTACTGGCACGGTCAGCTTCGGTGAGAGAAGTTCAACCGCATATGCAGCATCTTCAGGTCCCATCGTAAAGTTATCACCTATTGGTAAAAATGCGATATCGATGTCATGACGCTTGCCAATTAGCTCCATATCTCCAAATAGAGATGTGTCCCCTGCGTGGTATATCGTTTTTCCTTCTTCCATAAACAGGATTCCTGCAGGCATTCCCATATAAATCAGCTGTTGGTCATCTGTTGTATAGGATGAGCTATGAAACGCTTTCGTAAACTTCACTGTTCCAAAATCGAATTCACAAGCTCCTCCGATATTCATGCCGTGGGTTTCTATACCTTGCCACCCGAGCCATACCGCAAGTTCGTTCGGCGCTACAACTAATGCCCCACTCGCTTTTGCAATCTCAATCGTGTCGCCTACATGATCATTGTGTCCATGCGTCAACAAGATGACGTCTGGTTTTTCGTTCGCCACGACTAAATCCGTTAAATCATTTCCTGTAATATAAGGATCTATCAAAATTACCTTGTCGCCTGTTTTAATCTTAACAATTGAGTGTCCATGATATGAAACTTCCATTGAATTCGTCACCTCCACTTATTGTTCTATCCTTTTTATCAATTCGTGAAACCATATGTAAACCCTCTTTTTTTGGTATGATAGTTAAGTGAATTAAGGAGGAATAGTCATGACAAAACTTAAAACGATTCAACAGTATCTACAGGACAACAACGTAGAAGCGGCATTCGTAACGACACCTGATAACGTATTTTACGTATCAGGCTTTAGCAGCGACCCCCACGAAAGGCTTCTTGGTGTGATGATCTTTAAAGACGCAGAACCTTTCATCGTCTGCCCACTCATGGAAGTTCCTGATGTGAAGTCTGCAGGCTGGACATTTGGCACGGTCGGTTACGAAGACACAGATGACGCTTGGGAGTTTGTACAAGCTGAAGTAAAACGCAAGGTGAGCGAACTTAATACGATTGCAATTGAGAAATCACATCTTACCGTCGAACGTTTGGAACGTATGGAAGAACTCTTCCCATCAGCTCAATTTTCCCGCTTGGATGAACAATTAAATACAATGCGGAGCCATAAGGACGCATCAGAACTCCAACTACTACGTGAAGCTGCAAAATTAGCAGACTACGCGATTGAAGTGGCGTGTGAGAATATTGCTGAAGGTGTTACTGAATTGGAACTTCAAACAGCAATTGAGTTTGCGTTGAAGAAAAAAGGCGTCCAGAAGATGTCGTTCGATACGACGGTTTTATCAGGTCCGAAAACCGCATCTCCACATGGTACTCCCGGAGAACGTAAAATCCAGCAAGGTGATTTTGTGTTAATGGATCTTGGAGTTGTTCATAAAGGGTATTGTTCAGATATTACTAGAACGGTATCGTTTGGTGAACCGTCTGCTGAACAGTTGAGTATTTATGAAGCAGTACGTTTTGCGAATCAGGCAGCAATCGATCTAGTAAAACCAGGAGTTCGTGCAAGTGACCTTGATAAAGCCGCACGTGAAGTGATTACTAAAGCCGGGTATGGAGAGTACTTCACTCACCGTCTAGGACATGGCCTTGGTATTTCTGTTCACGAATTCCCTTCGATCCACGGTGCTAACGACTTCGAACTTGAAGAAGGAATGGTTTTCACAATTGAACCAGGTATCTACAACTCAGCAATTACTGGCGTTCGTATTGAAGATGACGTCGTCGTAACAGCAGATGGTATTGAAGTGTTAACGAAGTTCCCGAAAGAACTTAAGATTATTAAGTAAAATAGAAGAAGCAGAGGCTTAACTTACTAGACCGCTGAAAAACTCATGGTTTTCTAGCTAACAACTTGTATGTCCTAACAAAGAGGCAACCTATCGTTCAAACCTGAATGATAGGGTGCCTTTCCTCTAGTTTTTCTTACTTAACTTCCTTTTCAATGACAAAAATGACTTCTCGGCAATAGTCTAGTTCACCCCACATCTCTTCAAAGATAATATTTGCAGGAAACTTTTGTATCATCGATATGATAAACTGCTATTTATACACTTTTCCATTTCTCCGTTTGAAATACTATAGGTAATTTTTGTTGATAACATGATCATAGGTTGCCATCTAGGAACTGAGTTGTAAGGTTTTTTGATAAGAAATGATTGAGATATCACCTTAATGTAATGCATTTATTATACAACAAGGTCAAAGAGCCCATCATCCGTTTCACGGATAATGAGCTCTTTATTTTTTAATATGAAATACTGACCCCACATTTATGGATGATTGACACACCCGTTGATTGGAGCGGAAGGCGGCGACTCCGGAGGAATCAGCGAAGATTGAAGACCCCGCAGAAGCAAAGCGACGAGGAGGCTGAAATCAAGCCCCTCGGAAACATACTAACATTAGTAGCACAAACCATGGCCGTGGTTTGTGCTACTATTTTTTTATGGTAGAAGTGAAGCGAAGTCGTGCGGACGCTGGAATCTTAGAATTCGTATAAGGAAACCGACTCACTTCACATCCTTAGTTGAATCAGTTTAGTATGTTGGATCTTCGAGATCGTGTATAAGAAAATGGAATCGATAAGGCGCTGTGAAGGCTTCTATAAACCATTTGAGGAGGAGACAAATTGAATTATGTAATTGCGTTTGATGTAAGTATGGGAAAAAGTACAATGGTCATATATGATCACAGTCAGCGTTGTTTATATGAAGGTGAACTGAAACATACAGCGAATGGATTCAGCTGGCTTAAAGAGAAAATTGAATTCATCAAAGGACAAGCTGGTCAATCACCTGAAATTGTATTCGAAGCGACGGGTGTTTATTCGCAAGGACTAGAGAGGTTTCTTCAGGAAGAACAGTATCCATACCATCGAGTTAATCCCCTACAAGCGAAGCTGCAGATGGCATCTATGCGTCGAAACAAGACAGATATTAGTGATGCGCATGAATTAGCTAAATCACACTTCAAAGTAGACCGTCATGAAACGTATGTGCAGGACGATTATTTCGAACAAATGCGTGCGCTAGGACGCTACTATGAGGATGTAGAAAAAGAGATTCGCCACTATGCCAACCGTGTACATTCTTTTCTGCAACTTAGCTTTCCCCTATTGGAAGCTACATTCTCAAAAAATTCAAAGGTGTTTTGGACAATGATTCAATTATTTCCGCATCCGGATCATTTACGAGATCAGTCACAAAATGATATCTCACTCCAGATTATACAAGCTAGTTCTAGGAACTTTTCACGTCAGAAAGCAATGGACTTTGCGTTATCTCTGCGTGCAGCGGCTGAAGATTCCTATCCGGCAATCCAAGAGAGTGACGTTAGGTGTCGCCATTTACAAGAAGATGCAGAAAGAGTTTTGGAGTTAAAACAAAAGAAAAAAGAAATTGTTAAACAGATGGTAGCACTCTCAGAAAAGCGAAGGGATTATCAAGTACTTCTATCCTTCCCAGGGATTGGTGAGACGACAGCGGTCCGTTTGATTGCGGAATTAGGAGACATTCGTCGATTCAAGAACCCTAAACAGATAAATGCTTATGCGGGCATTGATATCCAACGACATCAATCAGGGAAGCTTCAATATCAGGATCGCATCAATAAGCGTGGGAACCGGAGG
>NZ_JBPFDS010000006.1:0-189467 GCF_059415065.1 Sporosarcina sp. SAFN-010 | reverse complement strand
CACGCTCCGTTCAGTTAGTATGTTCTCTCTATCCAAACACGCTCATTGGATTGTGTCCACTTTCTATACTATCTTCACTTTCCCAGGGTTATGAGCACTTTTCATGTTTTATGATCACTTTCCCAGGGTTATGAGCACTTTTCATGTTTTATGAGCATCCCTTCTCAAAATCTCCTCTATAAAGACCTACAATCCAAAATTTAATTTCCTCTCAATATTCAACCGCAATTGAAACGGTAGGAATATCACTGGCTTACTTTTAATCCAGGTCAATTTTCAATAATTGCATCCTTTCCGTAAACAAACTTCGATAGGACAAAAATCCGAGCAACACACTCGTCATCGCTGCAGTTGCAAGTAACAAAAACACAACAAGTAATTGAAATTGAACCGCCTGGACCGGATCCGCTCCTGCGATGATTTGTCCACTCATCATTCCTGGAAGTTGTACAAGTCCAATTGTCTTCTGGCTTTCAATCGTTGGAATCATGCTCGCCTGAATCGATTTCAGTAACTGCCGATTGATGGATTGCTTGGGAGTTCCGCCGAGAGATAAAATCAGTTCGCTTTCATCACGATGCGCTTCCACTTCAGCAGTAAAACGGTTTAAAAACAAAATCGCAAGAACCATTGAATTCCCGATCACCATACCACTTAATGAAATAATGTATTGAGCGGTCGCAGGAACAATATGTAATCCGAGCAATACAGTTTGCGTCAATACTTCGATCGCCACAAACGTCACAAACAACTTCCACGTGATCCCTTTAATGGCTTTTCCTTTGTGCCGAGCATTTTGTACAGCGGCAACAATCATCAGCAGTACCATTAACATAATAAACATTGGATGTTCGGAATCGAACACGAATTTCAACACAAACCCTACCGCAATAAGTTGCACGGTGGAACGAAGTGTCGCAATAATCGTATCTCGTTCCAAGCCCAGATTCAGCGTTTTTGATAGCAATAAAGGGATGAAAACAAATATCAACGTTAAACTTAATGTCATCCAACTCATGACAACACCCCTCTCACAAACCGCTTCACATCTTCGTCTTCTGATGCAATAATATCTTGTTTGGTACCTACTTCACGCAGCTCGCCATCAACCATCACCCAAAAGTACTCCCCTATCCGCTTGGCCTGTTCCAAATTATGAGTAATCCAAACGATTGAAATCTTTTCCGTCTCATTCAATTTCACAATCAAGTCTTCAATCTCTTGAAGGGAAGAAGGATCAAGAGATGCTGTGATTTCATCTAACAACAAAATTTTTGATTGATTTAATAACGTGCGGGCGATGGAGACTTTTTGCTTTTGCCCCCCTGAGAGCCCACGAGCATCTCTTGTGAGAAGAGACGAAGGAAGTCCAACACGTTCCATGGTGGCAATTGCTTGTTCATCGGATAAGGTTTTACCACGTAGCTGTAATGGAAGTGCTAAATTATCCAGGACCGTGCCTTGTACCATTGGAGAACTTTGGAGCACAATTCCAACATGTCTCCTGACTGACATTGGGGATTGCTCTTCAATCCGCTTCCCGTCTATGTAAATTTCACCTTCAATTGGACTGATGAGACCATTGCATAACTTTAACAATGTCGTTTTCCCCGCTCCAGAAGGTCCGATCAATGCGGTAATTTTCCCCGTTGGAAACTGGCCACTCACTTTTTTAATAATATCGGTATGATTCACACCATAGCTCACACGATCTAGCACAAGCGCGCATGATGGAGTTGAGGTATTACTAGTTCCTTGATTCAAATCATTCAAACTCCTATCGTATTGAACTTATTTTTCTTCCACACTTTAATTTTCCGGTTTGTTCCATCCAATGACCTATTGTAATTTTACCATTTCGATCAATAATCAAACCATACCATATCCATTTCTCTAAGGAGGTCTTACTATGCACAAATCTTTCATTTTCAGGAAAAGGCGGGTCACTCCTCCGGTTCTCATAGCAAGTAGTTTTTTGGTTACGATACTCATTGGGACTGCTTTGCTCAAGCTACCCTTTGCTACAACTGCGCCGATAACTTGGACCAACGCACTATTTACTGCGACATCGGCAACAACCGTAACAGGTCTAAGTGTCTTCGACGTCGCTACTACGCTTACCCTTTTCGGTGAAATCGTGCTCCTTGCTCTCATTCAAATTGGTGGGGTTGGATTAATGGCTTTCGCGGTTGCGCTTTTAATGATTCTCGGACGAAAAGTGGGCATGAAAAACCGCATATTTCTCCAAGAGTCATTTAGTCAACAATCGATAGGAGGAACCGTCAAATTTCTGAGAAGTATTTTGAGATTTGTATTCATAACTGAAGGGATTGCTTTTATTTTGTTATCCCTCGTATGGGTTCCCGACTTCGGCTGGAAACACGGTCTTTACTACAGTCTATTCCATGTCGTCTCCGCTTTTAATAACGCGGGATTCTCCATGTTTCCTGACAACTTAGTAGGGTTTGCTGGTGACCTTCCCGTCACACTTATACTATCTTCACTCTTCATCATCGGCGGCCTTGGGTTTACTGTTGTCATGGAAGTAGTTTCAAAACCGTCATCTAAGAAATGGTCACTTCATACGAAAATGATGCTCGCTGGAACGCTAACCGTCAATCTCATCGCTACATTCTTATTTTTCGCTCTGGAGTATCACAATACGAAAACAATCGGCAACATGTCTTTCGGGGATAAAGCATTGACCTCCTATTTTCAAGCAGTCACCCCAAGGACTGCTGGTTTCAACATGGTACCTATCGGCGATATGGAGGACAGTTCTCTCTTGCTAACATTGTTGTTAATGTTCATCGGTGGAGGGAGCGCTTCTACGGCATCCGGTATTAAACTGACGACGTTCATCGTCATTGTAGTCGCAACGCTTGCGTATTTTAGAGGGATGACCGAACCTCACCTTTTCAAAAGAACGATCAAATCAGAAATCATTTTTCGCTCTCTTGCAATTGCTGCGGTTAGTTCCATGCTCGTATTCACAGCATTTTTCTTGTTAACTGTTACGGAATCGTTACCATTCCTCCCATTGTTAATTGAGACGGTGTCGGCGTTTGGTACAGTAGGACTGTCCGTTGGGATCACTGGAGACTTGACCCCTGCAGGCGAATGGATTCTCTGTGCGGTAATGTTTTTAGGAAGAATCGGGCCGTTGACACTTTTTTTCCTACTGATTCGCCCTAAAAAGGAGACTTTTAAGTATTCATACGATCGCGTTCATACAGGATGACAAAAAGATACCTCCATACGCCTGCTTATGCAGATGTATGAGGGTATCTTTTTGGTATGCGGTCAACCTCGATTCTACAAAGAAATGTAGAGGTGCAATTTTATAGTATTATGAGCACTTTTCACGGGTTATGATCACTTCGCCGAGTTTACAGTCAATTAATATTTTACTTTACAAACTTTTTGCAGATTCCTCTCAAAGCTAGTCAATTTTCAATAAATCGTAAGGCGTAATAATCCCGATTAATTTTTCATTGTGCGCAGCGGTATCTGTAATCAAAAGCGCTTCGAGACGCGTTCCTCTGGAAATTGCCCGTTTGAAATAATCCTCCGCTTCGTACACAGATAGATCTCTTCTGACAAATTCAAACGATTCTTTACGTTTTTCATAGTTGTAGACGTCAGACAATGTCGGTATTTCCCGGGAAATAGAATCTTCTGTCGATTGGCCTGCTAACCAATAAGTAATACCAGCAGCTGTAATGAGACCTTTAAAGTTCCCATCTTCATAAATGGGAACTTGACTGAACTTGTTATCGCGCATTAGTCTAAGAGCCATAGTCAGGGAGTCTGATGCTTGTAGCGTATGAACCTTACAGCCGAACAAAGCTCCTACATTGAGCGGGTTACTCACTTTCCGTTCGATCAGTTCAATGCGTTCCACAATATCGTCGTGGGGTTCAGCAATAACATAGTCTACACCTGTTCTATGATGGACAATAGCATTCCGCAAATCACCAAACTCCCGTAAATCTTCCTCATAATTACGAACTACTGAATTTTTGATTTTTGCCTTTTCTACTAATCGATAAAACGGCAAGAAGCCAGTCTCCTCTATCTTCTTCACAAGCGCTTTTTCGATTCGATTGTAGGCAATTATGAACCTATCTGAATTTTTGACAGCCATACTTACAGGTCAACTCCTTTCAAAAAGTATACCCTAAAAGAACTGTAACATTACAAAAGCTCTGCCCCCATTAAAGGAGGCAGAGCTTAGTTTAATACTTATTCGGCAACACCCATCTGGTACAACTCAAGGTCTGAACTAGGATCGATTGAGTAGTTAACGACGCGTTTGTTAGCTGATTTAAGTGCATAACGGTATACAGTTGGAGCTACTGGTACATCTTCAAACATAAGCTCCTGCCACTGATCATAAATATCTTTACGATATTCTAGGTCAAATGCCTCTTCCGAAGTACCTTTCTCCAACAACTCATCGTTCTTTTCACTAGTGTAGCGAGTGTAGTTGAATGAAGCTGTGCGGCCATATAGACCAGATGGATCTGGATCAGAACCAGTTCCCCAAGCACCTTGGTAAATATCGATTTTCGGATCATCGTTTTCTACCATGTCATAGAATGCGTTGAAGTCGTGTAGACGACCGTCAACTAGTTCAACCTTCAGCCCAACGTCAGCCCAGTTTTGCATATAAGCTTTTGCAATTGGCTCAGCTGTTTCTCCGCCTGACATAGAAGCGAAGTTGATGACCAATTTCTCACCTTTTTGGTCTTCACGGAATCCATCTCCGTCTGTATCTTTGAATCCTGCTTCTTCAAGAAGTTCTTTTGCTTTTTCAGGATCATATGGACGTCCTTCAATTTCTGTGTTGTGGAAGCTTTCAAACACAGGGATGATTAAAGAAGTTCCTGGGAAACGAAGACCGTGGTATAGTTTTTCACCGATCGTCTTGTTATCCATTGCATGCCACATTGCTTGACGAAGTTCTTTACTAGCCATTTTTGCATTTGGATCTGTTACGTTTTCTTTCTTAGTTGCATCCCATTTACCTTGTTTAAAACCGATATACGTATAAGCAAGATCCACTTTTGCTAATAACTCAATGTTGTCAACATCTTTAACTGTTTCGTATTGATCTGCAGGGATACTAGCAAGGTCGATATCGCCTTTTTTTACTGACTCAACAATTGTTGATGAACTAACTACTTTTTGTACAATTGACTTAAGAGCTGGCTTGCCTCTCCAGTAGTCGTCATTACGTGCGTAAAGTACAGACTCGCCTGGTACAATTTTTTCAATTTTATAAGGTCCGAAACCGATTGGATTTACACGAATTTTGTCTGAAGACTCAAGATCTTTAATTGTTGTTTCACCAGTCATAAGATCTCCAACGTGGTGACGTGGTGTTGCATAAGACCAGAATCCTGAAAGGATAGATGGTGAAGCTACATTGAAAGTGAATTCCATCTCTTGATCGTTGATAATTTTAATACCAGAGATTTCTTTTGTTTTACCTTCATGATACTCAGGCATACCTACTACGTTTTCAATCATGAAATCGTAACGGTTACCAGCATAATCCGGGTGTCCAAGAATCTCATAAGAGTAAAGAAGGTCGCTTGTTTTAACCGGCTCACCGTCATGCCATTTCACGCCATCTTTGATTTTTAAAGTCAACTTTTTGTTATCTTCAGATAGTTCGAATGTTGCAGCACCTTCGTTAGTGATTAAGTAGTCACCATCCGTGTCAAGTAATGCTTCATCGAAATATCCAAGAATTTCGGCATCATACGTACCAGAGTAAAAGTTATAGTTCAATGTCCCTTCGAATGGCTCATCTGCAACCATTGCGATTGTCATTTCCCCATCTTCAATTGCTTCAGAATCGTTTGATACACCTAGAGGGAAATCGATTTCTGCTGCATTCTCAGCTGAACCTTTTTCAGTAGTCCCCTTACCTTTTCCTTTGTCCGTTCCTTTTCCGCCATCTGCACTATCGTCGCCACTACAAGCAGCCAAGAACACACTGAGCACGAGCATTAGACTTGCCAGCAACATAAAACTTCTTTTCTTCAATTGTCTTACCTCCCCTTTTTTTTAAGCCAATCTTTGTCTCGCATCCGACGCGCGCTTCACCGCTTGCCCGATGTAATTTATACACAGCATCATTACTAGAATTAGTAATGCTGCGGGTAACCAAACCCATGATTTGTTTTGGAGAATGTCCGGATTCGTAGCAAACGAAATCAGTGTCCCAAGGGACGGTGTGCTTGCTGGAAGTCCAAATCCTAAGAATGTTAAGCCGGTCTCAAGACCGATGTTCCCAGCAAGAGTCAGAGTCATATTAACGATGACAAGCGAACTTAAGTTCGGGAACATTTCGAAAAACATGATTTTCCAACTTGGTGTGCCAAGTGTTTTGGATGCGTTAATATAATCCAATTCACGTTCTGCAAGTCCTTTAGAACGGATCAGCCTGGCTTTTTGGAACCAGGCAAACGCACTCATCATGAGAACAAATGACAAAATGGAATAATCCGGAACGATAACAATGAATACAATAATGAACATTGTACTTGGCAGAACCATCAGAAAATCTATAATTCTCATAATGACATTATCAATCCAACCACCGAAGAATCCCGCGATTAAACCGATTGTCAAACCGAAGAGACCCGCGATAACCGTCACACTGAGCCCGATTGTAAATGAGTTGCGTGTTCCGAGCAGCAACTGCCCGAAAACATCCCGTCCTCCGTCATCCGTACCCAGCCAGTGGGCTTCGGAAGGCGCCTCCCACGTTTCAAGGAAATTTACCCGTTGAAGTTGTTCCTGATCAATAAACAGCGGTGAACTATAAGCAGTTATCAATATGCCAATCAGCAGAACTAGGGAAATCAACGCCATTTTGTCATGTCTGATTTCTCGCCATATCGTTTTTGCAAGAGATGGATTGTTCGCTTTTTCTTTGGCAATTAGTTTTTTATCATCAATTGTTACCATTTAGTATTCCTCCTCATTCGCTTTTCCTATTCAATCCGGATACGTGGGTCTATGGCACTCAGAATGATGTCTGAGAGCATCGTACCGACAATAACAGCAGTACCTGAAATCATAACGATTGCTGTTGTGACAGTGAAGTCACGTCCTGTGATAGATTGAATGAAGAGCTGGCCAAGGCCTGGATAACTAAATATCATTTCCAAAAATATCGAACCGCTAATCAATCCTGTAATTTCATAGCCCAGGAATGCGGCGATAGGAAGCATAGAATTACGTAATATGTGGCGCGTATATACTTTGCCTTCTGGAACTCCTTTGGCACGCGCCGTTTTCACGAAGTCTTTAAGTTTTGTATCAATAATATCGTTTCTCAAATATTGGATAGTTCCAGCTGTTGCAAGCAGGGCTCCTGACATCCCTGGTAACACTAAGTGTTTTAATTTACTGAGATAGAAATCCCATGTTCCTACTTCCAGCCTCACATCGACACTGTTTCCTGTAGGGAACCAGCCGAGTACAAAACCGAAGAAGAACAGCATAAGCAAAGAGAAAACAAACAAAGGTGTGGCGAATGCAAAGTAGTTATAGGTGACGATCAGTTTATCAGACCAGGAGTCAGTCCATCTACCGGCTATGATGCCCAGTGGGATTGCTATTATATAAGAGACAATCAAAATGAATAGTGACAATGTAACTGTATTGGTCACGCGTCCTGCAAGAAGCGATGTAACAGGCTGTTTATGAGTATAGGAGCTGCCTAGATCACCTTGAACTGCTTTTCCTACCCAAGCTCCATACTGAACATACCAAGGATCATTCAAGCCATATTGTTCACGAATCTTTTCCACTTGTTCAGGTGTTACGTTAGGGTTTCCCATAAATGCGCCTGTTACTGCATCTCCTGGCATTTGCTTTGCCAAGATGAAGATGATTAGACTTAACAGAAATAGTTGTGGAATCATGACGAGCAATCGCCGAAAGATAAATTTAACCATCGCTTACATACCCCCTTGCTGAACAGCAACTGAATGTGTAGGAGTAAGCGGTTTCAAGTCGAACATCCGACCGTCTTTATCGAAATAGCTATCATACTCTGTCCTGTAAGCGGTGTTGATTTTATTACGTAATTCCATTTTCTCGAAACGTTTTGCAGGATCCATCTCTGGGATAGCAGCAATCAATCGTTTTGTATAAAGATGCTGAGGATTCGTGTAAACATCTTCTGCAGTGCCCTCTTCGACAAAACGGCCTTTATACATAATTCCAATTCTGTCACAAATATGTTTAATAACCCCGAGATCGTGGGATATGAATAAGTAAGTCAATCCAAAGTCTTTTTGAATTTCTTGCATGAAGTTCAAGACCTGAGCCTGTACGGAAACGTCCAATGCAGATACAGGTTCATCGGCAATAATCAATTTAGGGTTGAGCATAAGTGCCCTGGCGATTCCGATTCTCTGACGTTGTCCTCCCGAAAATTGGTGTGGATACTTATAGATAGATTCTGGACTTAGACCAACGCGCTCAATCATGTTTTGCACGCGGGTCAGCTCCTCTTTAGGAGAAAGCCGCTCAAAGTTGCGCAGGGGTTCAGCAATTATATTCAAGACGTTCTTTCTTCCATTCAATGAAGAGTATGGGTCTTGAAAAATCATTTGGATATCACGGATATGCTTTCGACGATCATGTCCATTCATATTGGCGAGATTATCACCATTAAACAAAACTTCACCGCCGGTTGCTTTGTTTAGTCCAATAATTGCACGGCCTGTTGTTGTCTTTCCACAACCAGACTCCCCGACAAGTCCGTACGTTTCGCCCGGTTCCAGTTCAAAACTGACCCCATCAACTGCACGTACTTGATCGACCACTCGGCGGAAGAAACCACCTCTTATCGGAAAGTGTACTTGCAGATTATTTACATTAAGTAGTGACATAGTTTTCATCCTCCACTCGTTCTTCCGGGAAGTGGAATTCCTTGTAACACGTACAGCGTACAAAGTGACCTGGTTCCACTTCATGGAGCGTCGGTTTGTCTTCATGTGCATCCTCAGAAATCCATGGGATTCGTGGAGCAAATCGGCATCCTTCGCGATCTAGTTTTTGAATCGATGGCACAATACCTTCAATAACATGTAGTTCTTCTTTATCTGTCATGTTAGAAGGAATCGAGCTCAAGAGTGAGCGGGTATATGGATGTAGCGGATTCGAAAACAGTGTATTTACGTCTGCAATTTCTACAAATTCACCTGCATACATTACCGCTACTCGATTTGCCATCTCTGCAACTACTCCCAGATCATGTGTGATGAGGATAATACCAGAATCTGTAATGCGTTGGAGCTCTTTCATTAAATCCATAATTTGAGCTTGAATTGTTACATCCAACGCAGTTGTAGGCTCGTCTGCAATCAGCATCACTGGATTACAGGCTAGTGCAATTGCAATCACAACGCGTTGTCTCATCCCACCTGAAAGTTCATGTGGGTATTGTTTGTAGATTCGGTTGGCATCTTTTATACCGACCTGTCCAAGTAACTCCAGCACTCGTTTCTTTTTTGCAGCACTAGATAGTTTCATATGGTAATCCATCGGCTCTGCAATTTGTCGGCCGATTGTTGCGAGTGGGTTAAGAGCTGTCATTGGATCTTGGAAGATCATGCCCAAGTCTTTCCCACGGATTTTGTTCAACTTTTCTACTGGCAGGTTTAGAAGATTCTGCCCTTTCAAGTTCACTTGACCTTCTAGTTTTGTAGTCTTCGCATTATGAAGACCTATAATGGAGAGTGCTAAGGCACTCTTTCCACATCCAGATTCACCGACAATCGCCACGACTTCATTTTTATGAACCGATAGTGAAACACCGTCCACAGCTGCGTAATAGTTCCCTTTAATGTTAAATGATGTTCGCAGATTCTCAATTTCCAAAACTGTCTCAGCCAAAGTGGTTCCTCCTTGCCCTTGGTAATATGTACAAAAAAAGGTTGATTTAATTTTCAGACTTTATAAGCTTTTTCAACTATACTACACAACTTTTGTGTTGGCAATACTATTTTTTCAGAATACCAAATACATAGATTATTTCAACTATGACAAATCAATGACGAACTCTGTAACAAAGCGGACTTAGACAATATAATTCCTTATGAACTTTTTTTAAATCTTTTTAACTGCTGATAGAAATCCCTTTGCCTGGCTAGTTTGGATTTTCGCAACCTCCTTATTGGTTGATCCCACGAGACTGAGAAATTCTCCATTACTTTAGAAGCATCTCCCCAACAATCTTATTCCACTCAGTTCAATCGTTCGATGTTTTACGACATTTCGCGACACGAAAATCCACTTCACTATAATAAATTGAGTTAATTTTCATCAGAAAGGGTTTGAATACAAATTGTGACTCCTTTAAGTAACTCATCTAACGACCAACCTGGTATTTTACCATGTTGCATTGCCAACTCAAACGAAGCAGGAATATGCAAAAAGCCTGATGACATATCCGGTCTATGGTGGGCCGCCCAATGAAGTCCTGCATACATTACGTTATTACACAAATAAGTTCCTGCAGAATTAGATAGTGCAGCTGGCAGTCCTGCATCAGATAATCGGTTCACCATTTTGCGGATCGGTAGAGTTGAAAAATAAGCAGGCGGTCCTTCTAATTCAATAGTTTCATCCATCGGCTGATGCCCTTCGTTGTCAGGTTCGCCATCTTTTACATTGATGGCAACCCGTTCAGGGGTCATTTTATAACGTCCGCCGGCAAGCCCAAGTGATAAAACTGCATCCGGAGTTTCTTTTTCAATATAATTGAGCAGCTCCTCACCGGATGCATTAAAATTCACAGATAAGATTTTCCCGCAAATCTTATAGTCTCCAATAACCGTTCCATCCAATTTTTCAACGAGTTGCATCGTTGGGTTCACTGGGAATGAGAGAAATGGTTCAAACCCTGTAAGTAGTAATTTCTTCAAGTTAAAAATCTCCTTTACACGTGCAACTGCTTTGCCTGTTCATTAACTTCTTTCATTAAAGACTCATCATGTAAGTGACACGCGACAAAATGTCCCTCATCTTTTTCTAACCACTGCGGTTTATGTGTGGAACAAACTTCCATCGCATAAGGACATCTAGTTCTGAACACGCATCCCGAAGGTGGGTCAATCGGACTCGGTAACTCCCCTTCCAATAAAATACGTTCTCTCGATTCCTCTATATCTGGGTCTGGGATTGGTATTGCTGATAGTAAGGCTTCTGTATAGGGATGCAAAGGCTTCCCATAGAGCTGATCGCTTGTCGTCAACTCTACTAAATGACCTAAATACATAACGCCTATCCGATCTGAGAGGTATTTCACCATCGATAGATCATGTGCAATGAATAGATAGGTCAACCCTTTTTCGCGTTGCAACCGTTGAAACAACATGACAACTTGCGCCTGGACTGACACGTCCAATGCTGAAATGGGTTCGTCAGCAATGATAAATTCAGGGTCGAGGGCGAGCGCTCTTGCAATACCGATCCTCTGTCGCTGTCCGCCTGAAAATTCGTGAGGATATCGGTTGGCATGGTCTCGATTTAACCCTACATCTTCCAGCAGCTCATTTACGCGTGCACGCAATTCCTTTTTAGACTTGTACATATTATGGATTTCCATTGGCTCTGCAATGATCTCATAAACTGTTGAGCGTGGATTAAGAGACGCATAGGGGTCTTGGAAAACCATTTGCATCTTTTTAAGAAACTGTTGACGTTCTTTGTCGTTCATATCGTGGACATTTTGCCCTTCAAATACAACATCCCCGTCTGTTTTGTTATAAAGCCCTAAAATTGTACGTCCCGCTGTCGACTTTCCACAACCTGACTCTCCTACAAGACCAAACGTCTCTCCTTTGTAAATATCAAAACTAAGTCCATCTACCGCTTTTAATGTCTTACCTTTACCTACATCAAAATGCCTTTTCAAGTCTTTTACAGATAGTAATACTGATTGGGAATCTGTCATCATTTTTCCTCCTCGTTTCCAGACGTTCTGTGATGTGATAGCCAAGTTGAGTCAATCTGTACACCGAGCCCTGGCTCATTCGGTAGATGAACCAGTTGTTTTGTATAGGTAACGCCTCCAATTACAGGATCACCATTTAGCATAAGGGGTGCATCAAAATCACAACGCGTAATATTCGACTGACTCGCAGCAAAGTGAGCTGCTGCCGTGATTCCCAGTTTCGTTTCAATCATGCTGCCAGTCATACATTGGACTCCGTAACTTTCAGCGAGTGCATTGATTCTCAATGCTTCATGGATTCCACCTGACTTCATCAACTTGATGTTGATCAAATCTGCTGCGCCACATTGCAGGACACGTAACGCATCTTTTGGTGAAAAAACGCTTTCGTCTGCCATGATAGGCGTCAATGTATTTTGAGTCACAAAAAGCAATCCATCTATATCCTCCGCATGGACAGGTTGTTCGACGAGTTCAATCTCAAGACCGGCATCTTCCATCGCGGCGATCGTTCTGATCGCCTCTTTAGGCTGCCAACCTTGGTTAGCATCCAGGCGAATCTTGACAGTATGACCCACTCGATTCCGAATTGCTTTGACACGCTCAATATCGAGCTCTGAAGAACCGGTTCCGACCTTCACTTTCAATGTAGTGAATCCATCTTCTACGTACTGGTGTGCATCGTCTCCCATCTCTTTTGGATCATTAACACTTACCGTAAAGTTCGAATCCAACTTATTCCTGTGCCCCCCTAGGAGTTGATAAAGAGGGAGTCTTGCAAGTTGACCAAGGAGATCATGTATCGCCATATCGACTGCCGCTTTAGCGCTAGTGTTTCTCACAATTGTTTTATGTAGAACCGCGAAAAGTTCGGATCGGTTACGAATATCCATCCCAATCAGTTTTGGAGCCAAGACTTCTTCAATTGCATACGCAATGCTTGCCATGGAGTCACCTGTAATCACATGAGTTGGTGGAGCTTCTCCCCATCCGGATTTTCCATCTTCTGTCGTAACCTTTACATAAGTTGAGTAGGCAGTATGAACGGTGCGCAATGCCGTTTTAAATGGTTTTCGCAATGGAACAGCAACTGTTGCAAGTTCAATCGAGTGAATCTTCATGTACACGTTCTCCTTTCTCGCCTAAAACGAACAAAACTGTGTGCGTCGAACACTCGGCGCACACAGTCTCCCCTACTTATTCTTTGTCAGCGTATTTCAGGTCGAGATAGCCGACTGGGTGACGGAGAATCCCTGTAACACCAGGCTTTTCTAATGTTGACTGATTGTAATAGTACAGTGGAATTACCGGCATTTCGTCCATGAGCACAGTGTCAGCCTGCTGCAACAACGTCCAACGCTTGTTCTCGTCTGTTTCATTTTTAATAGCTTCAATCAACTTGTCATAATCAGTATTTGACCAAGTCGTACGGTTCATCGATGAATCTGAAATGAAACTTTCTAAAGCGTTTACAGGATCTGCATAGTCATGCAAGAAAGATGAGCGAGAGAACTGGTACTTGAACTCTTTCTGATCTGCAAGGAATACTCCAGCTTCTACGTTTTGTAACTCAATGTCCACACCAAGATTTTCTTTAAACATCGATTGCAATGCAACCGCAATTTTTTGGTGAGAATCACTTGTAGAATACGTTAATGTTACCTTAGGTAATTCTGTATATCCTTCTTCCTTCATGCCTTCTTCAAGTAATTTCTTCGCTTCTTCAGGATTAAACGAAACTAGGTCTCCTGCAGACTCACGGAACTCTTTGCCATCCGGCCCGATGAATCCGTAAGAAACGAAACCATGTGCTGGCTTTTCTCCATTTTTAGTGACGAATTCTACAATATCTTCCTGATTAACCGCTCCACCGAACGCTTTACGGATTTTCTTGTTCGTGAATGGCTCCATAGATGTGTTGAATCGGAAGAAGTACAATCCTGCTTGGTCTTCTAATTTAACCTCTGGATTATCTTTCAAGTCTTCAGCAATTTCAGACGGGACATCCGTACTATCCAACTCATCAGACTGGTACATTTGGTAAGCAGTTGTAGACTCACTCACCATTTCCCAGTTCACTTTGTCGAGCTTAACTTTGTCTGCATCCCAATAGTTTTCGTTCTTTTCAAAAACGAATTTCACGTCGTGATCCCATGAAGCTAATTTGAATGGACCATTGGAAACGAATGAATCTGCTTCTGTAAACCATTTCGGATTGTCAGTCGCTACTTTTTCATTGATTGGGAAAAAGCTTGGGTTCGTGATGATGTTCAAGAATGCTTCGTTTGGAGCTGTCAGCTTCACGACGAATGTTTTCTCATCAGGTGCTTCGATTCCAATGTCTTCAACAGCGCCTTCACCGTTGTTGTAGTCCTCTGCGCCTTCAATAAAGTATGCAAGGAATGCTGCAGGTGATGCTGTTTCAGGGTCGAGCATATGTTGCCAAGCGAACAAGAAATCGTTTGCTGTGAGTGGATCGCCATTTGACCATTTTGCGCCATCGCGGATAGTGAATGTATATGTCAATCCATCTTCAGATACATCGATCTTTTCTGCAGAAGCTTCTTCTGCCAAGTGATCTTCTGACAAACGAGTGAGTCCTTCCATCAAGTTGTTAAGGGCACTCCAAGAAACTGCATTAAACCCTACGGACGGGTCAAACGAAGTAGGTTCTTCACCGTTGTTCAAGTAGAGGACTTTTTCTTCGACAGGCTTGTTGTCCTTGCTGTCTTTTCCTCCTGTGTCGGCTTCTGGCTTCTTGCCTGCTTCTTCGTTTGCTGTACAGGCTGCGAGTACTACGAGTAGTGCAGTAAATAATACAAACTTGATCCACTTCTTCAATGTGACTTCCCCCTTTTTTATAATGAATCCTTTGATGCCTAGTAAATAAAGTTAGAGTAAACAGCGTTAATTTCCACTACAGAGAATGATAAATACGGAACCTACCATTTAAAGTAAATTCTTTTAATTATATACGGATTGGGCTCTTGGGTCTTGGAGCCAGCAGTCTACGGTGTGCTGGGTGGTGAGTTGTGTTGTTGCTGGGTAAACACGTTCGCATACTTCCATGGCGAAGGGACATCTTGCAGCGAAGGGGCAACCTTCGGGTGGTGCGAATAAGTCCGGAGGTGTACCTTCAATTGGCTTTAACTCTTCTTCTTGCAAGTCGAGTCGAGGTACTGAGTTCAGTAGACCTTGCGTGTATGGATGCTGCGGGTCGTAAAAGATCTCCCGCTTATTCCCGATTTCAATGATTTTCCCTGCGTACATGACTGCGATACGATCAGCAATTTTCGCGACAACTCCGAGATCGTGAGTGATTAGAATAATCCCTACGCCAGTTTTACGTTGGATTTCATCGAATAATTCTAGAATTTGCGCTTGAATCGTAACATCCAATGCAGTTGTCGGTTCGTCTGCGATGAGCAATTCAGGTTCGCAGATCAAAGCGATTGCAATGACGATCCGCTGACGCATCCCCCCGGAGAACTGGTGAGGGTATTGTTTGAGTCGTTCTTCCGGATTCGAAATTCCTACAAGGTTTAGCATTTCAACGGCTTTCCTTTTCGCTTCTCCACGTGACACCTTATGATGTGTTCGTAATCCTTCCATTAATTGTTCTCCGATTTTCAATGTCGGATTCAGCGCTGTCATCGGATCTTGGAAGATCATCGAGATATCTACGCCTTGGATTTCCCGCAGCGCTTTCTTGTTCAGTTTGGTCAAGTCTCGATTTTTGAAAAGAACCTCCCCATTCCGAATCCTGCCAGGTGGTTGTGGAATAAGCCCCATAATCGTATTTGCTGTCACGCTTTTCCCGCAGCCTGATTCTCCAACGACTGCAAGAGTCTCCCCTTTGTACAGGTCGAACGAAACACCTCGGATTGCTTGCACTTCGCCGCCAAACGTCTTAAAAGAAACTTCCAAGTCTCGTACGGAGAGCATTATTTCTTGTGAAATTGTTTTCTTCTGCTTTCTATTCTCTTCTGTGGCAATGCCTGAACCATGTTGATGCTCCTTTTTTGCAGGGGCATTTTCCAAGCTGGACGCATTTGCCAACTGTTGTCCTATCACATCCATTACCCCCTCAATTTCGGATCGAGCGCATCCTGCATACCATCGCCTAGTACGTTAAAGGCAAACATCGTAATGGAGATGAAGAATGCTGGGAAGAATAAGCGCCACCAGTCACCAGATAGAATTACTGGGAGGGCATCATTCGCCATTACGCCCCAACTTGCATATGGAGCCTGAATACCAAGGCCGAGAAAGCTTAGAAAGGCTTCCGCAAATATCGCACTCGGTACAGTGAGTGTCATTTGAACAATGATTGGGCCCATTGTGTTCGGAAGCAGGTTTTTACGGATAATACGCGGTGTTCGCGCACCAAATGACTTCGATGCGGTCACGAATTCAAAGTTTTTTATTTGCAGGACTTGCCCGCGAACGATTCTGGCCATTCCAACCCAGCCTGTAATCGTCAGTGCTACAATGATTGTTGTTAGACTCGGGCCCATCACAACCATTAACAAAATGACTACGAGTAAATGAGGGAGTCCGTAAAGAATTTCAATAATCCGCATCATAATGGAATCCGTGCGGCCACCCTTATATCCACTAACACCTCCGTAAATAATGCCAATGAAAAAGTCAATGAGTGCAGCCATCACACCTACGAATAACGAAATTCGAGCACCATACCACGTTCTTGTGAAGACATCTCTCCCCATTTCATCAGTTCCAAACCAATGGGCCGCACTCGGAGCCATGTTTTGGTTTCGTAAATCCGTTGCAGTTACTTCATACGGAGAAAATACTGGACCAAATATTGCAAGTAGCGTGAGGATAACTAAGAACACTAATCCACCCATTGCTAGCTTATTCTTTCGTAATCGTCTCCAAGCATCTTTCCAATAAGAGAGCGAAGGACGAACGACAGCTTCTGCCTGCTTGCGGTCTTCTCCTTTTTTCCGGAACCAATCATCTGGAATTGAGACTCTCGGGTCTTTGGTAACCATTACACTTCACCTTCCTTTTTGTGAAGCTTAATGCGAGGATCCAAGAATCCGTATACGATATCTACTAAAAACAGCATGAATACTAGGAATGCACTGTAGAATACAGTAGATCCCATAATGACGGGATAGTCGCGATTGTTAATGCTCTCGACAAAGTACTTCCCCATACCAGGGATTGCGAAGATTTTTTCAATAACAAATGTCCCTGTCAAAATCCCTGCAAGCATTGTCCCCATGATAGTAACAACCGGCATGAGCGCATTTCGTAGCGCGTGCCTCGCTACAATCCGGAAAGGGCTTAAGCCTTTTGCACGTGCCATTTTAATGTAGTCTTGCGTCAACACTTCCAACATACTGGCACGAGTAAGACGTGCAATTATGGCAGTCGGTCCGGTAGCTAGTGCAATAACCGGTAAAATCATATGCTTCGGACTGCTCCATGTAGCTGGTGGTAGTAAATGCCAGTTCACCGCAACTTGCTGAATCAGAAGTGTCGCTAGAACAAAGTTTGGGATTGATATCCCCACAACTGCGAAGGTCATGGCCATATAATCAATAATTCCATTATGACGAAGTGCAGCAAACGTACCTAGAATAATCCCTGAGATAACCGCGACGATAATTGTCGCCATTCCCAGTTCAAAGGAGATTGGGAACCCTCGTGCTAGTAGCGTATTCACGGATTCATTCGGTTTTTTTATAGACGGACCATAATCGAACGTTACAATAGATTTCAAGTAATTCAAGTATTGAATTGGCATTGGTTGATCCAACTTATAAAACTTCTCCAAGTTCGCTTGGATGGTCGGATTGGACGTGCGCTCTTCGTCAAACGGTGAACCTGGGATCGCCCGCATGAGTACAAATGTAAGCGTGGCAATAATTAGAACGGTGATAATCATCATGATGAAACGCTTCAATATGTATAGCGGCACTCTGTTTCCTCCTTAACAAAACTTCGTTTGCATCGCGAGCTCTGTCATAACGAGCATCGCACGATAGGCTTCAACAATATCTTTTGCTTCATAGCGAACAATTGTAGTTCCTTCTTCTATCACACATCCTGGCATCATTGCAGCCCACTCCGCTTCTCCATAATTCGTAAATTCGATACGCATGACGGGGTTATCAGGCGCTTTCAGCGGTTTAATTTCACCACGTTTTTCAAGCGCTTCTGCCATTTTCTCTTTCAGCAACACTTGTGCTTTTTTGGGATGTAACGTCCTTACAGATGAACGGGAAATGGACTGTTTCACTGCAGCTGTTACGACACCTGGAATGAGTTCTTCTGCCTCCTTGCATGCTCCATCATCACCGGCTACCATTAGGACTGGAACGCCGAAATGACCTGCAACATAAGCATTAAACCCGAGTTCTCCAACTACAACGTCATTGATAAAAATATTTCGAACACCAAAAATCATCGTATGGCTCATGACTCCAGGTTGTCCTGCCCGGGCATGATAACCTGCGAACACAACACCTGTATAAGTTTCATCCAACGACTGAACCATTGAAAGCGGTTTCACTTCACCGGTTATTAACTCCACATCCGGATGCATCTCTTCAACTAGCAAGTTATTCATCTTTGAATGACTATCATTCACAAGCACTTCTTGTACACCTTTTTCAAATGCTGATGACGCAATCGCATTCGCTTCTTCTGTCATAATACGTCTAGCACGTTCATAATTATGACGATGTGAATCTACAAACGTCTCATCCGGTAACCCAGTTATGCCTTCCATATCCACGGAAACAAATAATTTCATACGGTCCTCCAAACATCCAACAGAAAATAGAATCTGTCTGATTTTATTGTCAATTAACAATAACAAAATATTTTCAAAATAACAAGATAATTTAGTATAATGAAATTATGTTTACTCATTTTTTATGTTTTAGCAATACTATTGTGCCAAAAGTGAGAAGTCTAAAATCTAATAGTATACTAGATAAACTTTACGAAGGAGTTGGTATTACGTGAACAAATGGTTGTTAGTCGGGAGCACACTCGCACTTACAATTTCACTTCTATTCGCTGCTTATTTCCGGCTGGATGAAGGACAACCTACATGGGTTTATCAACTTCAAGATGCCTCCATTGAGAAAATTCCCCTGCTTCCTGTTAAATACGCAGTGATTGACGCTACAAAAGATGGGAGCGAGAGATATAGCAAGAAGGACATTGCGACTCTTCGCGAAAAGGGAATACGCCCCATTTCATATTTGAGTATCGGTGAGGCAAGCAGTTACCTCCCTTATTGGAAACCAGAGTGGGGTTCCCAACAAAAAGGAGTGTTGACCATCACCGATTCAGCTCCCAAATGGGTGGGGAACGTCGCTAATCCTGATTGGCCGGAAAGCGTAAAAGTTCGTTATTGGGATTCAGAATGGCAACAATATATGTTTGAGGAACTGAAAAAGATTCAAAACGCAGGATTTAAAGGGGTGTACTTAGACATTATTGATGCATACCTTTATTGGGGAGATTCAAATACGTATAAAGAAAATGGTGAGCAATCCTTTCCCTCCGATCCCGCGTCCAAACAAGACGCAGCTGAACGAATGATTTCTTTCGTCCGAACCCTGTCTGCCGTTGCAAAAGAAAGGGATCCCGATTTTTTTATCATCCCTCAAAATGGTGAGGAATTATTGCAGTTTGACAATGGCTCCTATCTAAAATCAGTAGACGGAATAGGGGTAGAAGACATTTGGTTCAATGGGAGTAAAAAGAACAATTCAGATGAAATCGAGGAACGTCTTAAGTGGCTTTCACAGTTTTCCAAGGCAAATAAGCCTGTATTTTCAGTAGACTATGTTAAAGGCCGCTATACAATCAATCGCTATTACCGGCTATGCAGGAACGAAAAATTTTACTGCTTGGCTGCTGATCCGGATCGGTCACTTTCTTCCATAAAATCATTTGACTAGATATGAAGAGCTATGTAACAACCTTTTTAATGTCAAACAATTGTACAATCAAATCAGAAGGTTTAATCTTAAATAATTACTATTGACACATAACTGTCGATTAAGTATGCTCGATTGGTAATTGATTTTCTCTAAGGACTCTGCTAGCGTTTATCCACACAACCGCTCTTCATAGAAACCTCCTTCGTACAGGTGGTTCTTTTAAATCGAAGAGATTCTATAGATCTTCATAAATCGTCATAACAGAGACCCTCCAGATATTGATTGCAAAAAATATAACAAGAAAAGAAGTGTGGAATAATGGCTAAGTCCAAGAAGAAAATCCACTACGCTTGGTGGACACTCGTAGCACTTTGTATTATTGTCGGTGTCGGAAAAGGTGCACTCAATAACTCTGCAGGCCTATTTATCCCAGAAGCTACATCAGATTTAGGTATTTCTACAGGTAACTTGACGATTTACTTTAGTATCGCTTCAATTGTGACAATGATTTTCCTCCCAATCGGTGGTAAAATCCTAGCAAAATATGATACTCGTGCTGTACTAATTGCTGCTATGATCTTACAAGCTGGCGCATTTGTTGCTTTCGGCTTCAGTAACTCGGTATGGGGTTGGTATATCTTCTCTATTCCATTGGCAGTTGGTGGTGTTTTCAATACAGTTATCGCAGGACCTGTTATTGTAAACCAGTGGTTTAAAAAGAAAAACGGTATGGCCCTCGGACTAATTGGAGCTTCTCAAGGACTTCTTGGAGCACTCGCACAACCACTTGTTGGTCGTACAATTGCAGAATCCGGATGGCGTACAGGTTATATTTCATTAGGTTTGGCAGCAATCATTATAGTCGTACCTACCATTCTATTCCTTATCCGTAAGTCTCCACAAGCTGTTGGAGTTATGCCTTACGGAGCTGATGAAGAACCGGAATCGGGAGCTGCAGTTGTAGACGCGGAAGCTGATAAAGGTATAACATTCGCGGTTGCTAGAAAGTCCGCTGCATTCTATTCATTATTCTTATTCTTCCTATTGATTGTATCGATTGCAAGTTTTGCTATCCACATCCCATCTTACATTGTCTCTCTCCCAGCTGGTTATGACTCTATTTTCGCTGGAAATGCAATGGCAGGATACTTAATTGGTGTGTTACTTGGGGCATTAGTACTTGGGTTCCTGGTTGATAAAATAGGTTCTCGTAACACAATCTATCTGGCATTGATCTTGGCAATTGTTTCTGTCTTCGGTCTATTGTATGGAACGAACAGTTCATTACTCATCATTCTTTCCACTACATTGTTTGGATTCACTGTATCGAACTCGGTGGGTACACTAGCTCCAGCACTGACAAGCAGTCTGTTCGGTAGCCGTGAATATAGCCAAATTTATTCAACTGCTTCTTTAGGACTTGCAATTGCAGGAATTGTTGCTTTACCTGCTTACGGATACATCTTTGATATTACAAAGAGTTATAACATTGCTCTTTATATCTTGATTGTACTGCTTTTGATAAGCATTGTTCTTGTTGCGTATGCGTTCATTGGTAAAAAGAAACTTTTACAAGAAGGTCATTGGAAGTAATTCCTTAACATAATAAAAGCTGATACAATACTAGTTTTTCTAGTGTTGTATCAGCTTTTTTGTTTTCCACAAAGTCCAATTGTCGAATAATGTCACAAATTGTTTCACATGGAACAGTTAAGAAAACGGTGCTGGGTGTACAGTTAAACCATTTCGCCCTGTCGTTTCAACCGCTTGAGACAACGAATTCAAAATCGCTTCTTCCGTTACTTCCGCAGCAGCTTGAAATAGTTGGTTCATGATAGGATGACTATCGCGAAGTAATTGTACGTTCTCTATAGCATCTGGCCTGTCATGCAGAAATTTGTGTGCAGTAGAAAATGCAATCACTATATCTCCACTGCCGTTACTGTAATGACTTCCAGTTCGAGCAAGTCCAATCCCAGAACGTTTTGCGATTCGTTTTAACTGCCGGCTATCGATTGGAGCATCCGTTGCAAGGACAATCATAATCGATCCGTCTGCAGGTTTTGGTGCATCTGGTTGTATAATGGGTTCAATTTTCATATATCGGTCGCTCGCAAACTCTTCCCGCTTCCCAAAATTACTTAAAACGAGACACCCTATTGTAAATGATTCGGTAGACATTTCAGAGTGAACAACACGCGATGATGTGCCGATTCCTCCTTTATACCCGAAGCAAACCATTCCTTTCCCAGCACCTACCGCCCCCTCGTCAGATGGTTCAGTGGTTGCTATTTCAATTGCTCGCCCGGCATGAGTAGGCGTTATCGACAGCGCTCTAATTGAGTTAAGGCGACTGTCATTGCACTCCCCTGTCACAATGTTAACAGTTCCTGTCGTGTCTCCGATTTCCGGTGTCTGGTCGAGCAACCATCGAAGGGCTCCTTCTGTTGCTGCCGGAACACCGAATGTATTCGTCAACATAATTGGTGACTCGAGAACACCTAGTTCATCTAACTGAATGAGTCCTGTCGTCTTCCCAAATCCGTTAATGACATAACTTGCCGCCGCAACCTTTTCCCTGAATGGATTGCCTAGATGAGGCAAGATTGCAGTCACACCTGTCGCTAGATGCTCCTCATTCTCTAACGGTTCATCGAGCGTTACGTGTCCGACTCGTACATTTGCAACGTCTGTAATACAGTTGTTTTTCCCGGTTAAAAGTGTGCCAATCTGAATACCTCGCGCTCTGATTTTCATTGGTTGTTGTTTTGGCATTTACATGGCTCCAGTCTATGTATAGTCTTTCACAAATGTTTCCACACTACGTTGTAAAAGGAGTGGTCTTTATGCTGACGGAATTTCCAACGATTCATACAAATATATGGGATGCCTTTTGGGCGGTCCCCGTCACATTCGTAGTCGTTCTCATTGCGAAATGGGTATTTCGAGTTCGCCCCACATGGCTTTCTACAGTTTCAACAGTCGTCGCACTCATCTTGTCCATTTTCATTAGCCATCCGCATAATCTTTCAGCGGGTATCTTCATGGGGTTTTTCTATAGTGGTGCCGCCATGGGAGTGCTCTATTCAATGAAGCAATCCTATCTAGCATTTCGGACAAAATGAAAGTCCTGTTACTCTTTCAATGGACAAAATCCACATTGCATTAATCCTGGGACGTCTTTCGAAAGACAGCATGTTTTCCTTACCGTTGTATTCAGCAAATCTGTCGGCTCACATCCGTTTAAATAGGATGAAAACCGAGAATGTGAAGAGTTTCCTTCCCAGACAGAATCGTCTTTAAGATGATTGAAAACGATTCTTGCTTCGTCTGTACAAGTTGGATCATTCAACATAACATGAAACTGCCAAAGCCAGAAACCAAATACGTTTTCCCACAAAACCTTGGAAGAGACAGAAGCCACGGATCTTAGCGCATTGATCACTGTTTGGATTTGGATAAGAAGTTTTCGAACGACATCAGCAGAATCTTCGATAGGCACTTCTATCCAACCATCGACCTTTGGATATGTACTGACAGTCATATTGCCATACTCGTGAACGGCTCCAAACTGTAATTCATCTGGTTCCCCTTGCCAAAGTTCCTCATATTGAATGAATTGAACAAGTTGCATTGCCGTAAACATTCCGTAACGCCTCATGAAAAAAGAAGCCGCGACAGTCATATTAGGGCTTTGACTCACGGTTTGAAGAACGGTTAATAGATCTTTTCCATCTGTTGGCGAAGATAAGGTTTCTAACGTAAAAAGCGGATGCTCAGGTGGGGTTGTATAGACACCATTGCTATGAAGTTGTTGGATTTGGTTCGCTGTAAGTGTTGTCATGCATTCAGTATAGCAAAGATTCCGTCTTCTTTCATGACCCACCATATCTTTAGGGAGGTTAAGGAGTCCGGTGAATAAAGTCCCCTGCTTTCGTGACAGAAACTCCTTTTAAGGAAAGATCTGTGAACATTCTTTTAGCGAATGATAGCGCACGTTCATGATCCCCATGAATGCATATCGTATCTGCTTGTATTGACGTTTCTTGATGAATACCAGTACGTACGACTCCATCAGTCACCATGCCCAATACTTGCATAATCACTAAATCATAGTCTTGGATGACTGCATTTGGATGTGTTCTCGGTGTTAGAGAAAGATCCGGTTCATACGTGCGGTCTGCGAACACTTCATTGGCCGTCAACAACCCTTGCGCTTTGCCTGCTTGAACCAGTTCGCTTCCCGACAATCCATACAGTATGGCTTCAGGTGATACTGCTGCGACTGCCCTTGCAATTGCTTCAGCGATTTTCTTGTCTTTGGCAGCCATATTATAAAGGGCTCCATGAGGCTTAACATGGTGTAGCGTCGCCCCCTCAGCTTTTATAAACCCTTGAAGCGCTCCGATTTGATAGACCATCAAATCATATACCTCCCGTTGCGTCAGTTGCATTTCCCGTCTACCGAAACCATTTAAGTCTGGCAAACCTGGGTGCGCACCAATTGCAACATTGTGCCGACAAGCGAGATCGATTGTCGTATGCATCGTCCTTGGATCCCCTGCATGAAATCCGCAAGCGATATTCGCAGAGGTGATATGCTTCATGACCTCCTCGTCGTTTCCAAGCTTGTAAGCACCAAAACTTTCGCCTAAGTCACAGTTGATATCTATATGTACAGTCATTGAATGCCTCCTTCGTATAGTTTAAGTCCAATGCCTATTCGCAGTTCACGTATGCTTCTTTCGATTTGCCTGAGTAGCTGTTGTGCAGTATATAAGGAGACTTCTTCGAACCTTAGTGAATCACCAGGTTTCGCTTGGGCTAACACCGGGAGGTCAGCCGAGATCACTTGAGCAATTTTTGGATAGCCACCTGTCGTTTGACGATCCGCCATTAATACAATTGGTTGTCCGTTTGAAGGGACTTGCACAGTACCGAATGTGACAGCTTCAGAAAGAAGTTCGTTCGGTTCAGATAGTTGAAGTTGTGGACCATGTAGTCTGTAGCCCATGCGATCTGATTGTGAACCCATTGTAAAAGAGGAGGACAAAAAATTCCTTTTGCTTTGCTCGGTGAATAGGTTCTTTTGTCTGCCAGGTAAAACTCGAATTGTATAAGACTCCCTTACAAACGGTCGTAGTTGTTTCGCAACAGACCATCTAGTCGTCCAGTAAGAGGTAGTTTTGCAATCCATAAGCTGCTTGTACATCATTTTAGACTTTTCATTAGGTTTATTAACTGAAAGTAGATCTCCTTTCAGCAGGCTTCTTCCATTGAACCCGCCAAACCCCGCTTTTAAGTACGTGGAATAACTGCCAAGCACTCGAGGTAAGTCAAACCCTCCTGCAACTGCCATCACGAGACGGCTTCCTCGTGTTGCAGTGCCAATCGTCAATAAGGAGTTTTCTTTTACTACGATAGGCTTCCACATCGGAACTGGTACCCCATCGATTTCAGGTGTAAATTCCCCACCACATAAAGCAAGGAGCATCTCTTCTTCGAATAATAACTTAGGTCCAATTAGCGTCGTTTCCAGAATGGCCGCTCCTTCTTCATTTCCCACGAGGAGGTTGGCAATTCGTCTAGATATCGAATCCATTGTTCCACTTTGAATCACTCCGAATTGTTGGTAGCCAATCCTACTGCTGTCCTGAACCGTGTCTGACAAACCAGACTTTACTACTCGAATCATACGTCCCCCTCCCTATAGGCATCATACTGTTCTTTTGTAATGGGAAAAAATTCGAGCTGATCGCCCGCACGTAACAAACTTGGAGGCGTTTCGTTCGGTAAAAACAATTCAATCGGTGTCTGCCCAATCAGCTGCCATCCACCTGGTGTTTCAATCGGATAAATACCGGTCTGTCCGCCAGCTATCCCAACAGATCGTGGCGGTATTCGAATTCTTGGATCACTTCGACGCGGTGCCGAAATCCGAGGCGACATTCCCACTAAAAATGGAAACCCGGGTGCGAATCCTATCATTTGCACGGTATAGACACCACAAGTATGTATACCGATTACTTCGTCTAATGTCAGTCCGTTTAGTTCCGCAACTTCTTGCAAATCAGGTCCTTGTTCTCCACCATAAAGTACTGGAATTCTAACCGTACGTCTTTCGCTTATCACAATCGGTTCAAGATGATCAAATAACTTCTCTACTTCCAAACGTACTGCTTCATATGGAAACTCTTCTTTCGCAAAGCAGTGGACATCATAAAAAATGGTAACCGACGTATAGGACGGGATGTATTCGACGAGCCAGACCGGTCGCTTATCATCCAATACAGTAGTGACAGTTCTAATCTTTCCCTCTGTTTCTTCATGAAAAGGTCCACCAAATTCGAGGTGAACCGCCTGATCTCCTAAAGGAGAAATGATGAATTCCATCCCACTCCTCCTCCACACGTTTTGTTTAGTATAAGGTAAGAAACACTGTTCAGACAATTCTTGACTCAATGATGTACTTACTCTCGTTAGAAACAATATTGTCGCATAACCTCACTATCGAAAGAACAGAATCTAAAAAACAGGCTGCCCCCGCTAAGAGGACAGCCTGTCTAGTTCACTTATTCAGTTACTGCTTTCGTGTCTGTTAATTTGGGTTTGTTATCTTCCTTAATCAACGATGCGGCAATTGTACCGATGACAAGTAGGAAACCTGCAAAGTAGAAGCCCATATCCAGATTACCAGTTTTATCAGCCAAGAAACCTGTGATGTATGGTGCAAGGATGGAACCACACATTCCGATGAAGTTGTAAATACCGAATGATGTACCATATGCGTTTTTAGGAGCGTTGTCTGCAACAACAGCCACCAACACAGGATTTGTACTGATTTTACCAAAGATACCGTAACCAATCAGTGCTGCATAAAGAACGTACATGTTGTCAAATGCAACGATGGAGATGAGTGATATCAATGAAAGTGGGAGCATAACGAGTAGCACTGGACGACGTTTTCCCATACGGTCAGCGACCCAGCTGAAGAAAATCGAACCTGGAATAGCTGCCCACGGTACTAGTGAAGAAACGGTCGCAACTGCACTACCTTCAATTCCACGTGCGTGCTGCAAGTAATAAGGCATCCATGTTACGACTACGAAGAATCCGTAAATCGCACAGAAGATTACAATGTAAGACATAAGCAAGTTACGATTTTTGAACAGCACGCTGATCTTGAATGGTTCTTCATTCTCAACTTCAGCTTTAGTTTTCTTGCCATATGGGTTTTCTTTAACAAGCCACCACATTAGCAAACCAATGAGGACAACTGGGATTGCAACGATATAGAATGGTGCTCTCCATGACATACCAGCTTCAATTGTCCAACTTGATAAGAAATAACCAGCAGATAGACCGAACGCCATACCACTGTTGATAATCGCTGAACCGACTGTAATGTGTTTCTTAGGGATCGCTTCAGAAGACAATCCGTACTGTGGTCCATAATAGAATCCTTGGAACACACCAACCATTAACCACATAAGTATAAATAAGAAGAATGTTGGCATCGAGCCTGCAATTGCTGCAAAGATACCGAACAAAATAATTCCTGGTACAAGTACTTTCTTTTTACCGATTTTATCTCCAAGTATACCGGACGGAATGTTTAGTCCTGCATAACCGATGAAGAAAATACTACTGATCATACCGAGTTGAGCGCCAGACAAGCTAAATTCGTTTTGAATATCGTCCATGACAGGGTTCAAGATTGCACGTGTTCCGTAAATTGCAACCCAACCCAAGAAAAATACGATAACGGCTTTGATCCAATAAGGAATGAGTTCTTTTTTCTGGCCATTATCTTGTATTTGTTTCGCCATCGTTTGTTCCTCCTCAATTTTTTATAATTTACTATTCAAGTAAATGATCATTTACCTTTCACTAGTATAATACTTTATACAGCATTGCAGACGAATAAAATCAAATCAGGTAACCTTGCCAAAACATTAAATTTCCTAGCAAAATGACTACAAGAGAACTGGTCATGGCATTTCTGTTGAATACACTGCATTGCGTTGCTTGTATTTCCCTACTTTTTTATCACTAGTTATTCATTTACACATTTTCAAAGAATTCTTTTTTTGCCTAGTCATTCTAAAGTGTAACGCTCTTCAGCATATAGCCAAGTCCAGGGTATGTAATGATGTATTCTTCAGGCTCTTTCAATCGTTCTTTAATTTTTCGACGAATTCTTGCGATACCGACACGTAAATATTCAACATCATCACGATATTGGGGTCCCCACACTTCTGACAACAACGTTTCGTGTTGGACTACCTTATCTAAATTCAGTGCTAAAATTTCGAGCAAGGAAAACTCTGTTTGCGTAAGTTTTAACTCCTCGTTATCAATCCAGATCCGCTTGCTTCCGACATCCACTTGCAATAATCCTGTCTCAATAACAGATGTGGACCCTGCTGCAGAATCCGTGAGATGTGGTTGACTTCTACGCAGTACCGCATTGACCCGAGCGAACAACTCATCTAACGAAAAAGGCTTTGTTAAGTAGTCGTCAGCTCCAAGATTCAATCCATTTACTTTGTCTTTTGGATTACTTCTTGCTGTCAGCATAATAATCGGTGTATGGGAAAACTTACGCAATTCTTCAAGTACATAAAATCCATCTTTTCCTGGCATCATAATATCTAGTAATATTAAGTCCGGAGAAATAAGATCATACTTTTCCAGCAGTTCCTCTCCTGAATCAGCGGTCACTACTTCATATCCAACCGATCGCAAATTCGCAGAGATGAAACGTAAAATCTTCGCTTCATCATCTACGACACATATCTTTTGTTTCATCCCTTAAGACCCCTCTCGTATCGGAAAGTAAAGAGTAAACATACTGCCTTCCCCTGGTTTGCTATCCACTTCGATTCTGCCTTCATGTGCTTCCATTATTCCTTCGCAAATGGATAACCCTAATCCAGTTCCACCCGAGCGACGCGTAGCTGTAACATCGACTTGGTAAAAACGATTAAAGATTTTCTGCAAATGCTCTTTCGAAATACCGATTCCATTATCCGATACCGCTATGGTTAAATAATCATCCTTTTTTTCAAGCGTGATATCAATCTGTTTTTGTGGATTATCGTTATAACGCAGAGCATTCGTAAAGAGATTGACTAGCACTTGCTGGACTCGTGTTTTGTCAGCATAGAAGAATAAGTAATCTTCCGCTTTGTTATGAAAAGTGAGCGTTGCCCCTTCTCTTAAAGAAAGTGGCACCAGTTCGATTGACTTCTCAATGACATGATCTGCACGAACCATATTGCGTTCGATATACATCGAGCCAGATTCAATCTTTGAAATATCCATCCAGTCATCCACCAGATGTTGAATACGCTCTATGTCCTCATGGACTCCTTCTAACAATTCATACTGAAAATCAGGCTCCCATTCCACATCCTCTCTTAATAACGTTTCCACGCTGCCTCGAATGTTTGTAATGGGTGTCTTAAATTCATGAGACGTCAGCGAAATCAGGTTGTTTTTCAAGGTATCAATTTCTTCCTCTTTTGTTATATCACGAATGAGCAGCCCTTCCCCGATTTTTTTCTCATCCGATATGACGGAGAATTTATGAAGCATATAAAAATCAGCATTGCCCGATTTTGTTTTGTACTCTAACTTTAGTTCACTTGCTTCATTTTCAAAAAATGAAGCGATATCTTCTGTAGAAGTCTCAAACAGGATATTAATGCGTTCGATAACGTCGGATAAGTGCACAAGCGGTCCATTCGTGCCATCTCCATCAGTCACATTCAAGAAGAATTCGTTCACATAATCGACCTGTTGATCATTATTAAGGAGCATAATCCCTTCTGACATACTTTCAAGAACGGCATCCAGTTCAGCATGCTTATTACGATACCGCTCAAATAACAACTTGTTTTGTAACATAACTGCAAGGGAACGTGAGAACGTTTGAAGAAATTCCTGTCCTCTTGGCTCAATTGTCTGCCCGTCCAGCAAATCGACAATGAGATAGCCATTTGGCAACCCATCTAGTACAATCGGTTCCATGTGTTGATTAGTGCCCTGCACATTTTTCTCTAAATAGCTCTGTAAACTTTTGTCGACGTAAATCGCTTGGCTTGTTACGGCCAACTCACGAAACCAAATGTGCACATTGAAAGGTACGGATTTTTCGATATTTTGAAGGCATAGTTGGATGAAATGCGGCAAATCCATTTTTGAAGACACCGGTGTAATCAGTTTGTTTACTGCCTGTAATTCAGCATTGCGCTGTTCCAAATTTGCAGTTCGTTCCTGAACACGACCTTCAAGTTGTGTATTCAAATCAATGAGTTCATTTCGATTTTCTTCAATTTCAGATATCATATCATTGAAGTGAGCCAGCAAATCCGTCATCTCTTGAGGGCCTTGAATTCGTTCCGATAGTTGAACAGGTTGGTTCGTCTTATAACTTACAGAATAACGCTTAATGGTATCGAGGAGATTGCGAATCGTTCGTTCAAGTCGATTCGTTAAAAATAGACTTGCTAACACAACAAATAACGCCGTAATGGGTATGAACCACAGAATTGTGTTCGCTGCACTTCTAAGTGGCTTTGTGATTAATGTGGATGGATTTGCAATCCATACCGTCCAATCAAGATTCCTAATTTTCGCATAGGTGATGAATTCTTTTTCACTGCCCTCTTCTTTGACAGTCAAGCTATTCAAAGATTGATCAGATTGATTATTGATGGTCTGAACAATTTTAGAATTCGTGAGATTCACCATGTCTGTCCTAGTATCAACATCGGGGTGCACAATTACATTATTATCTTGGTCAAGTAACACCGCATAACTTGCTTCGCCTGATATCCTTGTAGATACGTATTTCTCCAAAGCGTTTAAATCGATAGCCCCTAAAATATACCCTTGCATCTTCCCCTTACTGTCAAATATCGGTGAGACGATCGCAACCAAAAGGACATCTGTTCCCCCTCTACCATAAAAAACAGGAGACACCACTTGTTTGTTTTTATCGAGAAGATCTTTGTAATAAGACCGATCGCTATAATTCAAGTGTTCCCGTCTCACTCCATCCGTGTATACAGAAGGGTAAAATACAAGAGATTCACCATTTTTATCCCCTACGTACAAGTTTACAAATCCCGGATAGTTAATTTTAATATCACGTAGCTTTTCTTCTATCTTAGATGTTCGTCCTTCCTCTAAAAGAGGAGCAATATTAGAGGCCATGGTTTCAATGATTCTACCATGTTGGTCCATATAACTTTCAATATTATCTTCTAAAAACCCAGTTACTTTCTTTTGGCTATCCTGATTGCCTTCGATTAGCGAGGAGAGCTGGAAGAATTGAAAAATCCCGAGGACAATAATCGCAGTCAGTCCTATTGTAAGAAACGAGTATATGAGTTCCTTTTTAAAAGAACGGGATCGCCTATTTTTCATCCACACTCTCTCCTTCCTTTTGATGTCGACCAATTATGTAAACTTCTAAAACCTATGTAAATACCAAAAGGGTATTGGCAAGTGTCAAAATGACCATAGCCAATACCATTGATATACTTATTTTTTAATCTGTGTACCAGCCTTACCTTCTACTGCAAGGTCTGCTTGTCCAAGTGAACAGATTATCGCACGTCCACCGAGTTCAGCGAACTTCATGGCTGCTTCCATCTTAGGACCCATACTGCCTGCAGAAAATTGTCCTTCGTCCGCATAGCCTTGTGCTTCTTCAAGCGTAATCGTACCAAGTGCTTTTTGATCAGGCTTGCCATAGTTTACAAATACGTTGTCAACGTCAGTCAAAATCATAAGAACGTCTGCTTTTGCTTCTTCTGCAAGACGGAATGCACTACGATCTTTGTCAATAACTGCTTCAATACCTGTCAAGCTACCATCTTCTTCACGGACAACGGGAATTCCGCCGCCACCTGAAGCGATGACAATAATATCATTATCTGTAAGCATTTTTATAGTTTGAGAGCTGAGGATTGACTTCGGATTTGGAGATGCAACAACACGTCTCCATCCGCGGCCAGCGTCTTCTTTAACGTCCCAGCCTTTTTCTTTTGCTAATTGCTTTGCTTCTTCTTCTGAATAGAAGACACCGATTGGCTTGGATGGATCTTCAAATGCCGGATCGTTGCGATCTACTTCTGTTTGCGTCAGCATGCTAACTACTTGGTTGTTGAGATCCAGCTTATTGAGCTCATTCTTCAATGTTTGTTCCATCATGTACCCGATGAACCCTTGTGATTCTGCGCTACAAACGTCAAGTGGAAGTGCAGGAACAACATCTTTAGCTTCTTCGTTCTGACGAAGGATGTTGCCTACTTGTGGGCCGTTACCATGTGTAACAATGACTTCATGACCGTTTTTGACAATTTTCGCGATGATTTCAGTACTAATCCGTACGTTTTCACGCTGATTCTCATAAGTCGCTTCCTGCTTAGGTTGAAGGATTGCGTTACCCCCAAGTGCAATTACTACTTTTTCTGTCATTCTAGTTTCCTCCTTAGCGCTAGTAAGCCGAGTAACATACCAAAAACCGTATCGATTCCAGAACTATGCCCCATATCGAGCAATTCGGAAAGCAATGGTTTTAGCATATAAATATCTGTCTTCTCTGTCAATGCTGAAGCCGTTTCAGCTACAGTCGAGCTAAACTTCCCTTCCAATGCATACAACAAATACTCACGTCCAATATCTGTCGTCAGTGCCTCGTTCAGAACAAGCCCTTTTGCGGTTTCAACAAAAGGGGTAGATAATATTCCTGCCGCTGCATGGATAGCGAGTAAGCCGACCAAATGGTCATCACCTGAAGGGGTTAAGCCTTGCCCCCGTCCGATGAAAAAGCGAAGTTCTGTTTCTATTTTCTCCCGGTCAGATGATTCCAACACGGTAAGTAGTTCATAGATATGCTGCTCATTCATTCCACTTGCAGGGGAACCCTCTAAATAAGCAGTTAAAAATGATTCAATTTCTGTTTTTAATCCAGTTATACGTGGTTCAATGAGCAATATGGAGATAAGCATGGCTAGATTGTCCATCAGCTCATCATCTGTTATTGTTTTGCGAGAAATCTGCCAGTCAAACGGCACTGCGCCCGCGAGGCAAACAGCAGGTACTCCCTTTCCAAACTCCAACTCCCGCTGTGCGGAATGCCAAGACACAGAGCAATCGTCGTTGATGGTTCCTAGCAATTCTTGTAAATGCTGGTGGGTGAGGTGAATGCCAAATGGCAACTGCCCGTTTTTCGTCGTTCCGATGAAAAACAAATGCTCACCCATTTGGACATTAATACCATTCTGAAAAATGCTGTGTACTTTGCCCTCTGGGTGCTCAGAAAGCAACAGAGGAATGCGTTGTTCGTATTCCTCTGCATACAAAACTGAAACCTTAGCTGACAGCCTCTCCATTAGATCAAGCCTAGCTTCACAGCATATGCTTCTAATGCCTTTTCAAAACATTCCTTAGGAGCACGAACTGTTCCTGCACCAACTTGACCCATTCCTGCTTTTTTGTGTGCAATTCCTGTGTTGATGACTGGCTCAATACCGGTCTCGACTACTTTACGTGCATCGATTCCAAGGCAAGCACCTTGGAAGTCCCAAGTAGGAATTGTGAAGTTACTATTTTGAGAGACACAGATTTCTGTCATTTCATTGCTTGTTGCAAGTGCGTCGTCAAAGCCGCCCGCGCCAACAAAACGTGTTACGCCAGGTGCTGCAATCATTGCCATACCGCCGACACCGAATGTTTCAGTGATCGCGCTGTCCCCGATATCCGGGTTGGCATCATCTTGTGAATACCCAGTAAAGAATAGTCCTTGAGGCGTGTTTACTGGTGCTGTGAACCACTCGTCTCCCATTCCGCTAATGCGGATTCCGAAGTCTTTACCATTACGGCACATTGCTGTAACGACAGTTCCGTCTTGAATAGTGCGAGCTCCGTCCATTACGGCTTTAGCTGTTGCCATCATGATATTCAAGAAGAATTGGTCTGTATCCGCCAAGAATTGAATAACGTCCTTACGATCGCTTTCGTTCATATCCAACTGTACGATGTACGGGCTGATTTCTTTCAAGAAGATTAAGGACGCAGCAATATTACGCTGGTGGAACTCATCGCCCATTGTAATTGCTTTTGCGATGATGACGTTCAAGTTCAAGCCATCTTCAGTGAGCGCAAGAGCTTTTGCAATCGTTGGTCCAAGAATATCTTGCATCCACTTCAAACGATCGATGACTTCTTGTGAATTGGCACCAAAACGAAGCACTTTTCCGATTCCTTCGTTCATGATGCAGTAAGCTTCGTTGCCGTCTGTACGGTTTTCTACAACAAAAACAGGCATATTAGCAGATGTGATACCACCCATTGGGCCAACTGCATTCACATGGTGACATGGGATGAATTTCACTTCACCGCCTGCTAGTTGCTTTTCCGCTTCTTCTTCGTTCGATGCCCAACCTTCATAGATAGAAGCACCGATACAAGATCCTTGCATTGGACCTGTCATGTCGTTCCACTCAATAGGTGGACCTGCATGTAGCAACACTTTTCCGTCATTTAATTCTTTAATTTTTTCTTTAGCAGGAACAACATCCTCTAAAAATGGAGCAGATCCGGTAATTTTATCGATAACCGCTTTGTTTGCTTCATCCATTGACTTGTAGTTCATAACGTACACACCTCATTCGTCATATTTACAGATGTCTCCATCTGCATGAGGAAGGTCCAGTCCAGAGCGGATCTGGACCTTCTATCTTCATCAATCTGAAATTATTTCAGCAAGCTTAAGATTTTAGCCATACGTGCATTGCCGCCAGCAACGGGACGCCAGTCGTATTGGACGAACTGTGTACCTGTGTCTGAAAGTGCACCTGTAAAGCCTTTCAAACCGACGTTAATGACGCGCGGACGTTCTGAAACAAGTGACGCGATGTCTTCTGAAACAGAGAGGTCGAATTTCTTATCCGACTTAGTTCCCTCTACATGTTTCTTCTGGTTATCTTCAACTTGAAGTCCAACAATGCTAAGCGCAGTACGGACTGCTTCGTTGTTTGTTTCTTTTACGATGACGCCAGCTTCTTTCAACTGCTTTACGTGACCGTCATAGCTTTGCGGATCGTTTTTCGTACCACAAACAGTTGCGACGACGTGCAATGTACGGCCGCCTTCTTTTGCTTTTGCTACCGCTTTTTTGATAGACGGAAGTAACGCGCTTGCCATGTCGTCATGCGAACCATAGCCAAGAACGAAGTCTAGCAAAATAACAGCTGTTGTTTCATCATCCCCAGCTTGCTCGATGAACTTCGAACGAGTTTCCGGATCGATCATTGGGTGTGGCTTCCCTTGTGTATACTTATCGTCCCCAAGGTCAACGATTTCCTGACCTTCGTGTTTCAAGACGTAGCCTTCTTCGTTTTTAATGTGCGTTCCAAGACCAAGTGCGTCTGAAATGAGCACTGCTGCTTCAGAAGCGAGAGTACCACCTGAGTACAACCCTTTTAGAGTCTTCTGACCATCTTTCAAACTTGCATTCTCTACAGAGAAATCGCCTGAGTTGTAGTCTGGTTTCACTTCGTTCCCGCGTGCTAAGTCCACTGCAATATGTGCAGTTTCTGCTAGTGTGTAAGCTTGGTAGACATTACCTTCGTATTGCTCTGGCTTTTCACCAAGGAATACAGCAACGACTGGCTTCGTCAAACTTTGAAGAAGTTCCATTACTTCGTTACGAACGTGTTCTGCAGGTGGCTTAGAAATGATTGTGATGATTTCTGTCGCGCTGTGGTTTTCTAGAGCACGAATTCCATCCATCATAGTGATCGCACCAATTGGATCTTTTAGGTCACGTCCACCCGTACCGATTGCGTGGCTGACGCCTTCTCCTAAACGGTCGATAATTGTAGAAACTTCCTGGATTCCTGTTCCTGATGCACCGACAAGTCCGATACGGCCTTTGTTCACGACGTTTGCGAATGCCAAAGGTACACCGTCAAGAATTCCTGTACCGCAGTCTGGCCCCATGACAAGTAATCCTTTTTCGTGAGCTTTTTGCTTTAGTCGCAATTCGTCTTCTACAGACACATTATCACTAAACATGAACACGTGAAGACCACGGTCCAATGCTTTGTCCGCTTCATCTGCTGCATATTCACCAGGTACTGAAATCATGGCAACGTTTGCATTTGGAAGTGCATCCACTGCTTTGTCCCATGTCCGTACTGTTTCAAATCCTTGCTTTTTGTTGCTGATGGATTGGTCATTTAAGTATTGTTCTACTTTTTCAAGAACTGTGTCTATCATGTCTGCATTGTCTGTGTCGACAACAATCGCCATGTCATTCGATTCTGCTGCTTCGAGTTCTGATGTATGCAACCCTGCATCTTTAAAGATGTCTTTGTTAGCTGGTGTTGCCATCATGATTTGTACTTTGTTGAGACCTTCCATTGTTGCGATTGAGTTCGTGAGCAACATGAGGTTAATGGAGTCTTGGTACGAGTTCTTCTTGATAATCGTATGAAGCACAAAAATCACCCCTGTAAGTATTTTTTAAAATCAGCGCGCCTACCATTGCATGTGTTTCCCTAAGTGTTAAGCACAAAACAATGGTGAAGCTGTTTTTGTTTATCCAAGTTAATTGTAACGCAATTTGCATTGCAGACGAATAAAATACTGGAGCGTAACATTGCAAAAACATAAAATTGTTAATCGAAAGCTGTTTTCTTGGTGTTTCGTGTCGTAAGATAGTAGGTGAAATAGTTTTCCCGTGAGTTAATCAGTCTATTAAGAGAGTACCTGTATTGTATATAAAACTAACCATTACGTTCGTTATTTAATTAAGAAAGATAGAGAGTTAGAAAAGAGGGTGCGATTATGGCAGATGCATTTGTTTATAAACGTGTGGATGGTTGCGAGATTGGAGGGGTACTACATCCGGCATCTGTAACTCTTGCCCCTTTGATTGTCTACATACATGGAGGCGGACTGATCTGGGGGACCCGAGACGACATGAATCGGGAACAAATCCGTCTATATAATGAGTCTGGATTCAACGTGTTTTCTGTGGAATATCGGCTTGCTCCTGAAACCAAACTTCCTGAAATACGGGATGATATTAAGGATTTACTAGTTTGGATAAAGACGGAAGCACCTGCTCATTTCGATTTCGATCGAGAACAAGTGGCTGTGATTGGTAGTTCAGCAGGAGGTTATCTAGCGCTGTTATCAGGGACATTTAAAGTGAAGCCGGATGCCATTGTGTCGTTTTATGGATACGGACAGGTTACTGGTGAATGGTATCGGAATCCGAGTCCGCACTTTACATCGATGACGACTGTGCCCGAAATGTTAGCGAAGCAACTCGTTCAGCCAAATGCGATTTTCTCAGCTCCGATCGAACGACGGTATGCGATTTACTTGTATTGCCGTCAGCAAGGCACGTGGCTCGATTGGGTGGCCGGTTCGGATGCCGTGGATAAAAGTAAGCTGGCGAATTATGCACCTATTGAGTTAGCAGATACAAAATATCCGGCAACCCTTCTTATTCATGGTGACCAAGATGAGGATGTGCCATATGCAGAGTCTGTTGCGATGAAAAAAAAGCTCGATTCATTAAGTATTCCAAATGAGCTCATGACGATTTCCCAAGGGAAACATAATTTTGACTCGAACATGAAAGACCCTGATTCTGTACGTACTGTCCAGCATACGATTACTTTTTTACAACAACGATTTCATATGAAGACGAACTTATAAGTGGCTATAGCCAAAAGGAGTGTTGGAGATGAATATATCGATTGAAGAATTGAAAGAGCTGATGGCAAACAAACTCACACAAGCGGGGCTGCAACGGGATGATGCTGAGATAGTTGCAGACGTACTTGCACACGCAGACGCTCGCGGTATTTTTTCTCACGGAGCGATGCGGACTGAATACTACGCCGAACGAATTGCTAAAGGCGGCATTACCGTAAATCCGGACAAACAATTTAAGCAAACAGGCCCGGGTACTGCTGTGCTGGATGCCGATAACGGCGTCGGGCACGTGGCTGCGAAAGTTGCAATGACTCGAGCAATTGACATGGCCCGGGAAAACGGAACAGCCATTGTCGGCATTCGTCGTATGAGCCATAGCGGTGCCATGTCGTACTTTGTCCAACAAGCAGCAGAAGCTGGAATGATTGGAATCTCCATGTGCCAGTCCGATCCAATGGTCGTTCCTTTTGGCGGAGCTGAACCATATTTCGGGACAAACCCGATCGCGTTCGCGGCTCCTGGTGTAGGTGATGATAAGATCATCTTCGATATGGCAACAAGCATTCAAGCATGGGGGAAAATTTTGCACGCTCGGTCAAAAGGTGAATCCATTCCGGATACATGGGCGGTAGACAAAGACGGTGTACCGACGACAGATCCATTTAAGGTCACAGGATTGCTTCCGATTGCTGGACCAAAAGGCTATGGTCTTATGATGATGGTAGATATCTTGTCAGGTGTGTTGCTTGGACTTCCGTTCGGAAAGCACGTGTCTTCGATGTATCATGATTTGACGGCGGGACGTGAACTCGGACAACTCCATATCGTTATTGACCCAGGTGCGTTCACAAGTTCTGATCTGTTCCGTGCCAATATTTCCGGTATGATGAAGGAATTGAATGAGGTGAAGCCAGCTCCAGGGTTCGATCAAGTGCTGTATCCTGGTCAGAACACAACACTTCAAGAACAAGAGTCCTTGAAGAATGGTGTGGAGATTGTAGATGAAATCCTTGAGTACTTGCGTAGTGACGTTGTGCACAATAACCAATATGATCATAAGGATCCTTTTGCAAAATAAACTAGATGGCCCACTTTGTGTGGCCATCTTTTTTTGATGATTTTTCTCATTGTCGATTAGTTCAAGGAGGTTGTCATTCATCTGTGGAGATTTCTCCATCACTCGTGTGCGTTTCTCCGACACTTGGAGTGATTTCTCCGACACTTGCGAAAGTTTCTCGATAACGGGACACAATTCAAGTATGTTAAGGGACTTAATTGGTACCTCTTTCCTTATCTTTCGATGGGCTAACTAATCGTTGAAACTATTTTAGAGGAAATTGGCAACATCACCGTTTTCAAAGATTATCCCACAAAAAAACAGCACAGCGAGACAACTGCTGTCCCGCCACACTGCTCGGATAATCACACAATTTTGGCCTGTCTTAACATGAATGCCCGTAGCACTTCTGCACCCTCCAACAATTCTTCCATGGATGTGTACTCTGCTGGGTTATGGCTAAGCCCATCTTTGGACGGGACGAAGATCATGCCAGTCGGACAGAACGCCGCCATATTCATAGCATCGTGCCCTGCACCACTTGGCATTTCTAGCCACTTCACTCCTCGTTCTTCACAAACCGCTTTGAACCCATTCACAATGTCAACATCCATTTGAACCGGTTCTTCACTGGAGATTGCGTCCATCCAAATGTCTAAACCACGTGCTTCTGCTACTTCTTTGACCGCTATTGCAAGTGCATCCACGACACGTTGCCGCGATTCTGTGTTCGTTCCTCGGATATCGACGTCCATTTCCGTTGCACTTGGTACGACATTCATCGCTCCGGGTTTTATTGAAAAAACGCCTACCGTACCAACAGTACCATGCGCAAACTCTTCAATAGCTGCCCGTTCCACAGCTAGTGCAATTTCAGCTCCACCAAGCAGTGCATCGTGTCGATAATCCATAGGGGTCGTCCCCGAGTGATCGGCCGTTCCTCCGACGTGTACGTGGAATCGGACAGGCGCGGCAATGGCAGAGACGACCCCAATAGACGCTTGTTGCTTCTCTAGCACAGGTCCTTGCTCTATATGAAGCTCCACAAATGCTTTGAACTCATCTTGGAAACGCATGGCTAAATGGACTTCTTCCAGATCGAGTCCATTCTCTTCAAACGCTTGCATAAGAGTAATGCCATTTCTGTCTGTCAATGACCGGGTATATGCCGGATCCAATCGTCCTGACATCGCTTTACTACCTAGTGTGGAGGCTCCGAAACGCGAAGATTCCTCGCACGCGAAGATAATGACTTCCATTGGATGCTCGGTTTCAATATTGTCATCAGCAAGCGAGCGCATCACTTCAAGTGCAACGAGCACACCAGCGGTTCCGTCAAATTCTCCAGCTGCATAAACCGAGTCGATGTGTGAACCCGTTGCTACTACAGGCAATTCAGCTGCTGCGCCTTCACGTCGTGCAATGACATTTCCCGCGTAATCTGTGCGTACAGTGAGACCAGCCTCTTCGAACTGATGGATCATATACTCTCTCGCATTGCGCTCTGTTTCGGTATAAGCAAGCCGGTTGATGCCTTCTCCCTCGTCTGTAAACTTCGCAAGCTCTTCAAATGACTGACGCAATCGCTCCAGCTTCATATCAATTCCCCTTTTCATATAGGTACGTGATGCAAATGAATTTACAAAAAATTCGTTCACTCCTACTGTAAAGTATCGCAAGTTCATAGAAAAAAATCAAACCGACTTTCCCATTTAACTCTAGGGAAAGCCGGTTTTCAGTTCATGTGTTAAAACAATAAAGTTTATTAATTTCACTTTCGGACTAAGTCTATGTTTTTTTAAGTACATTTGTAAAAAAACTTATACATGATTTGATTTGCAACACAAATATTAAAATATTATTATTCATGAATTCCGTACAATCATCCTAACTCAATTCGTCGTAGTCTGAAAAAAATATTTCATTAAGGATTACTTTAGCTTTCTTTAAGTTCCTGGAATCAAGTTTATCGAGCATTTCCATAATCTCATTCATTTCTTCAGCAACAGGGTAAGAACGGCTGGCCTTGCCGGTGTCCAGCTCTTCCTTTTCATTTATCTGAGCTATCCTTGGACTATGTGTAATTTTATCCTCGTTTGTCGTAGGATTTAACCAAGACGTATGCAACGCATCGTGTAGTACATTGAGGATAGTTCCCAATTCGTCTTCGGTATATCGGTGTAAGAAACGATTGATTTCACTATCAATTTGATGATGTAATTCTTGATGTAACAGTCGTATCTCTTTGCCCAACGGAGTGGTACGGAACAGAATTTCTTTTTTGTTATCTGGAAGATATTCCACGAAGATAATTTCTTTTTCTACAAGTTTTCTCGTAATTTTGGAGACACTTCCCCTCGATATCCCGAATTGCTTCGAAATAGTTATTCCGTTTACAGGCTCAAGCCTTCCAATCGCCTCCAGAACATGAAACATCAAAACAGTCATTTCTTTCATTGACTCTGTAACAACGATATTTTGGCTATTCTGCATCAACCACTGTTTTTCTTCGTCATCCTCAGTTTGAAGTTTATGCTGCATATCTTTAGCGGTTTCCCATACTTCTATGATTAAACGATCTTTATATTGGTTTTTACTTTTATTGTCCATTGATGTTTTTCCTCCAAAGGCTAACTTGATACCATTATACCAATTGAAAATAAACAAGCAACAATAATTGTTTCTAGGAAACATTATTGACAAAGAGTAGGATATCAACTACTATTGTTCCCTGTAAACATTATGTTTCCAATCAACAATAATAAGAGAGCAAGACATGTTTCATGCAGTATGATGTTCGATTAGATAGTGCATCACTAAGCTGAAACGTCTTGTTCGCATTCAACAAGATTTTTGGAAAAATCCAGTGAGGATGCGTAGAAATTACAACCATTTTTTATACATCTCACACCAAAAATATAGGAGGTCAATTCATTTGACAGGAAAATACGACATCGATGTCCTCATAGCCGGCGCTGGACCGACCGGTTCTACACTCGCGGCAGATTTACTTCGACGCGGCCTTAGTGTCAGACTGGTAGACAAGGCACCTCATTCATTCAAGGGCTCTCGTGCAAAGGGAGTCCAACCGAGAACCCAGGAGGTACTTGAGGACCTAGGCGTCCTGAAAGAAGCTCACTCTGAAGGAGGAGCCTATCCTCTTATAGGGATTCATTTAGGACCGATTACTGTACCATTACGGATGCAGAAACGAAAAAAGGTTACTCCTGATGTGCCGTACCCGAATGTATTATTACTGCCTCAACACCGCACCGACGCTATCTTGCACCGCCTACTTGACAGTCTAGGGCTGAGTATTGAGTTTGACACTGCGATTATTGATTTTGAGCAGGATGACAACGGGGTGACTACAACACTCTCTTCTGGAGAGAAGATTCGAAGCAGGTATCTTGTAGGAACTGACGGTGGTTCTAGTACAGTCCGCAAGGCTGCTGGTATTCGTTTCATGGGAGAGACCAACGAAGCTGACCGTATGCTTATCATCGATGGGACAATAAACGGACTGTCACGCAACCGATGGCACGTATGGCCGCGAACCCATGGGAAGCAGGTCGCAGCATGCCCACTCCCTCACTCTGATCAGTTTCAAGTAATGATTCGTCTGACACCGGAGGAATCGGCTGATTTGGACGAAACTGCATTAGCCGTCAAGTTCCAATCGCTCACAGGTTTACAGCTCCAGGATATCACCTGGACCTCAGTGTTCAGACCTAATGTTCGACTTGCCGAGCAGTACCGATCTGGCAAGGTCTTTCTGGCTGGCGACGCCGCTCACGTACACACACCCGCTGGCGCTCAGGGTCTAAACACCGGTATCCAGGACGCTTACAACCTCGGCTGGAAACTTGGTCAGGTTATAAAGGGTGCACCAGAGAGCCTCCTAGAAAGCTATGAAGCCGAACGACAGCCGATTGCCGCACGCGTTCTTAAAAAATCTAATGAACTTTACTCTGAGATTGAGAAGCTGCATCTTTCCGGGCTTAAACGTGGAGATGAGGAACGACAGCTTGGAATCTCTTACTACGGCGGACCACTCGCCCCTACCAATAGCTCGGCCACTAAAACCCTACACGTTGGAGACAGAGCACCAGACGCTCCTTGCACAGGACCAAAAGGTTTAAGTCGCTTATTCGAGCTATATCAGGGGCCGCACTTCACCCTGCTAGCCTTTGGAAGTAACCCGATCAAAGGATTCTCTGAGTTTGAGTCGAACTGGCCAATTGGTGTTGGAGAATTACGTTGCTATGCCGTTGGTAACGGTCTCGAGGTTGACAACAATCGTCTCGACGACACAACCGGCAAGCTGAACAGTATTTATGGCATCACTGGTGAAACATTAGTGCTAATCCGACCAGACGGTTACATTGGAAGCATTATCACTAACGACTGGCTAGCCAACTTCAAAAATATTGTCAGCAAGTTTGCCACACATTCCAATACGATTAACTCGAACTGAGGACCACTAAGAAAATTGGTGAGTTACACAGGATGTATCGGCATTGTCCACCATTCAGCGAACAAAAATCCTTCTTTCGCTAATTTTCAAATCTAGCGAAAGAAGGATTTTTAAATGACCTTAATTTAAAATAAACAACTTTAGTATCCTTGCTCAGTTCATCCATTCCATAATCACGAGAAAAATGCCGGTTGCAAATAGCGCAACGTGTCCGATACAAAACTTAGGAAATAGCTTCCGCGTCATTTCCTTTTCCACATCTGTTTCAATAGAACACGTCATACAGCGAAACTTGTCAACAATACGCTTCACTGAGCTTCTCCACGAAGAGCATTTTGAACACCATCAGGGTCAAAACCTAGAATCCAAACGTCATTCAATTTTGTCTGGGGAACACCCATCTGTCCAGTTGTTTTTACGAGACGTTTTCCTGCTTCTTGATCCAATGAAACGTTTACAGTCTCATATGTGATTTTCTGTTCGTCCAAATAATTCGTCATCATCGTGCAATAAGGGCACGTAGAAGATACGTAAACGGTTGCTTGTGGTGTCATAACAAACACTCCTTTTGATTTAATTGCCTTCATCATATACCCCTTAAGGTATTATTTCAACCTATCTGCTCTCTTCAGAAACAATTGTCCTCCTTCTAAAAAAGATAATTCACTGCAATAGGGTGTCTAGCAGTGTTAATTGTTTCGATTGAGGATTCTTAACAATTTTCTTCCATATATCGCAAGAACTTAAGACTACCAAAAGTCCCTATTTATTCATACACGTTCTTCAGCAATCCTCCCTCAAAAAAAGCCAGCTCACAGAGAATCACATCACATCTCTGAGAGCTAGCTTTTAGAAAATCACTTTTTAAGAATGTACAGGGGTTTCTTCTCCTTCTTTTATATCCTCTTTATGTTTTTCCGTACGACTAATGAGCGTCGTACCTACGAGGTCACCCGTAACATTCAGTGCCGTCGCTCCCATTCCAATCAATGCATCAATGGACGTAAGTAAAGCCACCGCTTCAATCGGTAAACCTAGCTGTACAAAAACCGTTGCAATCATTACTATTCCTGCACCAGGGACACCTGCAGTTCCAATAGAGGCAAGCGTTCCGATCAAGACTACCATTAACATATCCGTCAACGACAGCGGGTTACCTGAAATGTTTGCAGCAAAGACGGCAGAAACAGCAATTCGAATCGCTGCGCCATCCATATTGACCGTGGCACCTAACGGCAAACTAAATCCATACAAACTGCGTGGTAATCCTAAATCATGAGCAGCAGTTAACGATAATGGCAACGCGCCCGCACTACTTTGCGTCACAAAAGCTGTTGTAATCGGAGTTCGAGCGTGCTTGAAAAACGTTAGCGGGTTCACTTTAAACAGCAGCATCGCGACAATATACAATACGATCTGCGCAAGCAATGCTGCATATAGCACGCCAATCATGCCTCCAAGCGAAAGAAGTGTGTCGGCCCCTTGGCTCCCGACCGTCTTCGCCATAATTGCAAATACACCAATCGGAACGTATTGCAAAATCCCTTTGAGGATGAATAATGAGGCTTCGTTCAGCGCACTAATCGTTCTCAACAAATGATTGCCGAGTTCATTGAATCCTTCTGAACTGCGCATAGCAGAAATTGCAATACCGAAAACGAGTGCTGTAAAAATGATTCCTAGTAAATTCATTTCTGTGAACGCAGTGACGATATTTGACGGAACAATATTCAGTAACACATTGACGATGCCGGGATTATCAGGTACATCAAACGACTCACTTCCGTCCAACTTCATGCCAGATCCAGGTTGGAACAATGTTGCAACCGCAAGTCCTACCACAATTGCAACCGCAGAACTGAGCGTGTAATAGATGAACACTTTTCCACCCATTCGACCGAGATTCGTAATTGTCGTCTGATTCACACCGACGATGAGCGTAAAAAGGATAAGAGGAATAATTAAGAATGTCAGAAGACGGATCAGTAAATCACCAAGTGGCGCAAATATACTCGCTTGCTCACCCATCAGCAATCCAACCACAATTCCGAGGATTAAAGCTATCGTTATTTTAAGAATTAAAGATGCATTCGCATATCGGTTCCAGAGTGCTTTCATGTATGTCGGCATCTCCTTTTCTCTATATTTCTGATTAATTCCTATCTGCTTACTAGGGAATATAATAGTCTACAATAATGCACAGAAAAAAGGTTGTCAATGTCTCTGCTCAATACGGCAGGGTGTATTCATTACTTCCCTATCTAATGCACATGTAACCCCACGACATGGTACAATAATCAGCAAACATTTTGATAACTAGAGGTGAACGAAATGAAAACAAAGCGATACGACATGAAAGGGAGCTCGATTTCAGGAATTACTATGAAAGACTCCAGTGCTCCTGAAGAGAATAACTTGGCGTTACACGCTTGTCTGGATCCAGCAGCTGTTCTCAAAAACCGCGAAACGCTCGCATCTTCACTCGGACATTCAACAAGTGATTTTGTCTACGCAAACCAGACGCATAGTGCCAATTTCCACAAAGTCACTCGTGCAGATCGTGGGCGTGGTGCAACTGAGCAAACTACCGCAATTCCTGATACGGATGCTCTGTATACAAATGAGCATGGCATCGTTCTCGCTGGATTCATGGCGGATTGCGTTCCCGTGCTTCTTTCAAATGAACGCGCTGGTATCGTTGGCGTTATTCACTCGGGCTGGCAAGGCACTGTCAAAGAAATCACACCAAAATTGCTCCAACATCTTATTGAACATGAAGGATGTCGTCCAGAAGACTTCGAGATACTGATTGGACCTGCACTTAGCCAAGACAAGTTCGAAGTAGACGGTGATGTCTATGAGAAATTTCATGCACTCGGCTATGCGAAACCCTGGATTTCGTTCAACGAAACAACCGGCAAATACCATATCGATAACCAGCAGACTGTAAAAACTCAATGTGAACTCGCAGGCATCCCAAGTGCTAATATTACAATCGATCCGATATGTACGTTTCAAAGCGACGATGGTTTTTCATATCGTCAAGACAAAAAGGCGGGAAGACATCTCGCATTCATCGGATTAAAGTAGCCGGGCGGAAAACGCTCGGTTTTTAGGTTTGTGCCCCTTCCTTTAGCAACAACGCATAAAACAATTGAACCGCTGAACTAAATCGGGTGGGATCCAATCCTGTTATATCTGAAATACGTTTAAGGCGGTACGCGAGAGTATGACGGTGAATCCTAAGCACATTGGACGTATTTTGGGCATGAAGTTCATGTTCCAAATACGCTTGAAGTGTTGCTATCAAATTCTCATCAAGATTGCCTAATACCCTTTCAACGTATTGCGTATGCAAGGGTTTTTGATATGCCCCCATCAAGGCACGAATTTCAATTGTTTCAAAATCACTGATGACTTCATTCACCACACCAAATTGAATTGTGTGACGGGCAGATTCGTAGGCCAATACGATGTCCTCTTCTGCAAACACCGTTTTACCAATCCCAATCTTGAGGATCGAAACACCTTTCTGTTTACAAACATGCTCCACTCTTTTTTTCACTAGTTCCCGGTCCACCCCCCATATTAGAAACGGCATGGCATGTCCATAATCTGCTCCTGACAACACAGAACGAATCCCCATAGTTTCTGCTAGCCAATCCGCAAGATGATTTGGCGTACGGGTCGCCTCGTTTTGTTGAACGATCAGTACCGTAAACGGACCTTCCAGAGAAATGGCTAGCATCTTCATCCGATCCAATGTAACTCCTGAAATAGGAAGTCCGCTTATTAGTTCTTTAAATACCAATTCCCCCGCAGTTCTCTTCCACTCCGATTCAGAAGTCAATAACGATTGATGAACCATCATTTCCGTTGTTAACTGGACAAGGGGCGCAACATCTCGTAACTCCTCTACGGATCCCGTTATCCCAATAACACCAACTAATCGAGATTTATAGTGAATCGGTAAATTCACCCCAGGTTTTGAACCTGGCCATTCCTCTAGATTATCATTGTCTATCCACAATGACTTTCCCGTTTCCGCAACATGGGCTGCTCCCTCATGAATTCTATCCACCCGTTCCCTTTCCCCAGAAGCTAAAATCATTCCATTCGTATCCATCACATTCAAATTGCGGGTCAATCTAAGCATCGTCTGTTCCACAATTTCCTCAGCAAGTCGCTTGGTCAGCATCTTTTCACCTCTACGTATAAAAAAAGTCTTTTAATTTATGCAATACATATACACCTAGTCTAATGTAATTAGATTATTCTGTACATATAATGATAGACATCAACTACTATTCGATGGGAATGATGCATGTATGAAAATACTCGTTGCACCAGACTCCTTCAAAGGAAGTTTGTCTGCACTACACGCAGCGGAAGCGATGGCTGAAGGAATCCGAGAAGCTGACCCTACTAGTATGCCCGTCTTACTACCTGCAGCTGATGGTGGTGAAGGGACGATGCAAAGCTTAGTCGACGCAACAAATGGGAGATTCGTATCTCTTCACGTTGAAGGACCACTTGGCCATCTCATTCCAGCAAAATACGGAATACTTGGGGATTGTTCGACTTGCGTAATCGAATTAGCAGAAGCTTCCGGTCTCATGCATCTTACAGATCAGGATCGAAATCCTCTCATTACGTCATCATTCGGGACAGGACAGTTACTCGTCCACGCGCTCAATGCAGGTTACCGCGATTTCATAATCGGACTCGGGGGAAGTGCTACAAATGATGGAGGTGCTGGTATCTTACAGGCACTTGGAATGAAGCTACTCGACTCAAATGGAAAGGAAATCCCTAAAGGTGGAGCTGCACTGCAGCAGTTGTACACCATTGATCCATTCTTTTTTGACCCACGAATCGCTGAAAGTACGTTTCTGATTGCAGCAGATGTCACCAATCCATTTATCGGGCCAAATGGGGCTTCAGCAGTTTTTGGACCTCAAAAAGGGGCATCTAACGTGGATGTTGAACTTCTCGATAGAAGTCTTTCCAATTTCGCAGACATTATAGAGCAACAGACAGGAGTTTCTTTACACCAGACACCAGGAGCAGGTGCCGCTGGCGGTGCGGGTGGTGTGTTTCAAGTGTTTTTCCCAAGCAACTTCCAATCCGGTATAAATATCGTGCTGGAAACACTCCATTTTGATGAACATTTGAAAACTGCAGATCTTGTCATCACAGGTGAAGGGCGTTCTGATAGTCAAACCTTTTCAGGGAAAACTCCCTATGGAATCGCACAGGCAGCACGTCAAAAAAATGTCCCTGTAATACTTGTATCAGGAACAATTACACCAGATTGTCGGTTTGCACTTACTAATTTGTTCGCAGGAGTGCACGCAATCACTTCTGATAGCGTCACGGTAGCTGATGCGATGTTGAATCCGTTTAGATTGCTGAAAGAAACTACGAAACAAGCAATTCTGCACTTTAAAAATAAGGAGGAATGTTAAATGTTGTTTGCTATGATCATTTTAAGTGTTGTTCTCATTATCTTTTTAACAGCCGTCTTGAAGGTACATCCGTTCTTATCATTACTTGCAGGGGCATTTTTCATCGGAATCACATCTGGAATGCCTCTACTAACCGTCGTAGACACTGTTAATGAAGGTTTCGGCGGATTAATGAAAGGCATTGGGATTGTCATTGTTTCCGGTACCATTATCGGCGTCATCCTTGAAAAATCCGGGGCCGCTTACCGCATGGCAGAAGTTGTCTTACGCGTAATTGGTGAAAAACGACCTCAACTCGCGATGTCACTCATCGGATACATTGTTTCCATCCCCGTATTTTGTGACTCAGGATTCGTTATTTTAACCAGTTTAAAGAAAGCGCTTGCAAAGCGGGCTGGCGTTACGATCGCATCCATGTCTGTCGCATTGGCAACTGGATTGTTCGCGACACACACACTGGTGCCGCCTACGCCTGGACCTATTGCAGCTGCAGGAAATATCGGAGCTGAAGGTTATTTAGGTGTGATTATCATAATCGGACTGATCGTCGCAATTCCAGCAACTGTGGTCGGATACTTATGGGCTGTAAAAGTCGGCTCCAAAATAACTGTTCCTGAGGATGAGGAATCCATTACATTCGACTATGATGAAATCGTCAAATCTTTTGGAGAGATGCCTTCTGCGTTTAAAGCATTCCTACCTATTGTCTTACCAATTATTTTAATCGGGGCTGGTTCAGTTGCTAAGCTAACAATGGGAGAAAGTGGATTCAGCTCATTGCTACAGTTCATCGGTTCGCCTACCGTTGCTCTACTTTTCGGAGTCCTCGCAGCGTTTTTATTACTTCCTAAATGGAACGAAGAGACACTTACAGGTTGGATTGGTGATGGCCTCAAAGAAGCGGCTCCTATTTTACTGATTACTGGAGCTGGGGGTGCATTTGGTAAAGTGATTTCTACTTCTGGTGTCGCGGAATTGATCGGGGAAATGAATTTCACTGCACTTGCAGGTGGTGCACTATTCCTACTAGTTCCGTTCCTCATATCCGCTGCTTTGAAAACCGCACAAGGGTCTTCTACTGCAGCGTTGGTCATTGCATCTACATTAGTGGCTCCGTTACTTCCTGCAATGGGAATTGAAGGAGCGATTCCACTTGCACTTGTCGTTATGGCGGTTGGAGCTGGCGCAATGACAGTGAGTCATGTGAACGACAGTTTCTTCTGGGTCGTGACAGAGTTCAGTGGCATGAAAGTTACAGATGCATATAAAGCACAAACAATGGCGACTTTATTGATGGGTCTCACTACAATTGTATTCACGATGATACTGTGGGTAATACTCGTTTAAAGTTGTTCGCCAATCCGAACAGTGATTAGAACATGATAAGAGGGTTGCTGAAGAATTCCTCGTTATCAAATCACGTATTTTCGATCTTAAAAAAAATGTGAATCGTGCGCACTGAAAAAGCAGATCCCCCTGGGAGTTACTCCTGGGGGATCTGCTTTTTTCATTATATATCCGCTTCCGCAAGTGCTGTTGCAATAGCATCTTCAATTTGGGTTACGGGTCCCGTAATGTAATTGTTTATCATAATAGAAAAAGCAAGGGGTGTTCCTTTTTTCGTCGTCACATACCCTGACAATGTGGATACACCTGTGATCGAACCTGTTTTCGCTGCTACATTCCCTTTTGTCGATTCCTCTTTCATACGATTGCGAAGTGTTCCTCCAACCATGCGATCCGCTTCACCTGCTAGTGGTAGCGATTCTCTGAAAGCCGGATACCAAGATTCTTCTTGAGCTCGAACTAGAAGTGTCGTCAACGTTTCGGAGGAGACTAGATTTTTGTGTGACATACCGGAACCATCGCGTAGCAGAACCGTATCTTTTGCGATACCGAGTCCTGCAAGTGTTTCAGACATTACCGCAAGACCAGCGTTCCAACTACCTTCTCCCTTCTCGACTCTTCCCATCTCCTTCACGAGCATTTCTGCGTGCCCGTTGTTACTCAGCTTCATGAATGGAATGTAGATTTCGTTCAGCGGCATAGACTTCTTAGTTGCAAGAATTTTCGCGTTTTCAGGTGCTACAGCGCGCTGAAGTCCTTTTTTTCCACTCACTTGAATTCCTTCTTTTTGCAGCGCACTTCGGAATACATCGAGCACAAGCTCCGATGGTTGCCAAACAGCCGTCCATGAACGTGAACTTGAGGCATCGACTGGAATGGAACCTTCTACAATTATTCGATTCGTCCCATGTTCACGATGGATGGAAATCTTCTTTTCCCCACCTTTACCAACAGTAGTCGCCTCATTTACAATGACAGACGTCTCCGTTTTGGGTGATAACGAAACGGAAGGTAGCTCGCCCGCTTTTGCCCCAGGCTTTACTTCCACAATGACTGTCCCTGTATCATAATCTTCATTCGGCGAAAGCGTAAGAGCTGATACTTGTGCTCCCACATAGTTGAATTCGTCCGACCAATTCAAGTCCTGGGAATACCGGTCATCGTCATACCAACTGTCATCTGCAAACAAATTTCCTTTGATGGTTTTGATGCCTTGTTGTTTCAACTGATCCGCAAACTTCAAGAGGTCGCTTTGAAGAAGTGTCGGATCTCCTTTCCCTACTAAATACACGTCCCCTTGAAGAGTAGATCCTTTCTGCTTACCCGTCGTTGTTACTTCCGTTTCGAATCGATAGTCTGGTCCAAGCACATCTAAAGCCGCGGCACCTGTCAGCAATTTCATATTAGAAGCAGGTCGCAATCGAATATCACTCATATGCGAATAGATCGATTCGCCAGTAGTCGCGTTTCGGACACTCACCCCCGTTATTCCCCCCTGCAATTTCGGATCCGCTAGTATCACGTCTAACTTCTTGGATAACGCAACTGATGCATTCGCAGGTGGTGTAATTAAAGCAGCCGAGGCAGCGAGTGCAGGAATCGTTTGCTCATATGCGATCGGTAGATATGCGACAGCAACTAATAGTGCAAATAAAAGAAGTTGTTTTCCCTTTTGTTTTTTTAACATTCAACACCAATCCCCTTCGATTTTTCTTTAGTATATCAATTATTTGATAGAATAAACTGTTACAATAAAGAATAATCAGAATTTAATGAGTTAGTTACAGAACACAGTCTAGGTCGCCTGTCCCATAAATCATCAACTGGTATAGTTTATGTACGTTAGTGGTGGTGTATGAGCTGGAGGACACGATACTTTCTGTAAAACATTAAGTCCCTGGTTGAGTGCAATCGGGTTCTGGCTTTAATCGGGCGCGGGCTCATCTGGAACGAGCAGGTTCCAGCTCTAAACGGGCGAGTTCTCCTCTGGAACGAGCGGGTGCTGGCTCTAATCGGGCGAGTTCTCCTTTGGAACGAGTGGGTGCTGGCTCTAATCGGGCGGGTTCTCCTCTGAAACGAGCGGGTTCCGGCTCTAATCGAGCAGCTTCTCCTCTGGAGCGAGCGGGTTCCGGCTCTAATCGTGCAGGGAATATGAAAGGGGCATTTATTATGAGAGAAACTACTCAAGACGAAACCGTCAACGAACCGAACGATGGGATTCACCTTGTCGTAATACTTGTCATCGCTGGCATCGGTGGGTGGCTGCATGTATCCAATTGGATCATTTCTGGAATCGAGACAGCCTATTTTGCAATCATCTTCCTATTTGTTGATAAAAAAGGATGGCGTATGTTAGTGAAACTTGCAGGTGCCCTACTCATTCTCTGGTTTCTTCAAAAATGGTTATTTGGTTGATTTCCTTTATCACGACACATAAAAAAGGGCAGCTGTGTCTACTAGCACACGGCTGCCCTCTCTTTATCCATCTCACGATTCCGTTTCCCACTCAGCAATTGCTTCACGTACTCTTGGAGCCACTTCTGCACCCAACAAACGGATTGCACTCATCACTTCGTCGTGTGGCATAGAACCTACCGGAACGTGAAGTAGGAACCTTGTGATCCCAACCTCTTTCCGCAACTTGATAATCTTTTTCGCCACATAATCCGGATCCCCTACATACAATGCCCCTTCCAGACTTCGTGCATCATCAAATGCTTCACGATCATAAGGCGCCCAACCACGCTCTTTGCCTATTACGTTCATGGCGTATTGAGTAGACGGGAAAAATGCATCTGCTGCACCGCGAGTCGTTTCTCCGACAAATCCATGCGAATGAGATGCAATCTTCAATTTTGATAGATCATGACCTGCTGCAGCCGCAGCTCGCTTATACAATTGGACAAGTGGCGCGAATTGCGTAGGGCGACCTCCAATAATCGCAAGGACAAGTGGTAGTCCTAACTTTCCTGCACGTACGACGGACTCCGGGTTGCCTCCACTGCCAATCCAAACTGGTAGTGGCTCTTGCACAGGGCGCGGATATATACCTCTACGATCGATTGACGGACGATGTTTTCCATCCCACGAAACCACTTCCGAGTCACGTAACTTCAATAACAAATCCAATTTTTCATTGAACAACTCATTATAGTCCGATAAATCCTGTCCAAATAACGGGAACGATTCGATGAACGATCCCCGACCCGCCATAATTTCAGCTCGTCCGTTAGAGATTCCATCGAGTGTCGCAAAGTCTTGAAATACGCGAACTGGGTCCGCAGAAGATAATACTGTAACCGCACTTGTCAGCCGAATATTAAAAGTTTGGGAAGCCGCTGCGGCAAGCAATATCGCTGGTGAAGATGCAGCGTAATCTGCCCGATGGTGCTCCCCGACACCAAATACATCAAGGCCAACCCTATCCGCCAGCACAATCTCCTCGACCACTTCCCGCAGTCGTTCTGCATGACTTTTCAACTCTCCAGTTTCCGGATCTGGCGTTGTTTCAACGAACGTACTAATTCCTATCTCCATCGTTTCTTCCTCCTAAGTGCATCGCTAGTTTCTTTATTGTACTCGTCCATGACCAGAAATGGTGAAACAAACAACTGATTATTAGCAGTTTCCAAAAATACGAAACTATATGCTCTTCTATACGTACACCTTACTATGGACTTAGTCTTAACAAGACTGTACAAAAAAAGGAGGAAACACCATGGAACCCACTCCTATCGTTGAATTGAAGAATTTATCTAAAACGATCCGTGGAAAGAAAATTATCGATGATCTAAGTTTGCAGCTTTATCCTGGACAAATCACAGGCTTTCTCGGTCCGAACGGTGCAGGTAAAACGACCACCATTCGAATGATGGTCGGGCTGATGAAAAAAAGTGGTGGAGAAGTTGTGATTGACGGACAAACGCTTTCCGCAGACTTTGAAGAAGCCCTCTCTAAAGTTGGCGTCATCGTCGAAAATCCGGAAATGTATAAATTCATGTCCGGTTACAAAAACCTGCTACACTTTGCGCGCATGCAAAAAGGGGTAACGAAAGAACGTATTGATGAAGTCGTGAAACAAGTTGGGATGCAAAATCGTATCCATGAAAAAGTTGCGACCTATTCACTCGGGATGCGTCAGCGCCTTGGTCTTGCTCAAGCCTTGTTACACAGGCCCAAATTTTTAATACTGGATGAACCGACCAACGGACTGGATCCTGCAGGGATTCGTGAGTTTAGGGAATACTTGCGACTGATCGCTAAGACAGAAAATGTTTCTGTTTTCGTATCCAGCCACATGCTGTCAGAAATTGAACTCATGTGTGATCGGATTGCCGTCATTCAAAACGGAAAACTCGTTGACCTTCGTGATATGAGTGAATCTCAAGAAGCTCATTATTACGTGGAAGCTTTTCCTGCTGATCAAACCTTTGAACTCCTTAGGTCTCTTGGATTCAAATCAGAAAGTGTCAACGAAGGGTTCGTAATTCAAGCTGAAAAAACACAAATTCCAGAACTTGTCAAAGCGTTGTCAACAGCTGGACTAGAGCTATATGCAATCCAACCACATCGAAAAACACTTGAGGACCAATTCCTCGAATTGACAGGAGGTGGCCAACTTGCTGAAACTGCTTCAAAATGAATGGATGAAACTATGGTCTAAAAAAGGCACTTGGATAATGGCCGGCCTGATGGTCGTACTCATTATCTCCATGGCGGGGATAATGAAATGGTCTGGTAGTTTAATGGATGATGAATCCGACTGGAAACTTAGCACCCAAAGTGAACTGGAAAATGACAAAAACTCATTAGCAAGCGGTGTCCTAAAAGGAGAAAGTAAACGGCTTGCAGAAGAGAACGTTCAAATCTCCGAATATCGACTTGCAAATGATGTCACGCCACTGAAAGATTTTAGCCGGGAAGGTATGATTTACAATCCATCAGTCGGCAGTATTGCACTGTTGCTCACTGTCATTGTAGCTGCGGGCATCGTCGCATCTGAGTTTTCACAAGGTACGATTAAAATGCTTCTAACGCGTCCCGTTAAACGCTGGAAAATCATGACGTCCAAGTACCTAGCAATCTTACTATTTGGCGTTTTACTGATGCTAATCGGCTTTATAACGACTATCCTAAGTGCATTCATATTCTTCCCATCAGAGGGCGGGCAAGCTCTCGCCATCTCAGGTGGCAACGTCGTGGAAGTTTCCATATGGAGTCATGGACTATACATGTTACTGCTCTCTTTTGTTAACGTAATCATTACCGCAACGTTTGCGTTTATGATTGGTAGCGTGTTCCGCTCAAGCGGAATGGCAATTGGGCTATCCTTGTTCATCTACTTCACGGGAAGTGTCATCGTCGGTCTTTTAAGCAGGTTTGAAATCGTGAAGTACTTGATATTCACACATATGGACCTGACGATGTACGAGTCCAATTACGTCTTGAATGATGACATTACACTGTCCTTCTCTCTCGTCGTCTTAGCTGTCTATCTCGTAGCATTCTTAATTGTCAGCTATACAGTATTTACCAAACGGGATATTACAGCATAATTTATATTCACCAGTTATTACGGGGGCACCCTCCATAATAACTGGTGTTTTGACTTTTCAACTACTTATCACTATATTTATTGAGAGAAGAGCCCCGAACACATCAAAGGTCACAAAGCGGGTACTGGAAAGCCGAAACATGAGCATATTATCGACTCTCGTTAAGATACATACGAGGTGAAAGTTTCGAAGTGAATAAACTTTTAAAAATCCGGCTACACTTCTAGTAAAGTGAGTCGGTTTTTTGCATGGAATAGGACTCTTTATTCCTTGAAGATGCAACAATTCATAGTATTATGTCTGAATTCACGTCGTTGACTTGTAATAAATGTCACAGAAATTTTTCTTGAATTCTTGAAAATTAGTTTATACAGAGCATCTACCGGGTAAAATTTCATAATAAGAGGAGGGACAGAATATGCAGACAGAGTGTGAAAGTTATGTGATGGTTCGTGAGTTACATCACCTAAACGAAGAATATCAACTTGCGCCCACTCAATTAAAATCGATAATCCTCACTGACATCCGCCTGATCGAAGATGCCCTCGACCTTTTGAAAGTTGATACCTCTCCACCAATGTAAGTTTTTCTTGCCCTTTAATCCCGGAAGCTAATGAAGCCATTCATATACCCCATTTACAGTTTGGGGAATGCCATAGAAAACCAGCTCTCCGGCAGTTAGGATTGCCGATTAGAAGCTGGTTTTTGTGTTTTATGAGTGAGCAATTAACGCTTGTTTTTCAGTGAGTTCGACTTCGAATCCGAGGTCTTCCAACATACGAAAGTCTGAATTGTCCTCTTGACCATCCGTCGTTAAGTAATCGCCAACAAATATACTGTTGGCAGCATACATACCCATTGGTTGAAGTGATCGTAAGTTGACTTCCCGACCGCCTGAAATCCTGATTTCCTTCGTAGGATTCATGTATCGAAATAGTGCTAATACTTTCAAGCAATAGCGTGGATTCAGTTCATTTGTCCCTTCGAGCTTCGTTCCGTCAATTGCATGCAAGAAGTTCACTGGAATAGAGTCTGCATTTAACCTGCGAAGGGCACGGGTAATATCGACGACATCCTCTTTCGTCTCTTTCATCCCGATTATTGCTCCTGAGCATGGAGAGATTCCATACTTTTTGGCAATTTCAACTGTGTCCACACGATCTTTATACGTATGCGATGTCGTGATGAAATCATGATGACGTTCAGATGTATTCAAATTGTGGTTATACCGATCGACGCCTGCTGTTTTCAGTTGCTCTGCTTGTTCTTCTTTTAAAATCCCCAAACACGCACACACAGTTAAGCCATACTTTTCCTTTATTTCCTCAACAGCTTCGCTGACAACACGTACGTCTTTTCGTGTCGGACCTCGCCCACTTGCTACGATGCAATATGTCCCGATGTTATTATCAAACGCCCGTTTTGCGCCTTCTAGAATTTCCTCTTTTGAGATGAATGGATACTTATCAATCGGCGCTGTGGATTTAGAAGATTGAGAGCAATATCCACAATCCTCCGGACAGAAGCCACTCTTTGCGTTCATAATCATATTCAGTTTTACTTTATTCCCGAAGTACTGACGTCGAATCATATAGGCCCCATCTAACAGGGATAAAACGTCATCATCATTTGTGTTCAAAATCGACAATGCCTCTTCATTTGAAAGCTCTTTTCCATCAATGACTTCTTGTGCGAGTGTTTTCCAGTTCATGACGTGCGCCCCTTTTTGTGTGAATGAACTTTTTTAATATCGGATATAATCTTGCCGCGAGTAATCCCGTACCTACAGCAAGCGCAATATCTATAACAATCGTGCTAAAGAATCCAGCCACCAAAACGTGCATGGCATTGGCCGGTGTATCCATCCAGCTATTCAATGCGACATACAAATAAGGTACTCCAATTGCATAAGTAACCGCGGTTCCCGCCAAATTTGCTACGATGAAGTGCTTTCGATTAGGAACAGGAACGCGCTCAATTATGAAGCCGATGACATACGCAGCAGCAGCAAATCCTATTAAGTAGCCAAATGTGGGTTGAAGGAGATACGTGATACCTCCACCTTTTGTGAAAACCGGAAGTCCAGCTAACCCCACGAACAAATACACAAGCTGACTTTGTAGACCACGACTACTCCCTAATAACGTTCCTGCTAAAAAAACAATAACAATTTGTAATGTAAACGGGACAACCGGTAGCGTAATTTTAATGAATGCACCTATTGCTGTTAATGATGCAAAAACTGCAATAAGGGCCATTGAATTTATGCTATTGGTTCTCTTCATACAAGTTGTCCTCGCTCATAGAAAAATTGCTCCATAACTTCTTTCGTCGTATTCACCATCCATTCGATTTCTTCTTCAGAGATTACATAAGGCGGCATGAAGTAAATGATGTTGCCTAGCGGACGTATCAAAAGACCTTTTTTAAGAGCTAGCTGATAAATTTCATAGCCGATTCTTTCATCGCTTGGAAAAGGCTCTTTCGTTTTACGATCTGCCACTAATTCTATTGCACCAACAAAACCGGTTTGACGGTACTCTCCGACATACGGTAACTCTTCAAATGCTGCATGAGCGAGTTCTTGTAATATCTGCTGTTTCGGAACCAACGTTTCCATTACCTGTTCTTCTTCAAAAATGGCGAGGACTTCTTGTGCTGCGCGAAGTGCTAGCGGGTTGCCTGTGTAACTATGTGAATGCAAGAACGCCTTCATCGTGCCATAGTCATCGTAAAATGCGCGATATACATCCTCTGTTGTCAACACTGCAGACAACGGTAAATACCCTCCCGTAATCCCTTTGGACAAACATAGAAAGTCCGGTGTGATTTGTGCTTGCTCACACGCAAAAAGTGTACCCGTTCGCCCAAAGCCAACCGCCACTTCATCCGCAATCAGATGTACGTCATATGCGTCACACAAATCTCGTAGCTTTTCCAGGAATATCGGGGGATACATTTTCATTCCAGCTGCTGCTTGAATCAGTGGTTCAATAATGGCAGCGGAAATGGTATTCGCATGTTTCTTGAATTGCTTTTCAGTATCTTGAATACATTGTGCCTGGCATGTTTCAGGAGATTCACCGAATGGACAACGGAAGCAATCAGGTCCTTGTGCGTGAACCACATTAAGAAGTAGCGGCGCATATACGTCGTTATATAATCCAACGCCTCCCATAGACAGAGCTCCAAGTGTCTCGCCATGATAGGCATTCGAAAATGCTAAAAACTGTTTTTTCTCAGGTTGACTAGTTTGGGCGCGGTATTGAAAACTCATTTTGAGTGCTACTTCAATGGCAGCAGACCCGTTATCGGCGAAAAATACTTTTTCTAGCCCTTGTGGAGTTAACTCCACAAGTTTTTCAGCAACATGAATAGCAGGTTCATGGGTAAAGTTTGCAAAAATCACATGCTCCAGCTTTTGTGCCTGATCCGCAATTGCCTGGCTAATACGAGGATTCGTATGACCGAACAAGTTGACCCACCAAGATGACACTGCGTCTAAGTATCGATTGCCTTGTTTGTCTGTCAACCAGACACCATCCCCCCGCTCAATGACAATTGGAGGGAAGGTTTCATAGTCTTTCATCTGCGCACATGGATGCCAAATATGTTCAACATCCCGTGCTTGTAATTCTTCATACATCATTGGACATCAACCCTTCCAAGACCGGCACGTCCGTAAAACTTTCAATTGTACGGTTCGCCTCAATAACAGCGGATGGTAATCCTGTAAACCGACGGATTGTATCTATGTTATTTTGCTCTAACGGGGTTTGATTGAACTGATTGAATACAATTCCTTGCACACTGATTCCACGCGCATGTAACGCTTCAATCGACAACAGTGTGTGATTGATGGTGCCTAGTTTCGTAGAAGCGACAAGGACGACCGGCAATTTCGACTGTTCCACCACGTCCAATAATGTCCGTGTCGTACTTGAATGGAGCGGTACGTATAAGCCTCCTGCACCTTCGCAAATAACCGTTTCAAATTTCGTTTTTAAATGCTCAATTGTTTGTAGCAACAGGTTTTCATCAATCTGCTGCCCGGCCAACTCCGCTGCATAATGCGGGGACGCCGCTATTGGAAATGAATATGTACTGAGTGAATCGTTGTCCAAGGAATACAAACTATAATCCTTATAACTCGACGTGTCCTGATAATGCCCCTGTTCTGTGTCAGCAACAAGACCTGTTTGGACTGGTTTGTAAGGCGTGACAGCGTGCCCGTTTTTCTGAAGTTCTCTCAAGAATAACGTTGTCACAAATGTTTTTCCGACGTCCGTGTCTGTCCCAACTACCCAAAAGTGTTTCATCGTAAATACCTTCTTCATTTATCAGAATGGATTCCATTTGCGTTAACCTTATTTATAATTAGGTTAACACAAATAGGTTATCACAATTTTATCCATTCGTAAAATAGTATTAAAAAAGCAGACCGCAAAGAGCTGATTGCTCCTTACAGTCTGCTAGTAGTCTTATTTCGAAAGAGGAATTCCATTTTGAATCTGTTCAAGACTGGAATTAAAAGTTTGTAAGTTACCTATTAATTCGTTAGCGTAATGATTTTCGAACAAGTACCATGTATAGGATGAACGCCATTAAACTACAGCTTATTATAACAATCCCCAATGGCCACGCGGTATGGTCACCTGCAATTCCGACAAGTGGTGAGACGATTGCTCCTCCGATAAATGGCAATAAACCGAGGAATGCAGAAGCACTCCCTGCTGCCTGACTTTGTCGATGCATCGCGAGTGAAAACGATGAAGTCGAAACCATTCCGACACTGGATACGACTAATAAGAATGCAGTAGCGACGATAAATAGTGGTCCTTGTTGCCATATGACGAGCAATAACAGTACACTACCTGTTAACGAAATGAGTACGCCCGTCATCATGAAATTCAGTTCAGATATTTTATGTGATAAACGGCCAGTAATTTGTGCTGCTACAATAATCCCAATGCCGTTCAACGCGAAGAAAAAAGAAAACTGTTGTGGTGAAACGCCATACATGTTTTGCAGGACAAAAGGAGAACCTGCGATATAGGCAAACATGGAAGCCATAACAAACGCTTGTGTAAGCGCAATTCCCATGAATTGACGATCACCAAGTAACCTGCCGAACGTCTTGAATACCGATAGGATTCCCTTTTCTGCACGGTTCTCAATTGGAAGTGTATCCGGTAAAAAACCCGCAGTTCCAACAAACATCAGTAATCCAATTCCACCAAGTACGAAAAACACAACTGGCCACGAGGCAAAACTTAAAATGGCGCCACCCGCGATGGGTGCAAGTATGGGTGCAGCCCCATTGACTATCGAGAGCAATGCCATGAATTTTGTGAGTTCGTGTCCTGAGTACAGATCCCGCGCACAGGCTCTCGCGATCACGATACCCGCAGCACCTGTTAACCCTTGAACAAAACGAAGGAGGATGAACGGCCAAATGGACGTCGTGAACGCACAAAGTACTGAGGCAATTGCATAGACCACGAGCGTCAAAACGAGTGGGCGACGTCTCCCGTAAATATCACTTAGCGGACCAAATATGAGTTGTCCCACGCCAAGTCCAATCAGACAAGCCGTCAAGCTTAACTGAACAAGCGAAGTGGATGCGCTCATATCCACTGCAACCGCTGGCAGTCCAGGCAAGTACATATCCATTGATAGCGGGCCAAACGCTGTCAATGAACCGAGTAGCACGACGAGCCAAAGTGTTGGCAGTGGTTTCTTTATGGTAATTGCTTTTGTCATTTCCCCAAATCCTTTTCTATCAAATTCTACGGTGGAGTATACCACACTGCATGTGGTATATGTTGTCGGATAGAAATTGTAATGGGAACGGGCGGGTTCTCCGCCGGAACGAGCGGGTTCTCTGCCGGAACGAGCGGGTTCTCCACCAGAACGGGCAGGTTCTCCACCAGAACGAGCGGGTCCGGACGCGGAACGAGCGGGTTTCATTTAGCGGATTCAGCTGGACATCAAAACACCAGCCCCATCCTTTCTTAGGATGGGGCTGGTACAAAGAATCGCTTATAGTTCTCCAGCTTCAAAGTTCTCGGCATTGATGTCCGGGTCGTTTACATTACTAATGACGAACTCGATATAAGTTTCAGAGTCCTCTGCGAGCAAGTTAAATTTATCAGTTTTTACGAAATGATAATCCTCCGTACTTTCAGTTTCAGGATCAGAAAAGTGAAGTTCTTCCATCCAGCCGTCCACTTCCTCTTCAGAAGCAGCTGGATCAGCGCCACGAATAATGGAACGTACGACACCAAACGCTTCTTTCCGGTCCCCAAACATACTGAACATAACAGAACGCACTTCTTCTTCGCCTTTTTTGGCAAGCAGTTGCATACGTCGGTCTTCATCGTATTTCATGTCTATAATTTCGTGATCTCCTTCAGAACCTGATTCTCTCCAATCTAAATTATCGACGCGCTCAGGGATCCCCACTTCTTCAGCAAACTTATTGAAGTTGGTTTGGAAGTCCTTAGCAGTCACCCCTATTTGCATATCCGATGCTTCCCCATTTTCAGCTTCTTCAGTTGAATCCCCGGACCCTGTTCCTTCTTCAGCAGAGACTTCAGGCTTTTCCACATCCGATTTGCTTGTCTGATTTGCTTTATCTTCACCACATGCAGCGAGTGCAAGCACTAATAGTGCACCTAGAAATACCCCAGTCCATCTCTTTAACATATGTTTCCAACCCCTGTCTATAAATTTCCAACTCCCTCACTATAGCGACTACTCAAATTATAATCAATTTAATGTACTGTGATTTCAATAAAATAATTACTTTCTACCAGATTACTAGAAATTGTTTAGAACTTAGTAACTGGATTAAACACTACAAGCATAGGGTAAACCACTTTCCTAGCTTAATAGTAAACACAAAAAAGACGAACGCCGCATAAGCGTTCGCATTTTCCATAGCATCATTATGTTCCACAATACGTTCGATAAGGTGCTGACGAATCTGTTGGTTTCGTATAGTCAACCTGCTCTTCGGAATAAGAATATGGGGAAGCAAGAACTTGATTTAACTTGTGCAACACACTGAAATCGCCGTTTTCCGCTGCCTCGATCGCCTCTTCCACTCGATGATTGCGCGGAATCACTGAAGGGTTGCTTAGTCGCATTATTTCATAAGATTCTTCAATAGTAGCAGTCTGTTGCTTTCGTCGTGTCTCCCACTTCTTCTTCCATTCGCAAAAGGCGTCTTCACTGAACCAAACTGGTTGTTCTACGTTTTCATCTGTTAATGCCCTGAACGTATTCGTGAAGTCTGCTTGAGCGTCTTTCATGATAAGCAATAACTCCTTCGAAAGCGCTTCGTCTAACGGTTGTTCATCCAACAAGCCTAGCTTGGCTCGCATCCCGTTCAGCCATTCTCGCTCAAAAACATTACCAAATCGAGCAAGTTGCTTCTCCGCAATCTGAATTGCCTCATCCTGATTCTCATCTAGTAACGGCAGTAAGGTTTCCGCAAACCGTGCCAAATTCCACGATGCAATTCCCGGCTGATTGCCGTATTTATACCGTCCATTCACATCAATGGAGCTGAACACGGTCGCTGGATCGTATACGTCCATAAACGCACATGGCCCATAATCAATCGTTTCCCCGCTAATCGTCATATTATCGGTGTTCATGACTCCGTGGATGAATCCGACAAGCTGCCACTTGGCAAGCAATGCTGCCTGTCGCTCGATCACATTTCCGAGCAACAGTTCATATGAATTGTCCTGTGAAGCAATGTCTGGAAAATGCCGCTCTATGGCGTAATCTGCTAGCTCCTTCAAGTCTTCAGGTACTTGACGAGCGGCTGCGTATTGGAACGTACCCACTCGTAAATAACTGCTTGCTGTCCGGACAAGTACCGCTCCTGGCAATATGTTTTCGCGATGTACGTCATTTCCAGTCAATGTAACAGAAAGGCTTCGCGACGTAGGAATGCCTAATGCGTGCATCGCTTCGCTAATGATATACTCACGTAACATGGGACCAAGTGCTGCAAGACCATCGCCTCCACGTGAAAATGCCGTTGGACCCGATCCTTTTAAGCCGATATCCACACGATCTCCTGACGGGGTCAATTGCTCGCCCAAAAGAATCGCTCTCCCATCGCCAAGCATCGTAAAATTCCCAAACTGATGCCCAGCATACGCTTGTGCAATTGGCGCAGCACCTTCTGGTAGTTCATTACCACAAAGAACTTCCGGATTCAGCTCCTCAACTTCCAGGCCAAGCGATTCAGCAAGACCTTTATTCAGCAAGACCACTTTTGGAGAAGTTGCCTCTTCAGGAGTCGCTTCTGCAAAAAACACTTCCGGCAATTGACTGTAGCTATTATTCAAATTCCACCCTGCTTCTGAACACACGTGATCACTCCCTTTACCTGTATACTACCCCTAGATTCACGAAAAACGATAGAGAAATGAATTCTTTAGTTGATAAATGAAACGGTCGTGCTTTTTCACTCGTCTTTAAGGTACACCAGGGTGGAACGCAATGAGAAAGGATGGGTTGGCATGCCTCGCGAGAACAAGTTCATTCCAGATTGGAAACAGGATGAATGGCTTGAGCAATTGATGAATCAGTACGGAAACCAGTTAACGAATCTTGCGTTCAGTTACCTCAAAGACTGGGGAAGGGCGCAAGAAGTTGTTCAAGATGTTTTTGTGACATGTTTTCATCGAGCTCATCAGCTAGAGGAAATTCGTTCTGTAGAAGCATGGCTATATCGGATTACGATTAACAAATGTAAAGATGTATTGAAAAGTTCATGGTTCAAGCGTGTGATTGTTGGGAGTCCACTCTTTCAGTTTCTTCGATCTAAAGAGCCGACTCCACATGAGCACATGCTTCAGAACAGTGAGGATGAACAGTTGGCACAATGTGTGTTGCAACTCCCGCTCACTTATCGAGAAGTCATTTTGCTCTATTATTATGAAAACCTGACAATACCTGAAATCAGTGAACTGCTAGACGTAAACCAAAATACACTTCGGACTCGACTCAAAAGAGGACGGGAAAAATTAGCACAACTGCTGGAAGGCGGGGATCATGATGAAAGATGAGAAAACAAAAATTCGTTCCGCTTTTGACAAAACTGTTTTTCATAAAGAGTCATTTACAAAACAAAACAAACAAGCTGTCAGACGAGAAATTCGACGTACACAACGCCCAGCCCGATTCGTTCCTGCGATTGTTGGAACAATTGTTGCGATATCCTTGTTATTCATAGGTATCTTTTTAATAAAAGGAGATCTGTTGAATTCTTCAAAACCGGATGGTCTGTCAGGTAAAGGAACGAGTAGCTCCGGGGCATTTACTATTGAGGATATTTCAGATGGCCCCTTCCTCGCTAACGAAACCTACTACATTGTCCTGCCAATTACATGGAACGGGAACAGCACAGCGACCATTAATTCCATTGAATTAATCAAAGAGAATCAGCAACCCCTTCACACAACCGATGGATTTTCATATTCATTCTATCTTGCTGATGCGAAGAAAAAGCCCGGTGTTTATGGACGGGATCAGGTTGGAGAGATTTCTGATATTCATGGATTTCAAATTGAGGATGAAAGCAGTTTAATAATAGAAGTCTCATTAAAAAACGCTGTGCCCGACAAATCTCGTTCGATTAAAATCGGATATTCTGTAAATGAAGAAGAAATGGAGCAACTACTTGTGGTAGGTGTGCTACAAGGCTTAGCGACATTACCTGAAAACACAACTACCGAAAGTGTTCCCATTGAATTGAATACTGCAGAACAAAATGTATATAGTGCATTTAAGAAAGATTTGGATACTCAACATTTAGTAGGCTTGTCCCCCATGAGCGTGGCAAAGCTTTATATTCACGCATCATACTTAGGTGATCGCAAAGTCGAATATGCACTCTATACCGATCAAGAAGAGTTCATCCAATGGAGCCAGGAGGAAGATCAAGCAATTCCTGAATCCGACCGCGGTATACCTGAACAATTGACAAAGCAGTATCGAAACTTTGAAGAGGGTCGATTTCTTCAGACGAGTAAAATTGAAGGGTACATTGAATATTATCCAAATAGCAAAAACGAACCACCTTCCGGATTTCAACTGATAAAAAATGAAGACGGCATTTGGCAAGTGGCATTCATGCCGATTCAGTAAATAAAGAAAACCTGTGGATCGATACGGAAGAGCCATTCTCTCTCCGTTCAATCCACTGGTTTTTAGTTATCTATTAGCTATTCAGTTCCCGTAACTGTCGAGACAGATCAAAAAATTGCTGATCTAGTTTGCTGTATTCTGGATTTTCAGGGGTCAGAAGGCTCAACTTTCCTAATACCGCCTGCAATTCCGTTTCAAGCCGAAGTTTTTCTTGTTCGGAAGATGGGACTGGAGCAGAAGATTTCCGACTTTCCCATTCCACCAAACTATACGGTACTTTACGAACAGTCCCTTTTTCAAACAACAGCAATCCATCTGCCATGCGCTCTGTAAAATATCGATCGTGGGAGGCAAACAGCAACGTTCCTGGATACGTATCCAACGTGCGCTCTAGCTCTTCACGCGATGGAAGATCTAGGTGATTCGTTGGTTCATCCAGTAATAACACATCCGTTTTCCTGCGGATGAAATCGAGCAGTTTCACTTTCAAACGCTCCCCCTGACTAAGGACACCGAGCGGCAGCTGCCATTGTTCAGCTGTAAATCCTAAATTCGTCAATTGGATGCGGAGGAAACCTTGTTCTTCGTAAGACGGAGAATAAAAATATTCGGCCATCGTCTGTTCATCCGGTAAATCGAATGCGGTCTGACGCAAGTATCCCAGCGTCATGCCTTCAGATAGCCAGACGTCCCCATCGTAATCAAGTTCGCCTAAAAGCATGCGGAACAGCGTCGTTTTTCCAGAACCATTCGGTCCGAGAAGAGCAAGTCGCTCGCCTGCCTGCACAGTAAATGCAGCATGCTGAAATAGTTGTCTGTCTTCGAATGCTTTGCCTGCATCTTTCAGTTCCAGAACACGCTTGCCTTTCTTCCGTAGTCCTTCCAGTTCAAACGAAACCGATGTTTCTGCAATTGGCGCCTCTTTTCGGTTTTTCTTAAGCTCTGCTTCTAATCGATTTTTCTTCGAACGAATTTGCACGTTCCGTTTCTTTACCTTTTTCCGGTAGTATTCTTTAGCGCCACCTTTTTTCGTGGACTCCGCGTGCCCTTTCGCAGACCACTTATCCAGCTGCTCGATTTGCCCTTCAATTTCAGCGATGTACTGTTGCTGTTCTTCATAATGCTTTTGCTGTACGAATCGCTCATGCTCTTTCTGCTTGCGATAATCCGTGTAATTGCCTTCATAGACCGTCAATTTCCCGTTCTCAATTTCAAACACAAGATCCGCCAAGTGGTCGATGAAATATCGATCGTGGGAGACGAACAGTAAAGTACCCTCACGTTCTTGAAGCGTTTCAATGAGCCGTTCCACACTTGATGCATCCAAGTGATTAGTCGGTTCATCCAATAGTAAGATTTCACGGTTTTCAGCTAGCGTAGCTGTAAGCCGCAGTTTGACTCTCTCTCCACCGCTTGCATAAGCATATTCTGCCTCTTTCGGAACGTGCCAATGACTGCGCTTTTGAAAGAGCTCTTCTTGTGTCCAATCTACTGGCTCTTCTGTTTCAGCCTCTTGTTTGTAATACGATATAGAAGGGCTTCGACCAATCCAATCAATTCCTCCAGAAGAAGGTTCTCGTTCACCTGCCAGAATTGACAAAAGAGTGGTTTTTCCTGCTCTGTTCGGCCCAACAATTGCTATTTTGGCACCTTGCGGGATTTCTGCGCTGAGTTCTTTGAAAATATTCACATCCCCATATCCCGCTGATACCTTGTTCACTATTCCTCGTAACATCTACATTCCTCCAGTTGGAAGGGAACACAAAAAAGATCCCTCCGTAAAATAATCGGAAGGATCGGTTCTGTCAGCATCTCAAAAAAGCCTCAACTCTATTGATGAGCATCGTAATATCGACTCAGCAAAGGTTGAAAGTGGCAGTTTAAAATGGACAGACCAATCCCGTTTTTCCACACAACGAATCATTCGTTTTGAGAAATTAGGAATTAGTTATCCATCAGCCACACTCAACCCTTTCTGTCAGTTAGTCTATCTAGTATATCAAATTTAGAATTGTTCGCAAGTTTAAAGTTGTATATCCTTTATTTCCAACGTTCGATTATTTCCGGGGAAATAAACTTCAAACCGACACTTTGTAGCATTTATTTACCTAAGCAGAACATCCCATTACAACAATTGTCGATTTGTGTTGGGTTTACATCTTTCTTCTGTTACTGCCAAGCGCTCATTCCGCCTTTGACATTAATGACATCGGTAAATCCTGCTTTTTTCAGCATTCCTGCTGCACGGGCGCTACGCATTCCACTTTGGCAGATCACGTACGTTTCTTTGCTTTTGTCCAGCTCACTCATACGCTTTCCTAAATCGTTAAGAGGAATATTTTTAAATTCTTTGAAATGTCGACCTTTGTATTCTCCAGGTGTTCGAACATCTACAAATTGCTTCGATTTATCTTTCATTAAAGCCTTAACTTCAGTTGTGGATATTGTACGAATTCCTTTTGCTGGTTTCATACGCCATACAAAGAAAGCCACAATTAGTAAGATTATAATCCAACTCATCGGTAATTCCTCCATTTGTTTTCTATTTCTTCAAATATACCTATAAGGGTATTTTAAAGCAATAAATTTGCCCATAAAAAAAACGCAGCACCCGATGGCCTACGTTTGGTATAGGTTATCTCTTCTCTGACAGTGCTAAAAAGAATGTCGCAACTGGTCCCAGTAATAGCGAGAGCAAGAACCAGTTGAAACCAGTTCGGTTCTTCCCTTGTGCCAATACAGCATTGATTAACGCGAGCGTTCCCCATCCAACAAAATAACCCTCATCCATATTGAAAACCTCCCGATCCGTTCTTTACTTCTATCTATACTACGGATTGCGAGTCTATTCGGTTTCGTTTCCATCAAGAAGTCCCTTCATTTTTCCGAGCTAGCCATTGACTCAGTAATAACATCACAAAGCCTACTAATAAAGAAGCTAGCCAAGGAAATTCAATGGCAGGACCTCTCCCTTTAAAAAAGAATGCAATCCCCATAAAGAGTCCGAATACCAGGACTCCAGATATTCCTCCAATAATTGCAAATTTCCAAGTGCTTTTCTTCTCTTCAAATGCCGTTTTGTTCACCATGTTCATTAGAAGTAGCACACCAAACACGGTCATCATGAGTACCGCTACGACCATAGCTGCTGTTGAAGCAAGATATAGATGCTCATCCACTGGTTTGATAAACGATAGTACGCCTAAAATAGCACCACGAGCGATGACCATCCAGCCTAATACGCTGAATATCAGCTGGATTCCAAACAACAGTTGGTTTTTCTTCTTCTCTTTTGGCATTTGTGCAATCACTTCGTCTGCATACGCTCTTGGATCTCCACCAAATATTTTTTCTGCGCTCTTACCGTCATTTTGACCCTCCAATAGATGCTCAAGCATTTCCATCAGTAACTCTTCCGTTGCCCGTTCTGACAGTAAGAACTTAGATCGGATGTATACGAGCATATTGGTATAGTACTGTTCGTTTTCCTCGGTCAACTGTTCCCGCTTTTCATTGTTTTCTCGAATCAATTCCTTAGTTGTCACCATCACCAGTCTCTCCTTTCAATAATACGTTTACTGGAACCGCAAGTCTCCCCCACTCACTTCGAATGAACGCCAATGCCTCTTTGCCCTCTTCCGTCAGTGTGTAGTATTTTCTGCGCGGACCTGACTCAGATGCACGCATTTCCCCTGTGATCCATTTATTTTTCTGTAGTCTCAACAACACGGGATAAATGGTTCCTTCACTCACATCATCTAGTCCGACTTGTTGCAACTTGGCAGAGAGCTCGTAGCCATATACCGTCTCTTTTTCAATGACGGCAAGCATACAACCATCTAGAATTCCTTTTAATAACTCACTTCTCACTGACACGCGACCACTCTCCATCCAGTATGTTGCCTTACAAGGTAGCTTTATAAAAAACAACTACCTTGCAACGCAAAGTAGTGATAGTGCTAGTATATTCTCGTCTAATAAATATGTCAATCCCAATGTTCAGAAAAGTGAATCCCACCTCTGAAATATATGATAGGATTGCAGAAGGAGGGGTTACCTATGAATCGTGTTACATTCGAAGACATTTATAACGCTGGGGTTGTAGCGACAATCACTGATACATATAGCCATTTTCATCTACCTGATATGCCACTTTATTATGACAGTAACTTCATGGAATTTAAAAAGATGCCCACTGTCAGTGAGTTTAAAAAAGCAGAACATGAATTGAAAATCTATCACACAGCACGCGGTCAGCACCATCTGAAATTCACATTTCCTCAGGATGAAACCATTTCAAAAGAATTGACGGCCTATTTAAACCGTCAAGACTATGAAATCGGTTTTCTAGAATTATATGCACTCTATCCAAAGGATTTTCCGGAGACGTCTCCATCTTCAGCTATTGAGGTTCTTCCGGTGACTGCATCTCATCTCGAAGAATTCCTTCACTTACAGAGAACAATTGATGAGCAATTCGGGAGAGAATTTGCAACACAAAAACAACTGCAACATAAAAAGAACTTCTCAAATCCTGATTTTCTGCAGCTTATTGCATACTACGATGAGGAAGTAGCTGGTACAGTTGATTTGATCATTCAGGCACGGACTGTGGAGATAGATGGGCTGCACGTGTTAGAAAGAATGAGACATAAAGGTGTAGGAAGTCAGTTGCAGCGATGGTTAATGGAGCAGTTTCCTGACAGACTAATTATTTTGGTCGCTGACGGTGAGGATACCCCAAGAGAAATGTACCAACAGCAAAACTACAAGTATATGGGTTGCCAATACGAAGCGGTGAAAGCCTGAATTTTTATTGGTAAATTACTTCTTATCTCGTGCTAAACTAATGATAGACAGACTTCTAATAAGTCCTGACTTGCAGTAGATGAAAAATCTCGCTCAATCTGCACAGATTCCTCTATTGGAAGCCGTGTTAGATGGCAGTCGAGTGGCTACTGTAGTTACAGACCCTCTCAACCAAGCAATCCAATCCTGATAATTCAGGACAATCTTGCTGCCGTTTCCCTTATTGGGGAAACGAGTCCCCATCGATTCAACTTATTAACACAAAAACTTAGTGAATTTGTTCAACACCATGAAGTAGATCATATCATCATTGATATTACAGGATTGTTCTAGAATCACGAGTCCCGATTAACAAGCTTGTTTGCCATTCAGGATGCCTTGAAACTAATGGGCGTTCAGTTATGTGTCACTGGTATATCTCCGAAAGTGGCCCAGTCATTAGTAAGTGATCGACTGTCAGATCAACAACTTCTAGCATTCGGCAAGCGATTGAGAAGATTCAATAATCCCCACAGTAAAAATATTTGTTAAGATAATCTAGAACTCGTTGTCTGTCTCAGTATCCAATCAGGGAGGACTCATCATGTTAGCAAGAAAAATCCTTTCCGCTACTATATCAGGAGTGCTGTTTTTCATATTACTTGGCTTCTTCATTCCCAATCCTTTCGGGGAACCCATCACGTCATTCTCTAATTACTTCGGATCGGTTTTGCTAAGTATTTCGGCCTATCTCCTCTACGGCACCCCGATCATACTTTTTTATGGAATTATATGTTCAATTATCAGCGATAAAATATCCGTTTTAATTAGTGAAAAAGTAAAATTCAATAATGCTGAAATTATTCTTTCCGGATTACTTCACGCAAGTTTCGGATTAGTATTTGCAGCATATGGACTAGTCGCATCGTTGCTGTATTTTGCTGTAGACCGAGTGATTAGAAAAAGAAAAATGCACGTTACAGGAAAGCAAATCATAACAGCGTTAGTTCTTCCAATCGCAGTATATGTCCTCTGTCTTGGATCCCTTGCAGCAGCAGATTTCTTCTCTGGCGGGTGGAAAGACTTGCTCGTTTAAAATTGAACATTCAGGTTGCAAGCTTACTAATAGCTGTGCTAGACTTTGAGACAACCGAATAATATTCCTTCGGGGCAGGGTGAAATTCCCTACCGGCGGTGATGAGCTTTTATGGCTCTTAGTCCGTGACCCGGCTGCATTTTTTGTAGACGGTGGATTTGGTGAAACTCCAAGGCCGACAGTTAAAGTCTGGATGGGAGAAGGAATGGTGCGTTTTTCAAATTTTTCATTTGACTGACGCTTATTTTGTCATGCTTACCCAGCCCCGCACATCTGTTGCGGGGCTTTTTTTGTTACATGAGGAATCTATGATTCAGGAGTGTTGTTATCTTTGGAAATTGAACACTATATGCAAATCGCTTTATCACTTGCGCAAGGTGCGGCAGGTCAAACTTCTCCGAATCCACCAGTCGGTTCCATTGTTGTGAACCATGGCAGGATTGTCGGAATGGGTGCTCATTTGCGCGCTGGCGAACGTCATGCAGAGCGGGTTGCTCTGGATATGGCAGGCAAAGAATCTGTTGGCGCTGATTTGTACGTCACTCTTGAACCTTGTTCGCATACCGGAAAAACACCGCCATGCACAGAAGCGATTTTGCAAGCAGGCATCTCTCGTGTCTACGTTTCGGCTTTAGATCCAAATCCGTTAGTTGCAGGGTCTGGAATACAGCGACTTCGAGATTCAGGTGTCGAGGTACAAATCGGAGTCTGTACAGATTTAGCACGCGAATTGTATCAACCTTTTTTTCATTTCATTCAGACCAAACAACCTCATGTAACGTTAAAAACAGCTATGACATTAGACGGTAAAATCGCAGCATTTTCAGGACACAGCAAATGGGTGACAAGCGAGCAATCTCGGCTTGACGTCCATCGTCTTCGCCATGTCCATGATGCCATTTTGACCGGCAGCAAAACGATTCTTCACGACAATCCCCTTCTTACCACCAGATTGCCCCAAGGTGGACTTCACCCTATTCGAGTTATTTTAGATACACACTTATCTACACCAGTTGCGAGTCAGGTTATTCAAAACACGGACGCTCCAACTTGGATTTTTTGTGGCAGCGCGGCGTCAAAAGAACACGAATTGAATTTCTTGCCGTATGATCACATCGAAGTTTTTCGTATGAATGAGCCTGCCATTTCAGTGTCTGACGTACTAGATAAGCTTGGCGCCCGTGGCATCATGACCCTTCTTGTAGAAGGAGGATCCTCTGTAAATGCATCTTTTTTACAAGCGGATGCTGTCGATCGGATCATTACGTACATCGCCCCAAGATTACTTGGAGGTACAGATTCTCTCACTCCAATCGGCGGGGAAAGTCCTGCCTTGATGAGTGACGCAAAAGATTTTGTTTTTGTAAAAACGGAACAGCTCGGTCCAGATTTAAAGGTAACGGCTGTACCAAAAGGAAGTGATTCTTATGTTCACAGGGATCATTGAGGAAATTGGGACTGTAAGAACAGTCCGTTCGTCAGGTCAATCAATGGAACTCACTGTGGCAGCTGTAGAAATACTGAAAGATGTCCGTTTAGGAGACAGTATCGCCGTTAACGGAACTTGTCTGACTGTGACATCATTTACGAATGGTCAGTTTACCGTGGACGTGATGCCTGAAACGTTTCGAACGACGTCGTTACATAACGCGAAAGCTGGTACTTCAGTAAATTTAGAACGTGCTCTTCGCGCGGATAGTCGTTTGGGCGGTCATTTTGTTTCCGGTCACGTTGACGGAACTGCGATTGTCCAAAAGTGTCAGCACATCGAGAATTCGCTTGTCATGCATTTATCACTCCCGCCTGGAGGATTGAACTATGTGCTTCCAAAAGGCTCGATTGCTCTTGACGGGACGTCTTTAACAATTTTTGATGTGGATGATGAAAGCATTTCGATTTCGCTCATCCCACATACTCAAAAAACAACGGTTCTTGCGCAGCGTAAACCGGGAGAACGTGTCAATGTGGAGTTTGATATGCTCGCAAAATACATGTTTAACATGCTACAGAAACAAACTCCTTCTGCTAAACGACCTTTGAACGAGGAATTTTTACAGCAAAACGGATTTTTATAAGGAAAGGGTGTTTCCTCATGTTTGATACGATCGAAGAAGCGATTCAAGACTTAAAACTCGGGAAACCGATTATTGTTGTGGATGATGAAAACCGTGAAAACGAAGGCGACTTCATCTGCTTAGCAGAACACGCAACCCCTGAGATGATCAATTTCATGGCAACGAAAGGACGCGGACTCATCTGTACGCCGATCACTGAATCGAAAGCGGCTCAACTCGGGCTACCGATGATGACCGCGAACAATACGGATGCACATGGAACAGCATTCACAGTGAGCATAGATCACGCTGAGTCTCATACAGGTATTAGTGCCTTCGAACGTTCGGAAACAATTTTAAAAATGCTTGAGCTACAGGCAACACCAAGTGACTTTAAACAACCCGGTCACGTCTTTCCGCTGATTGCACAAAATAACGGAGTGCTCAGCAGAGTAGGACACACCGAGGCTTCCGTCGATTTAGCTAGACTGGCAGGAAGTGAACCTGCTGCGGTCATTTGCGAAATTATGAGCGAAGATGGTTCGATGGCTCGGGTCCCTGAATTGCGTGATCTAGCAGATTCAGAAGGGCTGAAACTAATTAGCATCGAAGATCTGGTGCAATACCGACTTGCCAACGAAACGCTCATTACGCGTGAAGCACAGGTCATATTGCCGACGTCATTTGGTCTATTTAAAATGATTGGCTATACCGAAAAAATGACTGGCAAAGAACACGTCGCTCTGGCTAAAGGTGATCTGACGAGCGCAGAACCTATACTGGTCAGAGTCCATTCCGAATGCTTAACCGGGGATATTTTCGGTTCATCCAGATGTGACTGTGGTCCACAGCTTCATGCAGCTTTGCAACAGATTGAAGACGCGGGGCGCGGCGTCTTGCTTTACATGCGTCAAGAAGGTCGAGGAATCGGACTCATTAATAAGTTGAAAGCGTACGAATTGCAGGAACAAGGACTGGATACCGTCGAAGCAAATTTGGAACTTGGATTCCCCGACGACTTACGAGACTACAGAATCAGTGCTCAAATCCTACAAGACTTAGGAATTGCTGACGTGAGATTGCTGACGAATAACCCTAGAAAGTTGGATGCCTTAGTGGAGTATGGACTGACAATCACAGAACGCGTTCCAATCGAGCTCCCTGCACTTCCTGAAAACAAACGATATATGGAAACGAAAGTAGAAAAACTCGGTCATTTATTGACCCTATAGGAGGCAGTCAAAATGGGAACTGTATATGAAGGTCATTTAGTTGGTACAGGATTAAAAATTGGTATTGTAGTTGGTCGGTTTAATGAATTCATCACAAGTAAGCTACTTTCCGCTGCACAAGATGCATGTAGACGCCATGGCGTTTTTGAAGAAGATATCGATCTGGCATGGGTGCCGGGTGCTTTTGAAATTCCGATGATTGCTAAAAAGATGGCTGACTCCGGTAAATACGATGCGGTTATCACACTTGGAACTGTTATTCGTGGAGCAACCCCTCACTTTGACTATGTTTGCAACGAAACTGCTAAAGGTGTGGCAGCAGCTGGAATGCAATCTGGAATTCCCGTCATCTTTGGAGTGCTGACAACGGACTCTATTGAACAATCGATCGAACGCGCAGGAACAAAAGCCGGCAACAAAGGATGGGATGCAGCGGTATCTGCAATTGAAATGGCGAACTTGAATAAGCAATTTTCTTAACAACGTCGGCTGAATTCTTTCAATTGCGGGTTATGTTGTTCTGAAGTAGGATATAAGAATAACTAGTGGGATTGATGCTTATAAAGATTGAGTCACTTATCCGCTACTTGCTGAGGGAGGAATTCACAAATGTCACTCACATATACATTTAAAACAGATCAGTTAACGAAAGAAAATATCCAACAATTATTTCTGTCTGTAGAATGGGAATCTGCTTCTCATCCAAATGATTTGTACAATGCTATTCTTAACTCTCATTCTGTTGCAACTGCATGGGACGGCGGCCGGCTGATTGGACTCGCGAATGCAATGTCTGATGGATCTATGGCTGTCTATTTCCATTACGTCCTTACAGACCCAGCCTATCAAGGGCAAGGCGCAGGTAAAAAGATTATGAAGATGATGTTGGAGAAGTATCAAGATATGCACACGAAAGTACTCGTTTCGTATCCAAAAGCGGTTGGATTTTATGAGTCGCTTGGCTTTGAACCGGAAGAAACCAGTACACCGATGTATGTATTTTCAAGCTAATCTCATTCATAATTAATGAATAAAAAACGCATCCCTGTACAATCGGGATGCGTTTTATCATTTTGTGAAATCTATTTTTTTCGCTAAAGCGAGCATGATACTGCCGCCGACGGTCATTGACAAGAGTTCGCCAGCGCCTACCGTGAACCATGTGATCCAAAACGGCGCGCCGTACAATAGGGTCAACTGTCCTGCAACGGTGAACATGGAAACAGCAAAAATCACGGCAGTCCAGACAAACTTCATTTTGTCTGACTTTAGCTTTTTTGTAGCAGCCCGGCTAATGAGCAGCACGAGAAACGTGGCCACTCCGCCAATCGGTACGTCTAGAAACCAAGTTGGCGAGAAGAAGTTCGCGAGTACCACTCCTGCTGTCACAGCGATAATATATCGCTTGTGGAACAACGCCAAGTAGTTGAACATCTCCGACAGCCTTAACTGGACTGCACCGAAACTGATGACTGCAAGCGTGAGCGTGACAGCGACATATAGTCCTGCCACTACCGCCATTTTCGCAAGTTCACCGACCGCAATCCGCGGACGCTCTTTTGCGAGTAACGTCATGTATAGTCCTCCTTTGTAAAACAGCAAAGCTGCTGTTTTAGTAATAACTGCGACCAAAGGAAGAAGAAGCCGATTGCTTCGTCAAAAAGTGTCGGAGTGCAAGCTAAAAACCTGCTTGCCTAGTATAGCAGAATTCATTCATCCTGAAAATGGTTACTTCGCTGTCCAGCCGCCATCAATCGGAATGACCGTTCCATGAATGTAATCGGAAGCAGCTCCGGCTAAGTAAAGCGTCAACTTTGCGACTTCTTCTGGTTGCGCCCAGCGACCTGCAGGTGTTTCCTCTGCGACCCACTCTGCTATTTTTCCATCCCCATCAAAATCAGCAGCATTCATGGGTGTTTGAATGGCGCCCGGTGCAATCGCATTTGCCCTGATTCCTTCCCGACAATAATCGAGATCGACTTGTTTTGTATACCCCACCACTGCATGTTTCGAAGCGGTATACGCTGCCCCACCACCACCTCCAACGAGACCTGCGATGGAAGCCATGTTCACCAGCACTCCTGATTTCTTCTCGAGCATATGTGGCAAAATCGCATTCGTTACGAAGAACATCCCTTTTACATTGGTGTTCATGATTCGATCCCACAACGCTTCATCGGTATCTAATGTTTTCGCAAACCCATCGAGTACACCCGCTGTATTGCACAGAATATCGATGTGATTGAAAGATGCGATTGCCTGACTTACTGCCTCTGTAACATCAGCTTGATTACTCACACTTCCTTTGCTATATCGGAAGTGTTCTGTATGTAAGCTTGCTAGCTTTTCTAACCCATTTTGATCACTATCTAACGCGTAGACTGACGCACCTTGCTCTAGAAATGCATGTGCTTGAGCATAGCCGATTCCTGAAGCAGCACCCGTGATGAACACCGTTTTCCCCGCAAATTCTCTTTGTGCCATTTTTGAATTCCTCCATTCAAAAAGCCCATGATTGCTCATGAGCTTTTGCGTTTACTTATTCTACGATTGCCCAGTCTTCCGCTAACAAATCGCATACTGTCGGTGTAAACATCGTGTAACCTTCACCTGTTACATTAATAACGAAATATGGATTCATCTTTTCCCCATCCAACGATTCAGCTTCAACAAGTTTTACGTAGAGCTCTGCGCCACCCCAACCATTCCGAATAACTTTGTCGCCTGCTTTTAGTCGCGGTAAAATCTCTTCAAATGTCATCATTCATTCATCCTTCCAACTTTAAGATTCGTTTTCTGCTTTCGACTGCGTACATCCGCCATTCGCTTTCACCCATGTCAAAATGGTGCGAATGATTGGATCGAATGCAATTCCTTGTTCCGTTAGTTCATATTCAACTTTACGAGATGACGGTAACGTTCTCTTCACTGCAAAACCGTGGGCTTCCAATTCTTTCAATCGTTCTGTCAGCAGACGGTCTGAAATGCCTTCAATTTCCGCCGCTAATTCATGGTAACGTTTCGGTCCGTCCAATAGATGATAAATGATGATTCCCATCCACCGTTTCCCGATAAATTCTATAGTCGCGTGAAAGCTATCACAAGCTACATGCCCGTTTTGTTGTGTAGATTGAATAAGTTCGTCGGTTTTTTTCATCATCAAAACCCCTATTCTTAAGTTAATTCCACTTTACCACAGTCATAGTTGACAAACAAGCTTACCAATAGTAAGCTGACTTATGTACTTACTAAAGGTAAGTTGAATTCACATTTATCCACAAAGGAGTTTTTCATTTGACAGAACTATTCGCACCACTATCAGAAGTCATTCACGCTCGTAAATCCGTTCGAAAATTCGACTCGGAATATCAGATTGCACCTGAAGTAATTGAGGAAATGCTACAAGAGGCAACACTTGCCCCTTCTTCAAGCAACTTACAGCCTTGGCGTTTCATCGTCATCCAAGACGACCAAGCTAAAAAGAAAATTAAAGAGTTCTCATTCAACCAAGAGCAAATGGAAACGTCTTCTGCCATCATCGCTGTGATCGGTGATACAGAAATGTATCACAACATCGATGAGATCTATTTATCAAACTTGAAAGCGGGCAATATCGACGAAGTAAATGTCCAACGACTAATCGATAATGCCAAAGCCCTTTACCCGAACGCTCCAACAGACGCTCGTTTGACGATTGCCGCGTTTGACGCTGGACTCGTTTCGATGCAATTGATGTTAATTGCAAAAGCGAAAGGCTATGACACGGTCCCAATGGGTGGTTTCGACAAAGCTCAATTTGCTAAAGAATTTAACTTGGAAGATCGTTACGTTCCACTCGTGCTAATCGCACTTGGAAAAGCAGCTGCACCTGCATATGGTTCGACGCGTCTGCCACTTGAGAAAATCACGACATTTGTATAAGTGTTAGACAAAACGCATCCTCACTCTGGGTGCGTTTTTTTGTTGTAGTATGGCAGTTGATTTAATTAGATAGTAGCTTAAGTACTTCCCTTTATAGCTTTAAACCAGATGAATTGTATCTCGTTTCCGATTAATTCCTCCCTATTGCCGATTAGTGGCTTGATTATGCCGATTGTTCCTTCCATATTGCCGATTACTCACGGGACTTTGCCGATTCTAGCGCCGATATTACCGATTCAACATTTCCACACAAAAAACTGCCCACTCCGTCAATCGACGATGTGGGCAGTAGAAATTTATTGAGTATCTTCAACCGTTAAGTTTCTAACGTACTGACGATCACGCTCACTGATGCTCAACCGGTGCATATGCTTTCTAAATGCACTCATGACAAACGCATGCATATTCGCTTGCGTGACGTAGTACACAAACCACGGAAGAGATGGCAAGTAATCGTGAATTGCGATTATCGCTTCACTCGCTCCAGGTATTTTACGGAACTCCATCCGTCCCCGCTCATTCGCTTGATCATCCAGCAGGAATCCTCCTGTTATGTAATACAGCGCGCGGTCTTCGGTACTACGTTCCCCAGAATACGATAATTTTAAGAGTGTACGATTTCCAAGGAGTCCAATTCTACAATTCAAATCGCTGTCTACCGTAGTTTGGACCCATGGATTCAAGAACGTCTCTAACCATTTTACGTAATAACGCGCAACTTCATCCGCCGTCCATCCATATGGCAATTCAATCCGCTGGACCGAGCGGACGTCTTGCTTCAGTGGACCTAATGTTGGTAAAAGAGCTGTGGATCGTTTGTCTTTCTTAGCATCCGCATCCAGCGCGATTTGAGCTGCTTTCCTAAACGCAGTTTGTCCATCACTAATCCCTTCTACAGTATGACTCTTGTGGATAACCATCGGATGTTTCAAGCTTTCCACAAGTGGATAAACCATCTCCTTTGGGGTATTCGTTACTAGTCTAAGCCATAATCTCGAAAGGGTTAATGAGAAAAATGGAACATCGAGCATCTTGGGATTCTTCCCCATCACACTTGCAGTCGCTTTCATCATCGTTCGGTACGTCATCACATCTGGTCCACCCACATCGATGGAACGATCTTTCAAGTCAAAGTCCATAATTATAGAGGTCAATGCTGTCAATACGTCTTTCAAAGCGACAGGCTGTGTTTTTGTGTTCGTCCACTTCGGCAGGATCATGATCGGCAATCGCTTCACAAGCTTTGATAGTATTGGAAACGAAGAACCTTTTGGCCCGACAATTAAACCCGCTCGGAGTGCAGTCACCGGAACATCATATGCACGCAATATACGTTCCACTTCCAATCGACTCCTCAAGTGCTGGGACAGTTTCGACTCGTGCACCTCTGGAATAATCCCGCTCAAATAGACGATTTGCTGAATGCCTTGACGTTTTGCAGCTTGTGCAAAGTTATCCGCCAAAATCACATCCATATCTTCAAAGTTTCCTTGCGTCAGTTTTGCAGATTTCATCATCGAATGGACTAGATATACCGCAATGTCTGCGCCTTCTAAGCCTTTTTCTGCATCCTTCATCGAAAACAAATCACACGAGCGCCACTTCACATCCTCAGTATCTTTGCGTCGTCCGCCGTTTCGGGATAATCCAATAACCTTCGCTTTCCCTTTTAAACACTCTAGCAAGTTATGCCCGATATATCCGCTTGCTCCCGCTATCGCTACTACTGGCTTTCTTTCTGCCATACAATCCGCCTCCTTGGTCGTTCCTTTTATGCTTTCTGTACCCTTGCACACGTTTCCCTAAGCCCTCATCGCGCTTCTATCTAATTTGCAAGAATTTTCATATTAAGTGATTGAAAATCCTCCCTTCTATGCGTATACTCAATTCATTACGAGAAGGGGTGCCTCTATGAAAATAGTGAACTTTGACGATCCATTAGCTTTTGCCGCCAAGGCGGAACCGATTTTATCAGAAGATGAAGATGTTTTTAGCCTATTCAATGGCGTATTGCAGTCCATCAAAGCAGGTATGATGGAAGAACCGTTCATGGCAACTGCAGAACTGGAAGGCAACGTGATTGCATTGTTCCAAATGACGCCACCTTTTCCGCTCAACATGATTTTCACGGATGAACAGCATATGGATTCGGCAATCGATGGTCTAGCTGATTACTTACTGTCTCATAATATTCCCCTTCCTTCCATCATCAGTTTGAAACCATGGGCGGAGCGATTCGCCGATAGATGGACTGACAAGACCAAGCAATCCTCCAAAATCATTATGGATCAAGGCCTATATCGGTTGGATAAGGTGGATGAAACCCTCGAGAAAAGTCCAGGAATACGCAGGCTTGCCCAAGAGGCAGACAAACCATTGCTTGAAAAATGGCATCTCGGATTTATAGAAGATACCAAGATGCCCGAAGTGACCCCTGAACAAGCAACCGAATGGGTAGAGCGTACTGTTCAACGACAGGAAATTGTCCTGTGGGAAGACGATGGAATTCCTGTGGCATGTGCAAAACAAGCAAGACCGTCTCAAAACAGTGTCTCCGTATCCTTCGTTTACACACCACCTGAACACCGTAGAAAGGGCTATGCGCGAACACTCGTTGCCGACTTTTCTAAGAATTTGTTAAACAAATACCAATTCTGCATGCTCTACACAGATATGATGAACCCAACATCTAACAAGATTTATCAAGAAATAGGATACCGGAAGATTGCAGATTCTGTGCAGTTAGGGTTTGAAGTGAAGGAGAATCGTTGAAGTGGATAAACGATATGGCATCACGCCTGAGGACAAAGAAAAAGTATTGGCGAGCTATTTTAAAGATGGATTCGACCAACCCATTCAGACCTTTCCAAGCAAAGAAAAGCGTAAAATCATTCTACTGCAACAGATTATGACTCACTTTGAAAAGGAAATAAACTATACCGAAAAACAGGTAAACGAACTCCTAAAACCAATTTACGTTGACTATGTATCCATTCGAAGATATCTAATTGAGTATGGATTTATGGACAGAACTTCTGACTGCACACTGTATTGGGTGAAATAGAAAATTTCAATATAGGCAACAAAGAGAAGATATGCAGTCGTCGTGTAAAGTGATGTAAGTACTCAGGAGAAAGGATTGAGAACTATGTGGAAGCAACAAATTATTACGACAGAACGCGGTGATTTCGAGCTATTCACGAAAGGAAGCGGTCAGCCCCTTTGCGTCACTCACTTATATAGCGAATTCAATAAGAATGGCAACCTATTTGCGAATATCTTTACAAAGAGTGCGACAGTATATCTTGTGAATTTGCGCGGTTGTGGAAACTCTTCGCCACAAAGTGAAGACTATACGTTAGGAATGGACGATGCAGTAAAAGACTTGGAAGCAATACGCAAGTCTCTATCCATAGAAAAATGGATTTTCGCAGGTCACTCTACTGGTGGAATGCTCGCATTAAAGTATGCCACGCAATTCCCGGAAAGTTTAGTGAAAATTATTGCTGGTGGCTTATGCGCTTCGTCAGACTATATGAAAGACAAGGGGAGTATATATTGTTCCCAAAATCCAAATAACACCCGCTTACTTGAAATATTATCCATCCTTAAAGACACTACATCCACATTAGATCAACGACGTGCTGTCGGGAAAGAGTGGTCACTCATGTCCCTCTATAACGAGGACACATATGATGAAATGCTTAGAAGACCAAACAGCGGAAAGACGGTACCTGCACGCTTAGATTACTTCTCCTATGAAGAACTGCCAACGTATGATATAAGAGCTGCACTTACGGATGTTTACGTTGAGGCTCTTATCTATTCGGGTCGTTATGATGCTCAATGTCCTCACCATTTTTCCAAAGAAGCGGCAGAACTGATGCCCAATGCCACGATGACCACGTTTGAATATAGTAATCACTTTCCCTTCATAGAAGAAGAAAAGGAATTTGAGAGATTTGTTCAAGATGAAGTATTTTCATAAAACGCGCTTCAACGAATAGTTTCCTCCAAAAACTCATTAAACCAATGAGCACACTGCAACCTTACGATCCAATCCGGATGCTTATCTTCAACGAACCAGCAAGCATAGAGCATTGACATTGCAATTGCCGCCTTTAATACACGCTTCTTATCGAGTACAAGCAATTCGCAGATTCGTTCAACCCGGTAACGTAGGAGCGCTTTTGGATCAGGCTTTTCCATCAAATGATTCAACATGAATTGCACGAGGTCGAAGCAAGGATCACCTCCAACTCCCTTTGGGTCAATCGCGAGCCAACCTCTCTCTTGACTGTATAAAATATTCTCGTGATGTAAATCACCATGCAGCAAACCGAGAGTTTCGGTAGTCTCCTGCAATTCGCGGAAGTAACAAAGTGCCTGCTGAACCCTCTCGTTCGGCAGGTCTCCATCTTTATACCGATGCTGCTTTTGGTATTCTTCCAGGGATACTGCCCAATCCGTAATGAGCGGTAACTCACAGTCCTCTGGCAAATCACAGCGAAGTTTCTTCCATACACTTATGAATTCCTGGACAACTGCCTCTTCGTCAGAAAGATCACATAGCATCTGCCCAGGAATAAGCTTTTCCAATAACATAGCTCCACTTTCCCGATTCTCATTCACCAATCGTGCACATCCATGGCCATTGTAGATCCTGAGAGTTTCCATCTCGTTACAGTAGTCCATATCTGGCACTCCTAGTTTTAACATGTAAGGAGTTCGTCGGGAGTCTACCACGTTCGTCACATAGTTATAAGAGAGATTGTGAATCGGTTGCTCAATCGTCAATCCCCAGTGTTTCGCAAAGTAGTTCACTCGCTCTTCCAACGATGCAAGCCACACCTCTCCCTCTGTTCCAAAACTATTTAGTACTCTCTGTTCAAACTCAATGGGTAGCTTCATACACGTCTCCCCTTTCCCTTTAATCGAGCTAGTAGTTGATAGACTTCCGCCTGTAACTCTACTCTATCAAGACACCAGCTTTAATCCCACTGCCGCCGCTAATACCATTCCGATGAACAATAGACGCTTCCACTCTTTCGACTCCCCGTAAACGAGCATTCCTAATAACGCCCCACCGGATGCTCCGATTCCTGTCCAAACGGCGTAGGCAGTACCCATCGGCAACGTTTCCATGGCATTTGCTAAAAATAGAAAACTCGCACCAAATCCTGCCACTAACAGAACGACTGCCTGCCAATTCCGATCCTTGTGTAGCTTACTGATCATTAACACACCAAACATTTCAAACAACCCTGCCACCACCAATGAAACCCACGCCATTATGATTCCACTCCTTCTGGTTCAGCGTCAGGAGTCACTACTTTCAAACCGATCACTCCTGCTAACAACACCATAATTAAGATCATCTTCACAATTTTAAATGGTTCTCCAAAAAATACGATATCTGAAAAGACTGTTCCTGCAGTACCAAGGCCAACAAAAACGGCATATACCGTTCCGACAGGTAGTTTTTTTCCTGCCATAATCATCATATAAAAGCTGATGACGATGGCAATAACTGTCCCAGTCCACTCTAAAACTCCATCCGCATGCTTTAACCCGACTACCCAAAACACTTCAAATACCGCTGCAATGACGACTTTAATCCAATTTGCATTCAAGTCAATGACACCTCCATATTTTTCAACAGACAAAAAGCCCGAGAGATACTGAAAACAGTAATCTCCCAGGCTTTTATCCTTCCGTGACACAGCAATGCTGTGAGTTTTCTCTCGGTCCAGACTAACAGTTCGTTACGGAACCCTAGAAAACATTGATATACAATTAAGTCTCATTATACTTACTCAACAAGTTTTTTCAAGTATTGCACTCTTATCCGTTAAGGGAAATAAGTTCATAGCTAGGCATATCCAACTTCGTTACGTATTCTTCTTGGTCAACCAATTTTTCAATCAGTACTCTGTCGATCGATCCGATAAATTCCTTTGCGATCTCTCAACACACAACCGTTTTTCTCGAATACACGTATCATTGCATCATTCGCAGCATCCGTACTCCCTACATAGTACGTTGCCCCGAATTCTTTTAAAGCGTCAAGGGTATGTTGGTGACAGACTGTTCCCATCCCCTTGCCTCGCCATTCAGGTAAAATACCAAAGTAGAATAGCCTACCTTCATCCATCGTACCCGATTCAATATGCGGAATGCTGATGCCAACTGGCTCGCCTTCTTTTTGGAAAATCATGCAATGAGATCTCCAATTCGGACCTAGTTCCAGTTCAAAAGACTCCATGATTTGCTCAATTGTAAACAGCTTGTTTTTATTGGCAGAGCCACTACGACATTGCTCATATAAGTTTGCAAAAGTTTCTTCGCTCATTTCACAGGCGGCTAATACAATTGAAGAAACATCCGATTTTTGAATATGGATTGTATTTAAATCAAGGGTGTATTCGACGATTACAGATACCTTATGAAATCCTTTTTTAAGCAACCATGTCTCGTAGGTCTCATCCATCAATAATGATAGGTAGTCCACTTCCTGGTGATTCCAGTCTTTCAAAAGCTCATTGAAAGCTACTTCATAGTCGTGTTCACTTACCTGGGCTTGTTTCACCTGGTCTACTAACCAATACTCTTTTTCTTTCTTAATGGTGCTGAACAGTTCCATCTCTACCCCTTCTTTCTGCTAAACGTGTTTTCATGTCCTAGTCAATCCATGTTTCTTTATAAGGATTGCGATTGAATTCAAAAAGGATATGTATCTGTTCTGCTGTATTGCGCTTCACAGAAAGTTCCGGGAGATTGTTTTCAGTGAAGAACCCGATTTCCGCTGTCTCAATTCCAGTGATAGGTTGTCCCCCAATAATCTCGCATTGAACGAAGACTTTATAATAGTGAAACGCTTGGGGTATCGGTGAGTACTGGTTCATATCCATCAACGCCACTAATTTTTTCGGTTGAACTACGTATCCTGACTCTTCTCGTATTTCTTTCATCACATTTTCTGCAGCAGACAAGCCGATTTCACAAAAACCACCTGGCAATGCCCATTTGTTGTCGTGTGTTTCTTTCACAAGTAAGATTTGATCGTCTTGAAACACTACTCCCCTAACATCTATCTTTGGCGTCGGATATCCCTTCTCCTCTTTAAAAAGGTCTTGAATATTTTGCATTTCAGATTTTGAATGAGACGCCATAATTTCCGCACTAATTGTCCGCAATTCCTCATAGCGTTCCCGATCGAATGCATCGCTTGAAAAAGTCAGTCCTGCCTGTGAAATCGATTGTATTCGTTGTGCCCATTCCAACCATTTGTAGCTCATCTCATTACCTCCTATTTGAGCTGTCTGTCTTAATACTTATCTTGGAATCAATGATAGATTACTCCGCCATTTCTTACCACTAATCGAATGTAAAGAGAGTAGACTAAATCAGTTCGTTCATTCTAGAGGTACACCTTCTATAATCTAACCCTTTCGATTCGTTCAAAAGTGAACCTTTCCATTAGACCAGTCCTTTGCTAAAGTTTAGCAATACTGCAACAAACGCAGAAATGATGAAGGGGTCATGAACAATGAAAGCTGTTGCTACAACTACTAAAACGAAGTCTAGTACGTTTGACATGATTTTATCCGCTATGGGAATTGCACTTGTATTTGTTGCTACACTCTTATTAAATATTAAATTGCCGATTACAGCCAATGGAGGTCTGGTGCATCTTGGTACAGGGATGCTCTTTATCTTCTCGATTCTGTTTGGTCCTAAAAAGGGCGCCATTGCCGGAGCGTTCGGAATTGGCCTGTTCGACTTAGTCTCAGGATGGACTCTATGGGCGCCAATCAGCCTGGTGGCTCGTGGTTTGCAAGGATACGTCGTAGGAAAGATTGCGTGGTCGAATGGGCGTAAAGGAAATAGTACGACGTTTAACGTAATCGCTATGACCGTTTCTGTGCCTGTGATGCTTGTTGGATATTATATAGGAGAAAGTATTCTCTTCAAAAGCTTGGCGGTTCCACTCGCTTCAATCCCGGGGAACCTTGTCCAAAATGCTGTCGGAATCGCTGTTGCCATTCCAGTTTGTGTCCTACTTAAGAAAGTTGCAGTGTTCAAGTAATGCATTACAAGCCAAGTTCCGATCTAATCGAAGTTTGGCTTTTTAAATTGGGAACGATGGGAACCTTATGACATCACTAACGTATAAGTAGAAACAATTTGTGAAGGAAGGTTTTCTATTTGAAGAAAATGCGCAGATGGGACCTGACGTATGTTGTACTAATTTTATTAATTGGATTTAGCTTATATAGCTCAATGCATCACCCCATGGAGTATGAACTTGTAGATCCTTCTAAACTGCCTGATCATGTGCAGCGCGGTCTGAAGGAGTTACCAAATCATGATGCATTTAGTACATACCGACACGGAGACCATACGTATATCGTGTATCACTTAAATGAGCCGAACGCATACAGCTCACTCGATCTCAAAGCACATAAAAGGTTCAGTCAACCAATTATTACAGCCACCATCACTCATGCCGTTGACGATCCCCTCGTAGAGAGTGCAAAAGCCATCAAATTAAAAGATCTTAGTGAAAAGGGATTTGAATTTCAAGTAGTAGATAAACGCTGAGTGAATAAAAAAAGGAATTCAAAGATGAATCACACCTCAACATACATCATTCTTCAAATAACTCTTTTAAAAACTTTTCTCTATGATCTAAGAAATATTTCGTCACTTGAACATGATGAGTCTGCTCATAGTCAATTGCTTGGATTGCCCCTCCATCGAAGCTTAGAATAGATGCCCCTGGATAGCCAAGCAAAATAGGAGAATGCGTGGCAATGATGAATTGACAGTTTTCCTCTTCTACAAGCTCATGGATAATCCGCAAAAACGTTAATTGGCGCTGAGGGGATAATGCCGCTTCTGGTTCATCCAACAAATACAGCGCTCTGCCGTCAAAACGATTTAGGAATAGGGACATAAACGATTCCCCGTGCGATTGATGGTGCAAGGACTTTCCACCATATGCATCATAAGAACCCATTTGGTCCACATGGGATGCAAACTGATAAAACGATTCGGCTCTCAGAAAAAATCCATTCGTCACTTTCGGCATCCATGATAGTCGCAAGTAATCCGAAAGATCACTCCCAGCTGCGTCCACTTCATACTGATTGTTACGCCCACCACCCGCAGTATTAAAGCCGCACACGTCCGCAATCCCTTCAAGTAACGTTGACTTCCCTGATCCATTTTCTCCAACAAGATAAGTAACAGGGTGCGTTAACTCTAGTTCAGTCAACGACTGCACAACCGGTATGTTGAAAGGATATCCCTTTTTCCGTTCTTCATTTAGAAGCGTAACCTTGTTTAAAAACACGCAATTCCTCCTTTCCATTGGTGATAGCCACATTAAATATTTGGAATGAAAAACATGGTAATGAGCAGGACAAGCACGGTGCAGTTCGCCGAATAGACGATTAAGTCTTCCGACGTTCTCACCTTACCGTAGCGCTGAACTACCGATAAGACAAATAGATACATTAGAGTTAAAAAGTATAATAGGACTACATCGATCTTCCGTTGCTGATCTTGAGTGATCGATGAAAATACCGTGAGTCCCAAAACAACAAATCCAATTATCGAAAGTACTAATACTACTCCTAAGATAGCAGGAAGAACCCTCCAGATTTTATGCGTGAAAAACTGCGTATTCTTACGGTCTTGCCAGTACAATACTGCTGCCATACTCCAAACCGTAACAATGATGCAGACAAATGTAATCGCAATGGAAGGGTTCATCCAACTCGGTAGACTTTCAAGCCACTCATGAATTGAAATTATGTAAAAATGCTTGCTTACCAAGCCTGCAATCACCACACACAGTACCCCTAATTGATAGCCTGTCCACTTCGACAAGTGATTCACCCCTTTTCCCCTTATTACGAAAGAAAATCGGAAAAGTTTCGGTGCACGTTAGATTCTTCTTGGAATCCCCAAAATAGACCTACCCAGCTTAATTAGCCAGGTAGGTCCATGTTACATATATGCTGTCTTTCGCTTAATCGGAAGAAGCACCTTCCAACCAACTAGACATCCAACTACAATCACGACTAAGTAAATCGGAGTTCCATATGGAATCTTTGACATCAGGATATGGACTCCTACGAAAACTCCGATGAGCAGCATGAGGATAATCTGCTTTGCTGTTCCCGATTGAACAGACTCACCCATTGGAAGTGAAAACGGGAATGTACCTTTTGCCCCTATTGCATAGCAGATGACTGCATACAGGACAGCTGAAAACAGTACGATAACGAGATCAGGAACAATGCGCCAACCGAAGAAAACCGTGAATATAATGGCCTGCAGGAGATACACCGGTAAAAACAACTGCGCTAGACTCGCTTTTAAAGCGGCTCGTTTCACACGCGATACGTTTGTTATCGGAGCGACCGCATAGATCCATGCCCCTTTGAATTTACTTGAATAACTCAGCATCACTGCAAGTGGACCAATGATGAGAAATCCAAAGTAAATCATGAAATACATATTGGAGGTTATCATGTCTTCCCACGTTCCATCTGATAAAAAGATATATAAAAAGAGGAATGGTGCGACAAAGCCAATACCTAACGATGGATACACTTTCAGTTTAAAATCGCGTTCACGCTTCATCAGTTGCCACGAAAACCTGAAGCTTGCACGCTCTTCACTATTTCTGCAGAGCACCCTCTCCCAGAATTTCATCATCACAGCGTGTTTTTGTTTTCCGCCTCTTGCTTCTGACATTAGCTTCTGAAGGTCACGTTCAAACAACGGCATTTTACGAATGTACATCCAAATCGCAAAAATGGGAATGATTAAGGCAGCAATTGAGAGTACAATAAGCGGTTTGCTTGTATTGCCCCCTAGCAACCATTCAAAAGGTGCTGCAAACCATAGTGGCGGAATCAGGAAATGCCACCAGCTGAACTCATACGAAACGGTTAGACCTACGAACTCAAACGAGCGCATCAAAACTTGATACCCTACAAAAACACCGACTGACAATAGGATTTGTACGTAATTGATCATATCTTTCAGTCGTTCACCATCGAATACGCGTAGCATCACCATGTATGTGATCGCAGTAAGTGCAATAATGAGCAGCATCAGAAAAATCATCATTACAAGGAACAATAAGAAGAACGAAATCCCTTTGGATACAAGGATTACGATGGAAGGGATACCGAGTAATGATAACGCGATCAGTGTCATGTATATACTGACATGAACGAGCTTGGCAGCATTCAGCGTTCGATCATCCACCGGAACAGCAGCGAGCAGAATACGATCCCTTACATCCAGTAGCACGCTAGAAAAGTCCGCAATAAGTGACGTCATAATCATGAACATCGCAATTCCGAATACAATTCCCATCTGGAGCATCACACTGTCGCCAAAGAATAGGAAAGGAATTGTTGCTAGCCCGTATAGCACATACAATCCAAGTGATTTTAGAAACTGGTTGCCTTCTTTCAGTTTCGTTTGTGAAAACACAACAGGGATGCGCCGTTCATCCATTGTCAGTTTTAGCCCGACAATTGTCCGCATGGAAGGATAGTCAATCCCAAACGCTTGGAAGAGCCCCTTAAACACATCCATTACACGTAACGAACGGAAGTTATCCATCCGTTTCACCACCCGTTACGAGTTCTACAAAACGCCTCGCTGTTTGCTGATGTTCGTTAAAACCTGTCAGCTGATTAAATAGCATTTCCAGAGATCCTGCTTCACCTTGACCTTTTAATTCATCAAATGACCCATCGGCTGCAATTTTCCCGTTGTATAAAAGCACAATTCGATTACTGATTTTCTCTACGACATCCATTATGTGTGAGGAGTAAAAAATCGTTTTTCCACTCGCAGCAAGCATTGCCAAAATATCTTTGACGACCATGACGCTATTGGCGTCGAGTCCACTCAAGGGTTCATCTAAAAATAAAATATCTGGATCATGAAGTAAACTTGAGATGATCAGCACCTTCTGCTTCATGCCTTTGGAGAAGGATGAAATCCGAGTATGTAGGACGTCTTCGAGTCCAAGTTCAGTCATGAGTTGCTCGGCTTTGTGTTCCACCGTTGCTCTTTTCATCCCATATAGTTCTCCCACGAACGTCAAATATTCCATAGGTGTCAGCGTATCGTAGATCTCTGCATTCTCCGGCACGTAACCTATCCTACGTTTAACGTCCTGGTCTTCGTTTCGTAAATCGTTTCCAAAGATCTCGACCGTCCCTTTGTAATCTTGAATCAGTCCAAGTAAAATTTTCAACGTTGTACTTTTCCCAGCACCATTCGGTCCGATGTAGCCGATGATCTGCCCTCTAAAGACATCCAACGAAATTCCGTCCAAAACACGTTTACCAGGGTATTCCATCGTAAGGTCCCGCAGTGAAATAATTGGATCTGTTTGCATTTGGCATTTCCCCCAAACCGCTCTATTTACTCAAGCGTAACAAGATGTAAGGGAAATTCCAATTGTTTTTTGAATAATAGGGAATATAGAGATAGTTTTAAGAGGGAGTTTGGTGGGAGTGGGTGGGTTGAACGTGGAAACGGGCGGGTTGACCGCGGGAACGGGCGGGTTGACCACGGAATCGATCGGGTCGACCGCGGAATCGATTGGGTTGCTCACGGGAACGAGCGGGTTGCACTCCGAAACGATCGGGTTGACCGCGGGAACGAGCGGGTCGCCCCCCGAAACGAGCGAGTTGACCCCCAGATGAGCCGATCAAGCATCCTATTAAATAAATCAGTTACAGTTGCTAATAGTGTTAGTTAGAACACTAGGACCAAGCTTATCTGTTTTGGTATTCGAGAGACGTACTTGTACTACCGCGTTTTTCATGTCCGCGGTGATCAAGTCAAATCGGCCAGCCCAACTTGGACTATATTCCTCCGGGGTGGGATAAAGCTTGAACCGCCAGCTGATTTCTTCCGGTATATACGCAAATCCTTCATAGCTATCGTAATCGCCATAAGAAGAAGGTTCAGGGAGATGTACAGCAAGGATACTGATATTCGTTCGTGCAAAACTAGGTGGATTTAATTGCACTTTGTATACTAATGCTACACCTTTCGCGTTCTTAAGTTTTTTATCAACTGGCTCCAAAACCAGACTGCATGGCTCTTTAATTCCATTGGATGACTTGTCTTTTTCTCCTATCAACGCCTGTACCTCTGGTGGTTTTTCAAAAGTTACAACGAAAATAGCCATTAAACTGAACATCAGCATCAAAAACACCAAGTGGCCAGCTTTCATCTAATTACACCTACCTCATTTTTAGAGGTAGTATTTCCTTTTAACTTTATGATATGCGCGTGAAATCAAACCTGGCTACCGCACGAATCCCATCAAACAGGCACATCTCACGGCACACTAAAATCATTGCTTATATTTTTGTTCATGGGCAAGCAGCCATTCTTTCCGCCACAAGCCACCTGCGTATCCAGTCAACGTTCCGTTCGATCCGATAATTCGATGACAAGGAATGATAATGCTCAGTTTGTTTTTTCCATTAGCCGTACCCACTGCGCGCACTGCTTTTTCGTTGCCGATCGAACAGGCGATATCTCGATAAGACGCGGTTTGTGCGTAAGGAATATCCGTTAGTGCTTGCCAAACGTTTCGTCTGAATTCGGTTCCCTCATTCATATAAGGAACCGTAAATTCTTTACGCGTTCCGTTAAAGTATTCATCCAGCTCGTTGTAGCAGTCTTTGACTACTTGAAAGGTTGAATCTGTTAGCCTTTTCCTGACAACGTCGGAATCTGTAAATAAAATCGAAACAATCGCTTCCTCAGTTCCCACTATTTCAATTACACCAAGTGGCGATTGATACTCCACTTTATCCGTGTCAGTCAGACAATGATTGCCATAGATAGAATGTTGCATACGCTTCATAACCTCCCCAATTCTTCGAAACTTCCTTGATTTCCTCTACAGTTGGCTTACGTTCAAGTTTCAGCTCGCGTTTTAGTGCATTTTGAAGACCGACATCAGCAATAGGAAACGCAGAGGCATGATGCAAGCATTTCATCATTACATAGTTTGCACTCCAAGCTCCAATCCCTCGCAGACTCAGTAACGTCTCTGTCATTTGCTGAACGCCTTGCTGAAGTAACATCTGTTTTGTTAATTGACCATTCGCTATAGCCTTTGCGATGTCAATAATATATTCGGCCTTTCTTCTTGTAAATTGAAGGTCAATCAGTTGCTGTACTTGTAAGTTTGAGATGACGTCTGGTGAGGGAAATAGCCAATATGTGATCCCCTCAAAAGACAAACTTTCACCAAATCGTTCTACAAAACGCTTCTTCAACGTATATGCAAATGCTAAATTGATCTGCTGACCGATAATAGCCCAGGTAAGTGCTTCAAACAAGTCTGGAATCCCTATGATTCTTAACCCAAAATGAGTCGGCACAATTTCCTGTAATACCTTATCTTCTATCGACAACAAATAAAAATCACGTAAGTCACGATCCAGATCAAACCATTCCCTGATATAAGCTACAACTGCTCCTTGAACATTCTTGTTGTGTACATTAAGTAGTAAATGTACTAAAAGGACATGGGATTGGTAGCTGATTTTACACAACACAAATTCCTGATCGATCTTAATCAGTTTATATAAAAAGCTATCTCTAACTTGGTGCATCACTTCTTGCTCAGACCTCGTTAAAAACACTAAACATTGTTGGAAATCAAATTCGTTAGGCAGTGAAATTTTTATAATTGACTGTTGTATAGTCTGATTTATATTAACCGCTCCTTACTGTTCTTGCCGACGGTACTCACTTGGAGAACAATTAGTTACCTTGCGAAATGATTTGTAGAAACTCGACGGACTCTGAAAACCGACATCATAACAAATTTCTAAAGTCTTTAGATCTGTATGAACCAGTAGATGGGCCGCTTTATCCACTCTGATTTTTTCCAAATAGGTGCGTGGTGTCTCTGCGGTTTCTTGTTGAAATAATCGTTCAAGATGAAAAGGACTAATTCCTACATGATCAGCAATATTTTGTAACGTCAACTTTTGTTTATAATGATTGACTAAAAAAGCAGTTACGTTTTTAATGAGCTCTGTGTGAGGAGAATGCTCAACTTCTGGTTTGCATCTTTTACAAGCTCGAAATCCGGCTGCTTCAACTTCCTTGATGTCATGGTAAAACGTTACATTTATTTTTTTGGGCTTTCTTGATTTACAGGAAGGCCTGCAGTAAATTTTAGTTGTCTTTACAGCAGTAAAAAATAGCCCGTCGTAAGTTTGATCACAAGATATAATTTTTTCCCACATTTCGTCAAAAGAAAGATTACTCTGTATCACTTTTGAATCCCCCCACTTCTTGCATTAGTGCTTATATAACAATTCTGTATCCATACCTTTTACTAACTGCGTTGCATTCTTTTCGATAGATGCAATGACTTGGTCTGAGAACGCATTCCCGAAACTAAATCGTGTTACACCGATTTCTTTCAGTTTCTCACAATTCGTCAATCCGGGTACAGATAATACATTCAAAGACACCTTTACGGTACTTGAGACTTCTTTGATTTCATCTTCATTTACTAAACCTGGCACAAATATTCCACTAGCTCCACTTTCTACGTAAGCCGTTGCCCGTTCAATCGTCTCTGATATGGCCATATTCCTTTGTAAATGGGTATCTGTTCGCGCATTAATAAAAAAGTTTTTGAAACCATTTTGATCGAGTGCTGTCCTCATTTTAGTTAAAAGTCGACAGTGATCTTTAATTTCTCTTAAGCCGTTTTTTGTTTTCAATGAATCCTCTAGATTAATGCCTGCTACCCCTACATTTGCCGTCTGTAATACATGCTGAATAATGGTATCCTCCGCTTCGCTATATCCTGCTTCAATATCTGCAGAGACTGGGACATTAACATTTTCTGTAATCGCTTGGATAATCGCTAAATGTTTTTCAAAGGGAATACGTTCTCCATCTGGAAATCCCAACGTATTTGCAATCCCCCAACTTGTGGTCCCAATTGCTTTAAATCCTGCCTTCTCAAGAAGTAAAGCCGATAAAAGATCCCATGCATTTCCTAAGAACAAGAGATCGGACGATGTATGAAGTTCGTTGAATTCTTGAATTTTACTCATGCTATTTCCCCCTAGTTGTGATGAGACTTATTTTACTAGGTGTGTTTAATCAATTCGTCTTCAATCTTGCTCTTATGGTCTACAGACAAAAAAAGAAAAACGTAGCGTCCGTAACTTCTTCCTAACAACGATGCAACATGGTTTGTTTGCCGGGAACTTCATTATTCCTAAAGTATAAAACAAACAAAAAAACGCACCCTACTCAAAAAAGGAGTGATGCGTTTTGATGATTAAAATTGCGATTGCTATCGGACTTTTCATCGTCTCTTATTCACCTCGTGCACCAATTGCTGAGGTGGTACAGGAAGATGCTCCTGCCTATGCTAAGTGGTCGAGACTAGCCATTAAGCAAACCCAATCAGAGTATCCGAAAGCCAGTATTATTGACTACTTATATATGGGAAGCGCCGCGAATAACGGCTCCACTGTTGCCACGTTCCGCCTCTGGTTGCGTGAAGGGAAACGAGAATACGGAGTTGTCGTTCGAGTGACGTATGTAACGGAAACTGAAAAACTGGAGAGTGTAAAGTTTCACGAGATCGTACCGCCTGGATGAAGTCAGAAGGAATAAATTTCTCTTTTCAGTTTCTATAATTTGAGGCGGGTTTACCCAATGACTCTCGCAACAGTCACCCCATCACCAATTGGAATTAGAAGAGATTCCAGCTGAGGGTGATTGGCTACTGTTTTATTGAAATGCTTCATGAATTCCGTATAGCGTTTTGGTTTTGCATCTGGGTCTGCAATACTGCCACCCGCAAGTACGTTATCCATTACAATCAATGCACCTGGTTCTGCTAATTCCAGGCAGCTGTTCAAGTAGTTTTCGTAGTTTTCTTTGTCCGCGTCTATGAAGAAGAAGTCAAAGCGTTTTTGTTCGTTAATAAGTTCTTCTAACGTGTGTAGGGCGGGACCCGTCCGGTAAGAAACTTGATGACCAAAACCTGCTTTGGATAAATTTTTATGTGCGAGGTTTGCGTACCTTTCTTCTATTTCAAGTGACATTAAAGAACCATCTTCACCGAATCCCCTAGCAAGACATATGCCACTATAGCCGCCTAACGCTCCTATTTCCAGGACTTGTTTTGCACCGGAAATAGACACAAGCATTGTCAAAAGCTTGCCGGACGAAGGGGAAACTGAAATAGATGGCATTCCGTTTTCTTGTATAGAAGTAATTACATTTTCAAGCAACGCATCCTCTTTAGTAAATACTGAGTCGATGTAGTGATTAATCAACTTCACTTGAATTCCTCCCTCTTGTATCTTCTTTAGCAATGACCATCGTTTCGTCCTCTTGAATTTCAAACAGTTGAGTGAATTCGTCCGTCATCATGTCAATTGCCTTCAGTTCTCCGATAAGTACTTGCTGGATAGATTGAAACTCTGGCTGATCCAATTGTTGCTTAATCGTCGCTCGTTTCCTTTTTAGCATTTCAGCAAACGCAATTGCTTTTCCGCGACGAAATGTCTTAGCACCGCCATGATGTCCTCCTCTATGACGTCCCCCTCGTTGTCTTCCCTCTTGATGAAAATCAGCAGATGATTCTTCTTTCATGACATTCACTCCTTCCCATACGATAAATGAATTGTATCACTCATTGTATACAAATGTATACAAACATGAAAACACCTCTAATATAAATCCATTTCAATTGTTCTTTCTGTACATCTTACTTGCCCCGTCTACAGCCTGTCAGCAATTAAAAAACACTAGATGCAGTATTTCTAAAAAGGAAAAAACTCTTGCAGGGAGGCTTCTAGAAGAAACCTTGCAAGAGTTTTTTATTGGATCACTTATGATTATTCTTCGATTTTAGTTTGCTCTTCTGTTTCAACAATCTCTACAACCGGAAGTGCATTGTTAAGTTTCAATGACTTCGCAGTTGCTTCTTTCACATCATGAAGCATTTCTGGATTTTCCACCAATGCTACACTGTATGAAGGAATCATCTCTTTGAATTTTGCTTCCCATTCATTTTTACGTTCTGGGAAACACGTGTTCAGGAGATTGATCATGACGTGAACTGCTGTTGAAGCTCCTGGGGATGCCCCAAGCAATGCAGCGATCGAGCCATCGGCTGCGTTGACCAATTCAGTTCCGAATTGGAGTGTTCCTTTTCCGCCAGCCTCGGTTTCTTTGATGACTTGTACGCGCTGACCCGCAACGACGACATCCCACTCATCGACCTTAGCATTCGGGATGAATGCACGTAACTCTTCAACTTGCTGCTCTTTCGAAAGCATAAGCTGTTGAACAAGATACTTTGTCAGCGACATCTCTTTCATACCTGCAGATAACATATTGACGACGTTGTTCGGTTTGACAGACGATAGTAAGTCCATCATCGAACCGGTTTTTAAAAACTTCGGTGAGAAGCCAGCAAACGGTCCGAACAGCAACGACTTTTGGTTGTCAATATAACGCGTGTCCAAGTGAGGGACTGACATCGGAGGTGCACCGACCGAAGCTTTCCCATATACTTTCGCGTAATGCTTTTCTGCAACTTCCGGGTTATTACATACTAAAAACAGACCGCTAACCGGGAAGCCGCCGATTCCTTTACCTTCAGGAATACCTGACTTTTGTAGCAAGTGAAGGCTTCCGCCGCCACCGCCGATGAAAACAAACTTCGCAGTGTGGCGTTCGATTTCTCCGCTCACCAAATTGCGAACTTTCAGCTCCCAACGCCCATCACTCTTCCGTTTCAAATCCTCTACGCTACGTCGGTATTGAATATCAACATTTTCACGTTGTAGATGATCGAATAACATATTTGTGAGCGCGCCGAAGTTAACATCTGTTCCAGCATCGATTTTAGAAACCGCTATAGGCTCGGTAGATGTCCGGTCTTCCATCATCACAGGAACCCATTCTTTTAACGTTTCACGATCTTCTGTGTACTCCATATCTTGAAACAGTGGATTTTGCTTCATCGTTTCATAGCGTTTCTTTAAAAACGTTACGTTGTCCTTACCTTGCACATAACTCATGTGTGGGAGTGGACGGATGAAGTCTTCGGGATTTTGAATTCTTCCGTTCTCTACTAAAAATGACCAGAACTGCTTAGATACTTGAAACTGTTCGTTGATTTTAATCGCTTTGCTAATATCAATGGAACCGTCTGCCTTTTCCGTTGTATAGTTCAGTTCACATAATGCTGCGTGACCTGTACCGGCATTATTCCATTCATTCGAACTCTCTTCCCCTGCACGGTTAAGCTTTTCAAACACTGTGATATTCCACTCTGGAGCTACCTCTTTCAGCATCGCTCCGAGCGTGGCACTCATAATGCCGGCGCCAATTAAAATAACGTCTGTATTCGTATCTCTGTTGCTCATTTGACCCATCCTTACACACTGAATTTGCAAAAAAAATGACAGAATACTTACCGGCACCTTTTTTGTCTAGTTGTTCCTTGTTTAACTCTATACGATTGGATTGATTAATAAATACACATGATATACCTTCCCAATTATAGACTAATTCAAAGAGATACAAAAGAGAGATGTTTGGAATATCCACTGAATTCCCTGTACACAGAAATTCAATTACAAAATCCGCATAATATATAGAAGAAGACATTAAGTACTCGACACCTACTTACTCAAAGTGTAATAGCAAACTGATTGTAGTTTATTTACTACGAATAAAAACTGTACGTCCTTTATTTTCTAAGGTGACGTGCAGTTTTTTACGTCTGCGCAAAACAGCTTATACATGAAAAGTAATGTTTCAAGACACTAAAGAATAGTCTTGAGAATGAGATGAGTCGATCCTCTTCTACATCTAAAGGCTGAGACAGATTCAGACTTATAGACGTCTGAAATTTCAAAAATCGATGCTATGTTATAGATAGTAAAAGCAAAAGGAGGTCTTGCGATGCGTATTTTAGAATATATCGTAAGAAAAAAAGTATTAGTGGGTCTGCTATCTGTTTTGATTATCGCTCTTGGAGGACTCGCTGTTCTTCAATTGGATAAGGAAATTATGCCATCTGTCGGAATGGATGGTGCTTATGTCAACGTCGACGCTGGTGAATTATCTGCGATTGACGTAGAGCGGACGATTACCACTCCACTTGAACAAAAGATCCAGGCAATTGAAGGCGTACAAGAAATTCAATCCAAAACCCAACGAGGAGATAGCACTTTACAGATCACATTTGACCGTGGACAGGGAGAAGAATTATCCAAAGAAGTCCATCAAGTCGTAACTGAACTAAAAGCCACTCATCCTGAGATTAAAGAAATCTCTTCTAGTCAGTATGGTGTGAACCAAGGCTACGAGTTCTATATGGATGTGACCGGCGGAGATATGAACTCAATGTCTGATTTCGCAAAAGAGGTCTTAAAGCCGCGACTTGAAGGCTTGAGTGAAGTCGCTGATGTGAATTTGTCAGGAATGCCTGAGTCTGAAGTAGCCATTCAGTTTAAGCGCGATGAACTGATCCAACACAAGTTGGATATTTCTCAGGTAATTAGCATGATAGCTGAAGCGAATTCAGAAGCGACATTTGGAGAATTGACGGACGGGAATGACCAAGTAACTGTTAGATGGGATACAAAGTTGGATAGCGTGGCGTCCATTGAACAACTAGAAATTCCGACATCCACCGGAACAATCCTTTTGGAGGACATTGCAACGGTTTCCTTAGTACCTCTTGAAGGTTCATCATTCGTTTGGAAAAATGGCACGCAAGATTTAGTGTTCGTGCAAATCAGTCGCGCTGCTAATGTAAACCAAATCGACATGGCAAAAGCAGTTCGTGCGGAAGTCGAAAAGATCCGGGAAGAGGGTCTTATCGAAGGCTTCACCCTAAATGAGATGGTTGCTCAGGCAGACTTTGTTCAGGAGTCGATTACAGGTGTTTCGGTCAATATTTTGATAGGAAGTATTGTTGCAATTGCTATTCTACTGGTTTTTCTGCGCAACATTCGTGCAACACTCATTATCGGGGTATCCATCCCCACTTCGGTTCTTCTCACTTTTTTAACCGTCTACCTATTAGGTTATAGTCTTAATATGTTGACCCTTATTGGGTTAGGATTAGGAATTGGAATGATGGTCGATTCATCCATTGTGATCCTGGAATCGATTTACCGCCAGAGAGAGCTCGGACTCGGAAATATGGAATCGGTTCTTACTGGAACGAAGGAAGTCGCTGGCGCCGTTTTTGCATCCATGTTGACGACAATCGTAGTGTTCTTACCTATCGGATTCATTGGTGGCGACCTTGGTCGGCTCATGATTATCTTATCAATCGTCGTTGCCATTACATTAATCAGTTCCGTCATTGTCGCTTTTACGGTTATACCGACTTTATCCGAAAAGTTTTTGCGACTCAAAAAGAGGGATACGACATCAAAGGAAGGTTTCATCACGAAAAGATACAGTGCCACCATTTCATGGATCGTCCGAAAAAAGAAGCGCAGTATTCTCGTCATTGCTCTGTTTTTTGCACTCTTCGTCGGCTCTCTCTTCTTCGTACCTAAAATCCCGATGACCGTGATGCCGGACATTTTCAACAGATATACAGAAGTCGTGATTGAACTGGAATCCGGTATTGATGCGCAAGAAAAAGAAAAAGTGATCGCTACTGTGAATGAACGCCTGGAAGCCATTCAAGATGTTGAATCTAATTATCTCTTGGATACAGATGGCTTACTCGTTGGAATCATTAATATGACGAAAGGCGATAAAATTCAAAACGGACAAAAAGAAGTTAATGAAGAAATTTTGAAAAGCATACGTGAATTGGTGCCCTCTACCCCAATCAATAGTGTTCAAAGTGCTATGGATGGTTTGGCGGGATCCCCCGTTCAAGTGATTATTAAAGGAGAAGACTTTGACACGTTACAAACCCTATCAAATGAGTTTAAACAAAAGCTTGATGCTGTTGAAGGAATTGTAGGAATTACGGATACTCTACAGCATGCTTCACCTGAGCAACTCATTGTATTGAAGGAGAAAGCAATACAGGATGCGGGCTTGTCTACGCTACAAGTGAAACAATTCCTTGAAGAGACCTTTGTTTCTACACCTATCGGACAAATCACTTTTGCGGATCAGTCAGTTCCTTTAGTCGCAAGTTGGGATTCAAAAACAACTACTCCAGAAGACTTGCTCCATTTAAAGGTCCCGACGACGGATGGCGAAAAGAAATTGTCCACCTTCTTAGATTTAAAAACGGTTCAGACTCCAAACGAAATTATGCATAAAGATGGTGAGCGTTATATTACAGTATCTGCAGATATTGAAGGACGAGATTTAGGAGCTATCAATCGTGATATTCAAAAGGCTTTGAAGGATTTCAACGCGCCTAATGGATATTCCGTTGGAGTCGCCGGAGATATCGAGCAGCAACAAGATTTGATGATGGAAATGATAGTTGTATTGGCCATTGCATTATTCCTCGTGTATTTTGTCATGGCTGTACAGTTTAATCACTTAGGGCACCCCTTCATCGTCATGTCCATCATCCCAATGGCAATAATCGGTGTCATTATCGGGTTGGCCGTCACACAACGAGAACTGAATCTCTTGTCAGGTATGGGAATCATCATGCTCATCGGTATCGTCTTGAACAATGCGATTTTGCTCATTGATCGGACAAATCAGTTACGTTCAGAAGGAAGTTCTGTTGAAGAAGCACTCGTTGCAGCAGGTACACAACGAATACGCCCCATCCTCATGACAACATTAACTACTGTTGGCGGTATGTTGCCCCTTGCACTCGCATCTGGTGTCTCAGGGAACTACCAAGCGCCCCTTGCAACAGTACTCATTTCGGGATTACTATTTGCGACCGTCATTACATTGTTGCTTATTCCTTCGGTGTATCGAGTGTTTACTGTTAGCAAAACGAAAACAGAAACTTAATGAAATTAAAAGCCTCATTCAGCCTAATACTTAGGCTGAATGAGGCTTTGTCATGTAATGCATCACTTAACTGGTCTTACTATTGTTTTTTAGATGTCACTCTATTCCTTGAGCAACCCAATGCCCTTCCATTACTTCTACCAGTTTTGTATTTTCCACATTGAACTTCCTATCTGCTTCATCCTTTTTGTTGAGTTGTCGGTGTTTGTTTGCTCCCACTTTAGGGTCTGGAATCGGAATAGCGGCTAACAAGGACTTTGTATATGGATGCAACGGGTTATTATATAACTCTTCGCTTTCTGCCAACTCGACAATCTTCCCTGCGTACATAACCGCTACCCGATCACTGATGTGCTTCACCATGGACAAGTCGTGGGCTATGAATAAATAAGTAAGTCCAAGCTTATGCTGTAAATCCTCCAGAAGTTTTACGATTTGTGTTTGGATGGATACATCAAGTGCAGATAATGGTTCATCACAGACGATGAAGTCTGGCTCCACAGCTAAAGCTCGTGCAATTCCAATTCTTTGGCGCTGGCCACCAGAGAATTCATGGGGATAACGCATCGCATGCTCAGGTTCCAAACCAACCATCATCAGCAATTCTTCAACCTTTTTCTTGCGCTCTGCTTTGTTCTTACTCATCCGATGAATATCTAGTGCTTGCCCGATAATATCAAGTACTTTGAAGCGTGGATTCAAAGAGGAATATGGGTCTTGGAAAATCATTTGCATATGTTTTCTCATACTCTTCATCTCTTTTGAAGTAAAACGGTTGATGGCCATTCCTTGGTATAACACTTCTCCATCCGTCGGTTCGTCCAATCGTAAAATTGCACGACCCGTTGTAGACTTCCCAGATCCTGACTCGCCCACAAGGCCAAGTGTTTCACCAGGCCGAATGTGAAAACTAATATCGTCAACCGCCTTAGTCAATCCCTTTTTTCCACTATCGAAGTGTTGCTTAAGAGATGTTACTTGAACAAGAGGAATCGTCTTGTCAATTCCTTCTGGTAATTGAGATACACGTTTCTCCTTTTTCTTTTCATCAAGTCGGGGTAGTGCATTTAATAACTTTTTAGTGTATGGATGTTTTGGACTTTCAAACACCTCAATTGTTGTTCCGGTCTCCACAATTTCGCCTTTCTTCATAACTACGACATGATCACACATTTCCGCTACTACTCCCAAATCGTGAGTGATCAATATAATAGAAGTGCCAAAACGTTGTTGAATATTTTTCATGAGATCGAGTATTTGTGCTTGAATGGTTACATCTAGTGCAGTCGTAGGCTCATCTGCAATTAGTAATGCGGGCTTACAAGCAAGCGCAATTGCAATCATAACCCGTTGACGCATCCCACCCGAAAATTCATGGGGATATTGGTTATACCGAACATCACTATCTTTAATACCAACCAAATTTAAAAGTTCTATCGTTTCTCTTTTTGCTTCTCTCTTGGATACGTTCATATGTTTCATAATACTTTCGCATATTTGTTTTCCTATTCTTTTAGTCGGATTTAAAGAAGTCATAGGATCTTGAAAGATCATCCCAATCCCATTTCCCCTAATACTCTCCATTTCCTTCTCTGTCTTCAAGTTCAGATTTTCTCCTTGAAATTCAATAATCCCCTCTTTCATATACGAAGGCGGGGAGGGCAATAAACGCATGATAGAACGTGCGGTTACGCTTTTTCCACTGCCTGATTCTCCTACAATACCAAGGGTTTCTCCTTTGTTAACCTCAAAACTCACACCACGTACAGCATGGAAATCTTCATCTCTCATCGTAAATGAAACGTGTAGATCTTTTACTTTTAATATGGGTTCCACAGGAAATCCTCCCTCTTTTGTCATCATTGGTGAATCTCAAGAATAGAATTGACAACCAATAACTACTTGATTATAGTCTAGTATACCGATAGGAATTAAACAATATAAAAAGGTGGTGGATTAATTTGGCGTACACTATTACTTCACTTCTTCAGAAGTCTTACAAAGAAGCCCAAGGAAAAACAGTAGTTCAGGTTCTGCTAGTTCTGGCAGGGCTTCCTGTTCATCTAGTCATATATTTTATTTACTTGATTAGAAAAAAAGACCAAACCCGCGATACTGTGTTGAATGACATACGGGTGGAACTGTCAGACAAACAATTATCTGATCAATGGCATTCTGATTATGTAGATCAGCTAGTTCGAAAACGAACCTTCTTTCAGGAGAATGTTAGCGATAAAGAAATACACGAAGTAGCTGAAAAGCTAGTAGAAGAAAGGAAGAAAGAAGAAATTACGCGGCGTACTGATGATCATCTCAATCAGAATGGAATACAGAGAACTACGTATTCGGTTTACTTTCAATCCCTCTTAGAAAGCCGCCATTTTTTACTTTACACCTTGCTTCCCGGGGTTCTTATGTACTCAATCCTATTGCTAATCAGCAATCCTTTTCTAACCTATATCGCAGAGAGACTTATCCAAAGTGTGCTTGTCATTATAGGAGTCGCGATTTTGGTGTTTACGATTCTCTATATCTCACCATTCGATCCCGCCTCCAACATTCTTGGAGAATCGGCGACACAGGAACAAATTACAGCGTTCAACCAATTACATGGCCTCGACCTATCCTATTGGCAACAACTATGGAATGCGTTAAAAGGTATTGCTACTTTCGATCTAGGATCTTCATTTGCAGGTAATGAAGATGTCGCAACGAGCATCGCCAACAAATTCCCGGTTACGTTAACGATTGCACTGTTCTCGGTCATTATGGCAGTTATCATAGCAATCCCAGTCGGCATTCTTTCTGCAACTCGACCGAATTCGTTTCTGGATTACTCGTTCATGTTCATTGCATTAATCGGCTTGTCCATTCCGAACTTTTGGCAAGGACTTATCTTCATTCTAAATTTCTCCATTAAGCTCAATTGGTTGCCAGCTACGTATAGTCCTAGTAATCACCTATCTATGATTATGCCTGTCGTCGTTCTTGGAACTGCCCTTACAGCTTCTATTGCGAGAATGATGCGCTCATCGTTACTTGAAATTATTCACGAAGACTACATCATCACAGCACGAGCTAAAGGACTTTCTAAGAGTCAGATGTTATGGAAACACGCTGTCGGAAACGCTATGATCCCTGTCATCACTGTCATCGGGCTATTGTTTGGAGGCATGCTTGGAGGTGCTGCCGTTACGGAAAAGGTCTTCAATATTAGAGGAATTGGAAGTTACATCGTTGATAAGCAATTCATTCCCGATATCCCCGCCATCATGGGCGGAGTTGTCTATATTGCAATTACTATCTCGTTAGTCAATTTACTAATTGATATTTTGTACGCATTCCTAGATCCACGAATTCGCTCTAAGATAAACCAATCGTAAAGTAGGTGAAAGCATGAAAGATTCCTCAAACAATCGACATGCGTTAGTCATATCAAAAGATTATCCTCAAGCTAATTTCACATGGATTCTCTCGTTAGCACTCGCTGCAATCTTTTTATGGAACAGTTTCCCAACTAAAACGGATGAGCTGAATCCGTTTGTATTCGCCCTGTTCTGCGCCTACACGTTAACGTCCATATTTCAGCTATTCATCACTAGAAAGATAAAAAAGGATCTGCTTCATGCAGGGGAAATTCACAAAACAACAAGACGTTTAGGTTATGTCCAATTAGCAAGTTTACTGACGGGTAATATTTTTGCAGCTGCTTTCGCTTTTAACTTAATTAATAAAAGAAAGACTCCTGAATACACGTTTGCGGTGTATACGCTCCTGACTCAACTAGCTGTCATCGCTATAAGCTCAGTAAATCTATTTAAACCTTATGTCAGCGATACGTTTCTTATCGCTATGGGGAGCCTTCTTCTTATTGCTCTGTTTCACCTAGTAGCGCTCATACTGACAGTCCATTACGTGAGAGAGTATTCAGCCCCGCGTTGGATGTCTGTCCTTGCTGTTGTTTTAATGGCGACAGCTGTTACAGGAAACTTATTTGCTTTACTTCTAGGTTGGAGCCTATTCATGAAGTCTAGACGCTTCGATTCTTCCCGACTGTCGAAATGGAATGTGATGTGGGAGAAAATCACTCGGAATTCTACTGCGGTCCTAGGCATGTTTTTCATTCTACTCATGCTTACCATTTCTATCACGAGCCGATTCACGTTCGACTATGCACTTGCTGTAGAAAATAACTACAGTGCTATTTTACAAGCTCCCAGTCTCGTGTATCCGTTTGGGACGGATAACTTTGGACGCGATGTGTTTTCAAGAATTGTGTTTGGTGCCAGGATTTCATTGCTCGTGGGCTTTGCATCTACGATTCTTCCAGGCCTAATTGGAGGATTCCTTGGTGCAATTGCTGGATATTACAGTAATCGCATCGACAACTGGATTATGCGCTTGCTCGATATCCTATATTCGATTCCTGGTATCTTACTTGCAATCGCCATTATTGCTGCATTTGGAGCCAATACAGTCAATCTGATTATTGCGCTAAGCGTTGGTGGCATTCCAACATATGCACGTACGATGCGAGCGAATGTCCTTATGGTTTCAAACTACGATTTCGTCGATTCTGCAAAGGCATTAGGCGCATCAGACTTTTCAATACTGTTTAAACAAGTTGTACCCAATTCACTTGCTCCTATGATTGTAAAATCCACTTTAACAATTGGTGGTGCAGTCATCGCGACAAGTAGTCTAAGTTACTTAGGACTTGGAGTCGAGCCTCATATTCCAGAATGGGGAAATATTTTGAAAGTCGGTAGTACGTATCTTGAGTCGAATTCGTATCTCGCAATTTTCCCTGGACTTGCAATTATATTGCTCGTTCTCTCATTCAATTTCTTGGGTGATGGATTGCGGGATGCGCTCGATCCTAAGCTCGACTAACAACTAAAAACTTGGAGGGATTCATCTATGAAAAAGAAACTGTTAACACTAACCATACTGCTCGTTCTCGTGCTTGCAGGCTGTGTCAAAACTAAATCTGAGGTCGAAAGTGAAGGTAAAGAAGAGGACGGCAAGGGTGGCTTGAATGAAAAAGTGCAGATTGAAGTCCTCGGAATGGGGTCAGGCGAAGAAGACTTAAATATTGTGCGTGACCAGCTCATCAAAAATGGTTTTGACGTCAAACTGAACATTCAACCGGATTATGGAACCTTTTCAGCACAAAAAGATGCTGGAAACTTCGACCTTGCACTTTCGAGCTGGACGACAGTTACAGGTAATCCTGACTATGCCGTACGTGCGTTATTTAAAACTGACGGCGCGAATAGTCTTGTGGAGGACGCTATAGTAGATGAATTAATCGACCAAGCAAGTTCGGAAACCGCTGACGAATATACAAAAACATACAAGCAACTTGAACAACAACTCGTTACAGAAAAGGCATTCATCGCACCTCTCTATAACTCTTATAAAGCACAAGGAGTAAACAAAGAAGTGTTAAATCCAGATACCGTAAGACTTTCAAAGTCACGTGCAATCGCATGGGAAACCATTGACTTTAAAGATGCTGCAAAACGCACAACTGAACCTCTAGTGACGCAACAAGCAATAGGCGATTTGACTTCGCTGGATCCCATTAAAGGGAATGATGGTTCTATTAATACACTCAACACAAATATGTACGTACGACTTGTCAACTTAACAGATGAAGATGAGGTCGTATCAGATGGTTCACTTTCTTATAACCATGCGATGGCTGAAGGAAATTCAGACTACTACTTCATTCTTCGCGATGACATTAACTTTGCATCCATTTCCAATGAGAAAGCGATTGACACGGGAGAACGTGTCGGTGCAGAAGATGTTGTGTTCTCACTGGAACGTGCAAAAGACAAAGACTCTGTGCCTGATCACCGAACGTATAGCTTACACGAGCGTATTAAAAGCGCTGAAATTGTTACCGATTTAACAGAATTGAAGAATGCAAAACAATCCGGTAGCGAAGAAACCATTTTAGAGACACTGGAAAATGGGCTTGATACGAAACTATCCGGAGTCGTTGAAAGTAAAACAAAAGCTGACAATAGTAAAGGAAACTATCAAGTGGTTAAAGTAACAACAACTGAACCATTCCCCCAAGTTTTAAATTACTTGGCCCATCAATCTGCAGGGATTGTTTCAGAAAAACAAGTGAAGAGTATCAACACGTATGATGTTGCATCCTTCAACTTAGATAAGGATATTCCATATGGAGATCAGCGCACAGTAACTGAAGGTGCAACTTATAACAACCATCTGTATGCAAGTGGACCTTATATACTTGTGAAGAAAAACGATTACCAAGCAGACTTCGTTAAAAATCCAGGCTATCGTACGGGAAGTGATTTTGAACCTAAGATTTCAAACATAACTGTACGTTTCATCGATGACTCTGATAGTGCTCTGTCGGCATTACGTAACGGTGAAATTCACCTCTTTAATGGAGTTCCGGAAACGAAGTACGACCTTGTTGAAGCAGACGATAACTTGCTACTACAAAAGAGCGACAGCAACGCTGTTACTTACTTGCAGTTCAACACGGCCGGCCGAAAAGTTTCAGAAAGTGAAAACTTACGTAAAGCTGTACTATTCTCCATCAATCAAGATGAGTTTTTGAACTATTATCAAGGTAACAAGAAAAAAGCTTATTCGACTGTTAGCCCACTCGTGGACACAGGAAACGAGCTTGTAGCTGATTCTGATAAGGTAAAAGAGTTCTTGGAAGCCTATCGTAAGGAATAATTGAAAACCGCACTCCAACCTGAGTTTCCAGGTCGGTGTGCGGTTTTTCACTTTCATATATGCTTCAAGGATCCTCTTTCGTTTACACGAATTCGAAATGAGTTACACCCGATTACTGAGCCGTATATCCACCATCTAAAACAATCGCTTGTCCAGTAATCCCTTTTGCAGATTCACTCGACATGTACAACGCCAAATCAGTGATTTCTTTGACGTCAATCAATCTTTTCTGTGGCACAAGTGGATACAAAACTTCTTCCAATACTTGCTCCACTTCAACATTTCGAGTTGTAGCAAGATCATTGAATTGGTCACGGACCAGTTTCGTATCTGCATACCCCGGACAAATTGCATTCACGGTAACACCATCTGTTGCAGATTCCAATGCAGCTACTTTTGTTAAGCCAATCACGCCATGTTTCGCTGAGTTGTAGGCAGCTTTCCCTGCAAATCCTATAACCCCATTAATCGATGCCATGTTAATAATGCGGCCAAACTTCTGTTTTTTCATATATGGCATTGCGTGTTTAATGGCGATGAATGGTGCCGTTAGCATCACTTTCAAGAGCAGTTCGAACTTTTCAGTTGGGAAGTCCTCGATGAACGACACGTGTTGTAGACCTGCGTTATTCACCAAGATATCTATTTTTCCATAGGTTTTCACAGTGAATTCAATTGCAGCTTGAATGTCTTCTTCTTTCGTGACGTCACAAACGATTCCCGAAACATCTCCACTTAACTGAGCGACTGCTTCATCGATTGCTTGTTGACTAAGATCTGAAAGAACCACTTTTGCTCCGGCTTCTGAAAAGGCTTTTGCAATATCAAAGCCGATTCCTCGAGCCGCTCCTGTAATGAACAAAACGTTGCCTTCTACCATTACTTCATCCCCTTAAGTTAAATTGCCGTCCATCCGCCATCTACTTTAATGGTTTCTCCTGTTACAAAGCCAGCCATATCGGAAGCTAGATAGAGTACAGCTCCAGATATATCCTTCGGCTTTGCCAATCCATTTAACAAGATCCGCTTTTCTACATCTTGTTTAAAGGCTTCATCTGTAAACATTTTTGCCGTCAACTCAGTTTCAATGAAAGTTGGGGCAACCGCATTTACCGTAATGCCATGTTCTGCCCATTCAACTGCCAACGCCTTCGTCAATTGAACGAGCCCGCCCTTACTTGCACAATACGCCGCACGCTTATAATACCCAACAAACGCCATTTGCGAAGCAATGTTAATAATCTTACCACTTTTTTGTGCAAGCATATGACGAGCTGCTTCCTGGCTGCTAAAGAAGACCGACTTCAAGTTTAAATCGAGTACAGTGTCCCAATCCGATTCTGTCACGTCCAATGCAGGCTTCGCAATGTTTACTCCTGCATTGTTCACTAACACATCAATCGTTCCAAAGGTAGTTACAACTGTTTCAACCAGATGCTGGATCACTGCTAGAACACTCAAATCTCCAGAGATCCCCATGCATTTTGGGTTAAATACTTGTAGCTCACGTACAGCTTCATTGAGTACTTTTTCATTACGACCAGTAATGATTACATTGGCATTCAACTCTGCAAATGTGAGTGCAATATCTTTTCCTATTCCCTTACTACCACCTGTAACGACAACAGTCTTCCCTTTAAGTTCAGAGAAATAAGAACTCATTTCCTCTCCTCCTCACGGTTATTCCGATCATTTTTCAAGAAATGGATGAGTGTGCGTTCACGCTCTTCATTGACCTCTATAGATGTCTTCTCATCCCATTCATAAAAACCTTGTCCGTTTTTATCACCTAAATGTTTCTCACTTACAAGGTGAGTGAGTGTTTCACCAGATTGTTGAGCTGTACTTAGCTCGCTGAATAAGTAATTTGAAATCGCTGAAAACACATCCAGTCCACCCATGTCTGCCGTCATTAATGGACCTGTTACCGGCAAGCGGCGCCCTATGCTATATGTAACTGCAGCGTCAATGTCTTCTTTCGTTGCAGCTCCAATGTCCAATAAATACTGGGCTTCCCGGAACAATGCATATTGAAGACGATTACCTATGAAGCCCGTGATCTCTTTCTTTAGCAGAACCGGTTTCTTATTCATCTGTTCAAGAATTTGCATCACTTTCTCAATGGTTCGCTCGTCTGTATGCTCACCCTTTACCACTTCTACAAGAGGAACTAAGTGAGCAGGGTTCCAAAAGTGTGTGACAATGAAGCGGTTCGGATGCTTCATCTCTTTTGCAAGCTCACTCGGTTTAAATCCGGATGTATTGCTAGCAATAATACATGTGTCACTCACTAATTCTTCTAGCTTTTTATACAATACCCGTTTCAGTTCGATTTGTTCAGGAATCACCTCAAAGATGAAATCCGAAGTAGAAACCATCTCTTCTAAAGACGTCGATAACTCGATATTCCCGCGAATTTTTTCTATTTTCTTCAAATCGATCAGTTCGTTTTCCATCATCACAGTTAACTTATTTTGTAATCCTGTTTTGGCCGTTTCAAGATCAGCTTCATTTATCCCAATAAGTTTTACCGGAAATCCTTCCCATGCCGCCGCTAACGCGATTGAATGCCCCATTGTTCCACAACCTATTATTGAAATCTTCTCCATTTAAACCACCCCTTATTTTTGTTTAGTAAACGAGAGATACCCAACAAACCATTAGCCGGTTTGTTGGGTATTGAACTCTTACAAGCCTATCGAGAATAAGATGACTGCCAAAGCGGCACCAATGAGTGGTACGACAACAGACAAGGCTCCAAATGCTGGATACGCGTCTTTATGCGTTTCACCTGCAATGGAACGGATCGTTGTCACAACGTATCCTCCTTGTGGCAGTGAATCCAATGACCCTGAAGATATGGCTACTGTACGGTGTAACGCATCTGGATCGACACCTAAATCCATATAATGCGGTGCCAGAAGTGGCAAGGCAATCGCCTGTCCACCCGATGACGAACCCGTAAGTCCAGCGATAACGGCAACTGCCAGTGCCCCCCCAATAAGCGGGCTCCCTGGGATGTCTGTCATTACGCCAACCGCCGCTTCAAAAGCAGGTGTCGCTTTTACCACACCCCCAAAACCAACGACTGCGGCTGTGTTGGCGATTGCAATAACTGCCCCCATTGCACCTTCACCAACCGCATGCCCGAAGTTCTGAAAGTACTTTTTATTGATCAAATACGTTGCTAAAATACCACCGCTCAAAGAAATAATTAATGCAGACGTTCCAAGTGATTTGTGTAAAATCAATGTAATTCCAAGGACAACGACTAAAGGAATCATACTAAGTAATGGATTCGGAAGTTCTGTTCGCGTATCCGCTTCCTGATCCGTGTCTCTAGCAACAAATCTTTCACCTTTAGCAACCGCTTTAGAAATCATTCGTTTCAACCACCAGTATCCAAACAAGAACATGAAGATTGCTACAAAAAAGCTGACTTCCCAACCTGCGTATGGTGTTGTGCCTAAAAACTCAATCGGAATCCAGTTTTGAATCTCTGGAGAGCCCGCAGATGTCATCGTAAATGTTGTTGAACCGAATGCCAATGCAGCTGGTATGAATCGTCTTGGCAGATTGGCTTGTCTGAATAGACTCAAAGCCATCGGATAAACAGAAAATGCGACAACGAACAAACTGACACCACCATATGTTAAAACAGCACAGGCGATGACTACTGCTAAAGCTGCTCGTTTCATACCGATTTTGCTAACAATCCATTGTGAAATACTATCAGCGGCACCACTGTCTTCCATGACTTTACCGAATATGGCTCCCGTCAAGAACATCAAGTACCAGGATGCGATGAACCCCGTAAATCCGCCCATATAGTTCGTTAAGAAATTTACAGCTCCCTCTTCCGCTAACTGTGGGAAGAGAGGAATGCCATTTAACACGGCGATAAACAGTGCAGTTATTGGTGCTGCAATGAGGAGATTCATCCCCTTCATTGTCAAAAAGATTAATATTGCTAGTCCCCCAAAAAGACCAATGAATCCTAACATAGTAAAACCCCCAATTTCCCCAAGTGTACGATTTAGTTTTTACCGTACCGTTCTACTCTAAGGAGTGCTTGTTTCGCATGTCCTTCAAAGTTTTCCAGCTTACAAAGACGTGCTGCGTATTCTCCGATATAAGCACTAGCTTCCGGCTTCACTTTTTGATACGTCACGGTTTTAATGAATTTGCCTACCCACAGTCCACCAGTATAACGTGCTGCCCCTTTTGTCGGCAGCGTGTGGTTCGTGCCGATTACTTTGTCCCCGTAAGCAACGTTCGTTTCAGGCCCTAAGAACAGGCAACCATAGTTCGTCATATTTTCCAAGAAATAATCTGGATCCTCCGTTAGAATCTCTACGTGTTCAAACGCAAGACGATCAGCTTCAAAACGTGCTTCTTCAATTGAATCGACGACTAATACTTGGCCATAATCTTCCCATGAAACACTTGCAACATCTGCAGTCGACAACGTCTCCAACTGACGTGCGATTTCTTCAATCGTTTCGTAAGCGAGCTTTTCAGAAGTCGTGATTAATGCTCCTGGAGAAGTTGGTCCGTGTTCACCTTGACCCAGAAGATCGGTTGCGATCATTTCTGCGTCTGCTGTATGGTCTGCAACTACTAACGTTTCTGTAGGACCTGCAAATAGGTCAATTCCAACCCGTCCGTATAATTGACGCTTCGCCTCTGCGACAAATGCATTACCCGGTCCAACGATCATGTCTACCGATTCGATAGTTTCTGTTCCGATTGCCATTGCTGCCATTGCTTGAATGCCACCGAGCAAGTAGATTTCATCTGCTCCAGCTAAATACATAGCTGCAATTGTTGCGTGTGGAATTTCACCATTGATCGGCGGTGTACATGCAATTACTCGTTTCACTCCAGCAACTTTTGCAGTCAAAACACTCATGTGTGCAGAAGCTACCATCGGATAACGGCCACCAGGGATATAACATCCAACACTATTTACAGGAATATTTTTATGACCTAAAATAACTCCTGGAATGCTTTCAACTTCTACATCATTCAAAGAATCCAGTTGTGCTTGTGCAAACGTCTGAATGTTTTTTTGAGCAAACTTAATGTCTTCAATGACACTAGAAGGGACTTGTTCAACGATTTCTTGAATTTGAGCATCACTTAAACGGAATGATTCAGGAGTCCATTTATCGAACTTCGCCGATAGCTCTCTTACCGCTTGATCACCACGAGTCTCTACATCTTTTAATGCACCTGCAACAATTTCAGACACCTTAGTATCATTTGCAACTACTTCTTCTTGTGACTTACCTGCTTTAATTACTTTCACCATAATTACGCCTCCTATTTTTAAACCGCTTACATTCCGATTTATAAAAAAATTATTTACACACCTATTCTCATTTCACGGAGAGTTCTTACACTTGCATACGTATGCAAGAAACTCTATGAGAAAAGATTATTCCTATTATTCATTTTAGTCAACACTTTTATGTAGTTTTTCTTTCAACGAATTTTCCATCCACCTCAATAATTTGTGCTAAACCGGTATAGGACATGATTTCTGCCAATAAATAATTCACAGTTTCCTCTATCATTTCTTCAATCGGCTGTTCCCAAGTCGTCAGTTCATATGCGGGCCAAGAAGCCATTTCAATATTATCAAATCCAACAACTTTTGTGTCTTGTGGAATACGAATATCATTTTTCCGAAGCGCATCAATTACTCCTAGCGCCATAATGTCATTAGCTACAAAAAATGCTGCCGGCAATCGCTTTTCTTCCAGGACAGTCATAGCTGTCTGATAGCCACCCTCATATGTGTAATTTGAGTTATATTTCCGATATGCGATTCTCTGTCGATCGAGAACCTCACAAAAACCTTTTTCACGCTCAATACTCGTAGATGTGTGTTCATCTCCAGTAATCAACACCAGCTCCGATGCACCTTTTGAAAGTAAGTATTGCGCAATCGACCGGCTCGCACTTAAATTATTGCAGCACACTGAATGGAACTCTCCTGTGCCTAGCTTTCTATTAAAGAAGACGAGTGGAATATGATTTTTCTTAAACTCTTCCCCTACCGAAAACGACATGGTTGCATCAGTGACTACCACACCCGCCACATTATAGTTCAATAACGTCTCGACATCCTCTTTTTGGATTTCATCATTGTTCGTATAGACAAACAAAATACTGTATCCATGTTGCTTAAATATTGAACTAAACCGTTTCAACACTTGCGCATAAAAAGGGTTTTGAACGCCTTTCATGACAAGACCAATAATATTTGACTGATTCGTTATGAGACTTCTCGCGTATACGTTAGGACGATAGCCAAGTTCTTCCGCAGCCTCAAGAACCCGCTTCTTCGTCTTTTCTGAAACAGAAGCTCCTTCAAAATACACCCTCGAAACTGAAGACTGGGAGACTCCTGCCAGTTTAGCTACATCCTTTGCAGTTACCGTTTCTCTCATTACGCTCATTCCTTTGAATTCGATTTCGCATCACTACCGATACCTTTACTTTATATTACTAGTTTTTTGAATTCAATAGTCCAAAACTAAAAAAACTGATTGCATTCATGCAATCAGCCTTTTTGCATCTTCCATTACGAATCTGCTATGCTCCTTCGTTTGTTGTAAGATGCTAACTTACCTACACACTTACGATTCAAACAATTCTTCTTCCATCAACGTAAATCCTTCAATCATCGTATCTTCTTCTACCTCGATTAAGAGACAGCGTTTGCCGTTGTAGTTAACTTGTTTCACGTATTTTAAATCTTGTGGGCTGATTGAAATATTTGCGACTTTCGTGCTGATTTTTATAGATTTTGATGTGTAACTCGGGACAACGTGGCTCGCTTTCAACTCATAGGATTCATCTTCAACTACAGATTGGAATGCCTGTTGTACTTTTTCGGTATCGACGTCTTCTGCTCCACTCAATTTCAATACGCGTTCCAATTCTTTTGTATCCAATGTCGGGACGTAATCCTCATCTTCACCTTCGTCTTCCACGGTCGTCATTCGGTTGAGTTCATCATAAACGTTGGCCAGCATTTTGGTATTGACTTCATCTCCCACAACGTGCTTAACAATTTCTTCAAACACTGCTTTGTCATCTTCAGCCGTCATGATTTCTTCGCCATCTAGCACATTCTCGATAAATTGATAATCCGGTTTGTTCGCCTTACCCGCAGCATACAAAATGTGATTCACATCCGCTGCATTATCCGTAAAACAAGGGAACAAAAACCCACCAATAGGCGAGGCTAATTTGACGACAGGATCAGTCATCTCGCTGGACTTAAACTCTCGTTCGATAAAGTCGAACACGAGTGAACTTTTCGGTAGTTCGGTGTGATTCATGCTACAAAGAATGAAAGGTGTTGTATACGCCTCGTCCCCTTCAGCCATTTCCAACTCTTCCAAGTTCTTTTTCGTCGGTTTATAATACTTCCCCCGAATGAACGTAATGACCAAGTCTTTTTCATACTGAGTGTCCTTGACCATTTTCTGTGCGATCAACTGCATGCTTTCTTTCCAATCATCCACTTCTTTTGTATGGAGTCCTGCGTACAAGAGCTGTTGGGTATTGTCTGTCTGCCCTTCTTTTACTTCCGCAAATCGCACCTCGAATAGTTTCATGGCGAGTTTTCCGCCTAACACCTTTTTAAAGTTCGCTAAAAATAATTCTTGTTGCTCCAGCTCCATTAACCCGAATGCTTGGCTCTCCTCGTGATAGATTTCATCGCTTTCCTGGCGAACGTAAACATTATAAATGTCTGTAATCATGAGTAAATCCGTATCTACTTTAAATTGTTTACGAATATCAGCAATGTCTTTTTTATTCATATAAAGTCCCTGCTTTCTATCTTTAAGATCGATTGTTTTGGATCTGACTTAGCTCACATCCAACATAGAGTGTTCAAAGTTCAGCACTCGCTTTTGACTCTCTTACATTATAGCAATAGTTGCGTACATGGAAGAAATCTTGAGGGTTATTGAAGACTTGAATTAGGCATTAACAATACCTATCTGTTTCCTATGCTTAAAAACTTGAGCATAGGGTAAACACTATCTATCGTACTAAATAGAAAATAAGGAGAAGTGATATCATGTCAGAAACACTATTCACAGCAACTGCAACTGCAAACGGTGGACGTGAAGGACACGTTCAATCCTCCGATAATGTCGTAAGCTTTGATACAGCAATGCCCGGAACTCCTAGAGCTAAAAAACTAGAAAGCTCAACAAACCCTGAGCAATTGTTTGCTGCAGGTTATGCAGCATGTTTTGACAGCGCACTGCAATTAGTCGCTGGCAAAGAAAAAGTAAAATTCGAATCTGAAGTCACTGCAAATGTCAGCCTCCAGAAAGACGAAGCGGACCAAGGCTTTAAGTTAGCCGTGAAACTTCAAGTTAAAGGTACAGGTATTGAAAAAGACCAGCTGAAAGAGTTAGTCGAAAAAGCTCACCAGGTCTGCCCATACTCAAAAGCGACGCGAGACAACATAGAGGTTTCTCTGGAAGCCCTATAAAAATTCATTAGCACAAGAAATCCCCCGAAATGTAGAGTACCCATTTCGGAGGATTTTTTCATTCTATTTGGGACGATAGACGTCTTATTTACGAATACTGAAAACCAATGCAATTAGAATACTGACACTGAAAATAACGATTGGAACTGTGAGTGTCCAAATATTCGCTAACGTGATGAATGCAATGCAAACGCCAATTGCTCCAAGTAATGCCGTTAAATAACTAGTTTCCCTCTCATTCTTCATAGCTCGATACAGGATGATGACAGGAATGTTAGATGCAGTAAGCAACAACAAACCAAACAATACATCTATTGAAAAGATTGAAGTTGCTCCAAATAAAAAGAAGGATATAATACTCACGGCACTTATATTAACTGCAAGCGCTGCAATGATGAAGATGACTTTTCGAACTATGTTAGACATGACATGTTCCTCCTCTAGTTGTGCACACTTGCTCCGATTGATATATTTTTTACGAAGTCGAGTTGTTGTAATTGTTGTAAATCATTTGCTGATCCTGTAACAACAGCACCAATTACTTCTGGAGATTCACGATCAATTGCTTCTTGAACTTGCATCAGAATCTCTTTATCTGTTCCTCGATTTTTGGAAATCGAAAGTTTCAAATCCTCTTGAAAGTGTTCTGCAGGATTTTCGAAACGGGCTCCACTTTGATCTACTGTAGAAATGCCGACAACTTCATCCTCAGTGAAAATGGGTTGCTCTTTTTGCATCGTCTTCACTTCATTTTCGTCAAATACATCAAGCCATAGCCAAGAGGGTGTAAGTGATTCAGGGAATTGAATTTCAAGTTCTTCGGGAGTGAAGGATCTGCTAAATGACAGCGCCACTTCATACAACGTATCCTCTTGAAGGGATGTTAAGTCTTTGTTGTATTCCTTATACACCACATTTGGATGCATGAACGTCGTCACCTTCTTCCCATTCGTTCGAAACACTCCATGTTCACTGGAAACGAACGCATCTACCGTATTATTTTTGTGCTGAACGGTTTTCAGTTCGACAGGGATACCATCTACTAACTTGTAAACTGGAGCAGTCGCACTCGATCCTAGTAACTTGGGGTGTTCTTGCCATTGACCGACATACATATTTGCTCCGAACACCGTGTAATAGGTTTCCACTTTTGCTGTATCTTGTGTCAATAGATAGGGGGTGATCCACCACTTGATGATGACTAGAAAAGCAACTGTTGAAAGTACTAGAATTAAATTGATGACCACGTTCTGTTGAATGTTCTTCCGTTTTGCTTGTTTAAATAGATTGGTTGAATCATCATGATTAAAGATTGCATCGAGATCGTTATCAGAATTTCTCATCGTTTTCACTCCATTTTTTCTTGAATGCAATGCGTGCCCTGTATAAAGAGGTTTTGACTGTATCAACTTTCATATCGAGCAGTGATGCGATTTGTTCATAGGACATTTCAAATTCATATTTAAACAACAGTAAATTACTAAAAGCAGGAGTTAACTCACCTAACACGTGCTGAATGGCCGCTCTGCTTTCTTTACCGAGTAAAATGGACTCGCCATCTTCTATCGACAGCAATTGCTCAATTCCATCTGGCTCGATGTACATCACAATTTCCCGATTCTTCTTTTTGCATAACGTAAAGTATTCGTTTCTTGCAACACGGAATAGCCAAGAAATCGGATTCTCCATCGTAGTGTGGATATTATTGACGATGGCTTTCGTAAATGTGTTCTGCCCAATATCCTCGGCATCTGGGAGAGAGGAACCGAGCTTCATCAAGTAGTTTTGGATAAACAAATATTTATCTTTGTATAGCATCGATAATAGGTCTTCTTCTGTCATGTGTCCGCTAAGCTCCTCTCTCCTATATAACAATCGAATTCGCAAAAGGTATACAGCCATTTCAAAACTTTTATAAAAAAGAGCAAGCCGCAACTGGCTTACTCTTTTACAGTACTATTCGTATCCTAGGATTCACTAAGTTGGAATGCAGGCATACTCTATGTAGACGTAACTCAAGCATATAGTGGGGGGAATTGAAATGATAAACTATCAAGCCTTTGCTGGCATCGTGACTGCCATTAATGACTTTTCTATCGGTCAGTATAACGAGGTGGGCTGTTATAAGCTAATGTCAGTTGATAATGGTTATGGAAACGTAGTGAATTTTGTAGTGGCTCCGACAACTTACTTTGTCGATCACGAAGTCGTATCAGTCGGGGATCAGGTAACAGGATTTTACGACGGTGATGCACCTGCGCCTCTTATCTTTCCACCCCAATTCAATGCGTTAATTGTAAGCAAAAATGTACGAGGACAATTTGTGAAAGTCGATCATTTTGATGATCAGTTAGTAAGCAGTGATCACACGTTACAGCTGAACATGAATCCAGCTACTAAAGTCGTCCTGCAGAATGGGCAGCCTTTCACTGGAAACCTGGCCAATCGAGATCTACTTGTCGTATATGGTGCAACAACTCGGAGTATCCCTGCTCAGACGACGCCTTATCAAATCGTTGTGTTATGTTCGTGATTTAAGTGTACCCTGCATGTGGATGAACTTTCTGCATGCAGGTTTTTTGCATTAAGGTAAGCAAGATTCTCTTCACTCGCTCAGTTCTCCCAAAAATTCCACAATGTATTTAACGGTGTCTTGAATTTGCTGATCCCCTGACAACGAAGAGTCTCCATCGCCTTTTTGATGACCATACTCTCCAAAACCACCGTGATTCCCACCTTTTATTTCGATGAATTCCGCATCATTGGGCATGATTTCCTTTGCATTTTTCACTTTCTCCAGATCTGCCACCTCGTCGTTGCTTCCCCAAAGGGACAACACGTTTAACGATGACTTGCTCAAATCAGTCTTACTTTGAGGATAGGATGCAAGTAACACAAGCCCTTCTACATTCTCATGATCCAGCACATAATCGGACGCCATCACACCACCTAATGAGTGGCCACCAATGACCCACCTTTTAATCTCAGGATGGTTACTTATAATCTCATCCGCATGATTGGGAGAAAGAATCGCTAAGTTAAATCTCAAGTCTGCAAGAATAACAGGATATCCTTTCGCTGCAATTTCTCTTGCCATCGTTGCGTAAGCAGGTGCCTCCACTTTCGCGCCAGGATAGAAAATAAATCCGATATCACGCGTCTCGGAAATCGGTTCAAATAGAATATCTCCTTCGTCTTTAACTATTAACTGATCATCTGTTTCTAAGCTTTTCTTTGCAGATGGAATTGCCTCATAGGAAGTACTGACGAAGATGAAGAATCCAGCTATCGCAATCAGCAGTAACGCTGCAATTCCTACAAGGATCTTTACTGTCCATGACTTCTTTTCTCTCATTTTCATGGCTCCTTTATGTGAGATACTATTTTATTTAATCAAATCGATAAAGTGCTTTAATATCCGAGCAGTCAATCCCCAAACAATATACTCTTCATATTCATAAAACCATTCTTCCTGTGAACGCTTTCCCCATTGGTACTGCTCACCATTGTAGATTTTATCGAACGGGAAGTCAGGCAAGGGCGCGGGTTGAACCGGCACTCTGTGAAGAACAGGTTCATGGTCAAGTAACCACTTCAACGGAATTGCAAAGACTTCTTCGACTTCGTCCTTATTAAATGAGTGGATAATTTCATTGTAGTCACACACCGCAACAAAGGGATAGACGACAAACGAAGGAGATGCAATATATGGACTCAGCTTTCCAATAATGTTGACGGTATCTGGATCGATCCCTAATTCTTCATGCGTTTCTCGCAATGCAGCATCCATTGGCGAAGCGTCTGCCAAGTCAATTCGACCTCCTGGAAAACTACTATCTCCCGGCTGTTTACGCATTGTCAGGGAACGCCTCTCAAAAACTACATGCCACTCGCCTGATTCTTGAACGAGCGGCACCAATACCGCCGCGCGAAATGCAGTTTCTTCTCCAATGAACAATGACTCATTGTCATTTAGTTGTTTCTTCCAATCCTCCAAGAACATAAAGTTTCTGCACCTCCATGCTTTCTCATAACGTTATCGTATCATTGGAGGGTGAATAATTAAAGAATCTCAAGAGAAGCTATTTCCAACCGTTTGTTTAACTTACAACACGTAAGAGAATTAGGGTGAAGATATTCTCCCCCGACAAAAAAGCACGAGATCATCCAAGTGAAATGATCTCGTGTTCCGTATGATTACAGTTTAAATTGATGTGCCAATCTATTCAGCTCTTCACGACCATTATATCCTATAAAATTTCCGGGTTGTCTCATAGATTTGTCGATAAACTTCTTCTACTCTCATCCCCTTAATATCTGCGATTGTTTCTATACTATGGTGCATCATGGATGGATGAGTCATCTTCTCTGCAAATCGGCCTATAAATGGCCAAGGTCCATCTGTTTCCACCATTAGTTGCGACAGTGGGGTTTGTTTGACTATATGTTGAATCTCTTGTTCATACGTAACATCGGGCGTAACCGATAGAACATACCCATTCCGAAGAACACGCTCTAGAACTGCGTCATCCCCTTTAAACCAATGGAAATGCGCCTGTGTGATGTGATAGCTTTCCAACATGTCACATACAAGCTCAGCATCTTCGTAAATAGCATGTAACACGATGGGTAAATCACAGTCTACCGCTTTGTGCATAAAGCGCTCAAGTAAATTCACATAAGGCGCTACATCTATCTCCGGCTCCTCCTGACGCAAATAATATGGAAGACCTACTTCTCCTATTGCAATAAGACAGTCATGCTTATCATCAATGAGCTGCATAATTCCTTCAAGCTCCCTTTCACTCGGCAGCGACTGTTCTGGATGATATCCGATAGCAGGTTTAACCCGACTGTCCATTCGAGCAAACTCCAACTGCCTAAGTGAAGAAGCTAAATTGTTTGAGACTGCAATTAATGATTCAACAGACGTTGCTTCTAATTCTTCTAGAATTTGGACACGTTCATAATCCTCATACATATCTAAGTGGATGTGTGCGTCAATTACGTTTCGGTTCATGAGTTGTCACCTGCTTTTGTAATTTTTCATTTAATCATAAACGGAATGCAATCAAGTACCCTTGGAATTACCTGATTGTATATTTACGATTTGGACGAGTTGTCGGTTTAAATAATCAGCGCTATAGATGAAATCCTTATGGTACCAATCAATGATGATTCCAATGATGGCATTCGCCTGATAAGAACAGTGCAGCTCGCGGTCAATTTCTTCATGCAATATCGCTTCTTGATCCTTAAGCAATAATTGTTTGATTTCTTCAAACAATAAATAATAGTACAGTAATGGGACTTTCTTTGAAAATACAATACGGTAGAAGTGCTGATATTTTTCAATGTGATGGAAAATACGTATTGTATCAGGATTTAATTCTTTTGTTTTCAATACAGTCACATGGCGATACGGTTCTTGATAGGATCTCGCCAAATCGGCAGTGATTTCTTTAAAGTACTCTTCAAATAGATCCTCCACTTGAGTATAGTGCAAATAAAAAGTACCTCTGTTCACCTTTGCTTTTCTACATATTTCTGATATAGAAATGGTGTCCAAGCTCTTTTCATCTAGTACCTCCAACAAAGCGTTGTGCAATGCCTCTTTTGTTTTTATCACACGCAAATCTGTCCGCATCCCTTTTCACCTCTTATTGAACAGCTTTTAATAGTTCTGTTTCTTAATGAACAACTATCAACTATTTGATTATTGTAAGAACTCACACTCAATACTATAATTTTATTGAACAGGTGTACAGTAAAATCAGAGGAGGCAGATTCAAATGAGATTAGAAGAAAAAGTAGCCATCGTCACTGGAGCAGCATCCGGTATGGGAAAAGCAATTGCTGTAGGGTACGCAAAGGAAGGTGCGAAAGTCGTAGTGTCCGACATCAACATGGAGGGTGCTCAAGCTGTGGTAGAAGAAATTAAAGCTTTAGGTGCAGAAGCGATTGCAGTTCAAACAAATGTGGTATCTGAAGAGGATGTGCAACGGCTATTCGATGAAACAAAAGAAGCATTTGGTAAATTGGACATCCTTGTAAACAACGCCGGTATCATGGATGGGATGGAGCCTGTTGGAGAAGTTTCAGAAGAACAATGGGAACGAGTTTTCTCTGTGAACACTACGGCCGTCATGAAATCGATGCGCATTGCGGTCAACCTATTTATGGAACAAGGACACGGCGCTATCGTCAATAACATCTCTGCAGGCGGGCTTTACGGTGGTCGTGCGGGAGCTGCGTACACAGCATCAAAGCACGCAGTCGTCGGTCTAACAAAAAATACGGCATTCATGTACGCAGACAAAAACATTCGCTGCAACGGGATTGCCCCGGGAGCCGTAGCGACCAATATCAGTACTTCCATGAAAAATATAAGCGAGTTTGGCGCACGTCGCCAATCACTTGGTATGTCCCTGAACCCGCGCGTCGGACAGCCTGAAGAAGTAGGAGAGTTGGCCATCCTCCTAGGATCGGATGCTGCGAGTTTCGTGAATGGACAGGTAATTGGTGTAGATGGAGGCTGGACTTCCTATTAAGGAATTGGAATTGTGTAGGCGTGTCTTTAGAACTTGAGAATAGTCTTGAATGAGATTAGTTGAATCAGACCCTTTTTAAAGACCAAAAGACCCGTGCGTTGCGGTCTTTTGGTTTACTCGTGATACGGATTATTTTATTAGTAGTACGTACGAGTTAAACAGAAATTTATATTTTACTTTGCACGATCTGACGGTTTACTAATCCACTGGTACAGCTGCACTCCTTATGCGCTTCTTCTAAACAAGCTCAGTGATATTCCCTTACTGTGCTCTATTTATCAGCTCTATATACTGAGTGTCTCCATACCCGATCATCGGGAAAACCTCAAATAACCGCTTAAGCAATTCGGATTGAGACAATTGTTTATTTCTTGCAATGTATTTAGTAACAGGATTGTTTTCTGTCTGCATTTCTAGATACAACTCGATTGCCTGGTACAACACAGGCAGCACTTTATGTTTCGGCTTCTTGTGATTCACAAGCACGTCTTCATAGACTGAATAATAGGTTCCTAAAGCAAGTTCAGTTTGAGTTACTTTAAATTCGTCCTCTCTAAAACTATTTAAATACACCGTACCTTTATAATCCGACTGCTCAAGATACGCAAGAACGGTTAGAAGATTCATCTGACAAAACATATCTTCACCAAACCACAAAACTATATAATTATAGTTTTTCTGATTGAGATTTATTAAAGGTTGCATTACTTTAGAGATGTAACTTTCCATAGAGACATGATGTCCTAAAGCACGTGTTTCAATGAATGTGGAATCGAAAATTGGAATTGTCGTTTCATGGACACACATCGCTTCATTAAATGGGGCATAATCGGAATTTCCCATCAGTTTTTTATTTTTGAACTCCTCATACATGACTTCCCCATTTAAGATATTCAACACATCCCGGTCAAATAATTCACTCTTTTCACTATGCAAGTTTGCTACTTCTGTTTCTCTACGAGTATTCATACTATCTCCGTCCTTTCCTGGATGAATTATTAGTTTGGCAATTGATTGAACTGGCATTTGATGGCGTTGAAAATCTCTTGGACTCACACCAAAAACTGATTTAAAAGCTCTGCTATAAGCCTCTTGCGATGAATAGTTGTAATCAACAGCGATATCGATGATTTTACGATTCATTACTAAATCTCCTGTAGACAAATATAATCTTCGAAGCAAAATGTAACGCCGCACACTAATACCGGTTGCTTGATGAAACTTAAAAGAGCAGTAGTATGTGGAATACCCCATATGACTTGCTAACTCGTCCAATGAGAACTCCCCTTGTAAGTTGTCTTCTATCCAATCAATCATTTGCTGAATACACTCATTCAATTTCATCACTCCTGATTATCAGTATACGCTGTAGCTAGTCCATTCATATGATAGTTGTTGTGCTGATTTAGCACTTTCACATTTCACTTGCTACAAATTCCATCTGATCCTTATCCAATCAAAATAGTTGACTTCCTAAGGAAAAAGAATAAAATGATGAGATACTTTAAACAAAGTACTTTTTCTAAAGTCCTTAAGTTAAAGTGTATATTGAATTGGAGAGAGGAAAAACACATGAAATTCACACAATTTCTAAAAACAAGAGGTTCCATTGCCGCCATCATTATGGGGGTATTCTATGCGATTGCCATGCTAGGGGTCTTCTTGCCAGGTTATACGGCTATTCCAGGAAATATTGATAAGTTACCGATTGCAATCGTCAATGATGATGCAGGTGACTATGGGGCAAAAATTGCTGATCAATTACAAGAAAACTTACCTTTTAAAGATATAGAAACAGATATCAAAAACAAACAGGCACTAAAGGATTTAGAAAAAAATGATTTAGCTTTAGTCGTTCATATTCCCGAATCATTTTCTTCGGATATGCAAAACGGTGAGACATCATCTAGTATCGACTTTACAATTAATGACGCAGGAGCAACAGTCATTTCTTCTTCTATGAAGTCAGTCGTTACAGAAATTAATAATCAGCTGAGTGAGCAATTCTCTCAACAAACTGCACAAAGCGTTTTGATGAATTTTAATGTACCTGAAAAGCAGGCCGCTGAATTAGCCGAGAAAATTGAAACGGCTTATGTCGGAAACGTGGTAACCGTTAACAAAATACCAGATGGCATGCATAACAATATGCTTCCTATGTTCCTAACAATGGCGAGCTATATCGGGGCTATGATTGGATCCATGCAATTAGTAGAAGCTTTTAAAGAAAGCCGTGGAAAAGCTAGCAAGACGCGACTATTCATCTACTTACAATTGACGGCTCTTTTAATAGCAGTGTTATCTTCACTAGCCGCTACAGGAATCACCTATTTAGTGAACCAACCTGATGGAAGCTTATTCTTGAGTATCGTAGGTCATCAAACTCTGATCTACATGGCAAGTTTCAATTTCACAGCGATTCTAATTTTCTTATTTGGATCAGCTGGTATGATTCTCAATATCCCACTAATCTTCGTACAGACTTTAGCAAATGGGGCAGTCATCTCACGTGATATGATGTACAAGCCATATGAATGGGCGAGTCATATCACACCTATGTATTATTCAGTACAAGGTTACTTAGCAGATTTATATGGAAGCATTAGTCCAAGTCCATTCCTTTGGTCTCTAGCTGCAGTTGGTTTAGGTGCAATGGTCATAAATATCATAATCGTTGCGACCGTTCACAAGTCCAAACCAACTGACAAGTCCGCAACAAGGACTGAAATCGAAGAAATTACTAAAGTGTTGTCTTAATCATGTTATAATAAGAATAATTTATTCTTATTAAAGGGGCATTGCGAATGAGCATTCAAGTGTTTATATTAAGCAAACTAATGATAGGAAAAACCTATCCTTATGAGCTGAAAAAACAAATGTCTGAACCCATTCCATTGGACGAATTAGGTGGAATCACAGAGAGTAAGCTGTACTATCACTTCGATGCTCTGGCAAAACACGGTTTAATTGAACCTGTTGAAATCATAAAGGAAGAACATCGACCGGATAAACAAGTATTCGCGATTACGGCTAAAGGCCGTGAAGAGTTCCCCAAAAAGATTTATAAGTTATTTGAAGCTGCCAACGACATTAATGACATTGTAATCGGCTTAGCTAACATTAAATACGTTGATTCTGAAAAAGTAGTAATCCTTTTAAAAGAGAGATTGGCCCATTATAAAGCGCATTGGGATCGTATCATGAATTTTGAAAACACTACTCGTAGAGACAAAAAAAGTGAAAATCTCAATGAACTGCTTATTGGATACTTTACAACAAAGTCTGATCACACCATTTATTGGCTTGAAGAAGCCATTAAACAAATTGAACAGGGCAACCTATAAAAGGGACTCTCCAGAAAGTCAGTGAGAACTGATTTCTGCGAAAGTCCCTTTTGTTTGTTCAGATACAAAAACAATGTGGAAAGAACGGAATTGGAAAAGGCTTTAAGAGACAGGGATCCCCGCTCTTAAAGCCTCTTTATGTTTTAATCAGAATGCTGGAATTGCCGTTTCGTCGTAGTTGTCTTCCAAAAACTTACGGACCTCATCGGAAGTCATTGCTTTCGATAACTTTTGAATCGGTTCCGAATCTGCATTATCATCACGGGCAATTAGCGTGATTGCAAAGTCATTTTCGACGCCTTCAGTTAGGAGTGCATCGCTTTTCGGCGTCAGGTTCAGTGGTGCTGCATAAGCGGGGGTCATGATGACTGCATCTGCGTCATCATACATTCTCGCAAGCATCAGTAAATCCACTTCTTTGAACTCGTAGTTCTTCGGATTCTCTAAGATATCTGCTTTGGTATAGTAAGGTCCATTTTTTTCTTTTAGCGAAATGATGTCTTGCTGTGCTAGTAATGCTAATGATCGGTCAATATTTGAAATATCATTTGCAATTGCAATGCTCGCACCCTTCGGTAATTTGCCCATGGTGTCGTAGTCTTTTGAATAGACGCCATAATTGGCAAAATAGATGGGAGTAATCGGAACCAGTTTCGCATCATTGTTGCGATTGAACTCTTCCATATACGGAACGTGTTGGAAGAAGTTTGCGTCTACTTCTTTCGCAGCAAGTGCACTGTTCGGTTGAACGTTATCCCCCAACACAACTATTTCAAGGTCAACGCCTTCTTCCGCTAATTTCGGTTTAACCAGTTCAAGAATCTCCGTCATTGGTGGAATTAATGACGCGACTTTCAATGTAACAACTTCGTCTTCTTTTGCCGGAGCCTTTTCAGGTTCATTGGCAGAATCCGATTTACTACAGCCTGCTGCTACTACAAGAATCATACTCAACGCTAAAAATAAAAGAAGTTTTTTCATTGTTTTCTCCTGTTCTTTATCTTTTGTCTATCCATCTAGATACAGACGTCCCCGTAAATTGGATGAGCTGTACCAGAATGATCATGATCACAATCATATAGATCATTAAATCTGTCTTAAACTGCTGATAGCCATAGCGGATCGCAAAATCACCGATTCCTCCGCCTCCTACCACTCCCATAATAGTCGAATAAGAGATGAAGCTAATGATAGAGGTCGTTAATCCGAGGACGAGTCCGGAACGGGCCTCCACGTAAAGAAACTTAAAGATGAGTTCTTTCAAAGAAGCGCCCATCGAAATCGCCGCTTCCATCACACCTTTTGGCACATCCAATAACGCTTGTTCCACTAAACGAGAGTAATGAGCAATCGCGATGATTGAAAGTGGCACAGTTGCAGCTGCGGTGCCGATTGCTGTTCCAATCAGAAGTCTGGTAAAAGGAATTAAGAAGACGACTAACAATAGAAACGGAAAGGAACGGACCACATTCACTAATAAGTTGACAACCGAAAAAACAACCTGATTTTCAAAAGCTTGTCCCCTACGACAAAGGTATAACAACGTTCCCACAGGGAGCCCAATTAGAATAGCCGCAAGGATGGAAACCCCCACCATGATGAACGTTTCTCCAATCGCCTGCCAAATTTCAGCTTGGTATTGAACGAGTACTTCAGGCATCGCGATCACCATCTTTCATGAGCTGTTCTACAAAGTGATTCGCAGAGCTTTCCGTCGCCTGAATGCCTTTAGGTGTAATGGACAACGTATCATGGACAGTCCCTTCCGTAAGCACAGTTACACGGTTGCAGATGCTTTTAATGACCTCCATCTCATGACTCACAAGGACAATGGTGACCCCAAGTCTTTGATTGATATCCGCTAAGACTGTGAGGATTTCAGCGGTCGTATGGGGATCAAGAGATGAAGTGGGTTCATCACATAACAGCACATGCGGGTGGTTCGCAAGCGCTCTTGCAATCGCAACCCGCTGCTTTTGACCGCCACTTAGTTGCGCGGGATACTTGGCCTGAAAGCTTTCAAGTCCAACAAATCGCAGACACTCCAAGGCTCGGTTCCGACGTTCATCTTTAGGATACTTTGCGAGTTCAAGTGCGACAACCACATTTTCGTACACGGTTTTATTGGCCACTAAGTTGAAGTGTTGAAAGATCATCCCGATCGATTTACGAGCTTCCCGAAGTTGCTTGGCGTTGAGTGCGGTCAACTTTTGGCCGTTCACCTCAACTACTCCATCATCTGGTGTTTCCAACAAGTTCATGAGTCGCAACAACGTCGACTTTCCTGCACCACTTGCTCCAATGATGCCATGGATATCACCTTGTGCAATCGAGAGTGAAATGGGTTGAATGACTGGAACACCGGTAAAACTTTTACTAACATTATGTAGTGAAATCAAAGATACTCCCCTCTCTCTAGTTGAAAGGTGGCTGCAACCTTCATGATTATAGCTTATCACGTATTCGCTGTCATATTATCTGCAGAGCAACTAAAAAAGGTAGGCTCCGATAACGATTCGGGGCCTACCTAGATTGTCATATGTTTTATGCTCGGTAAATTAAGGCCAATCCTTTTAGGAAGTTTCTTGCGTACCGATCGCCGCACTCTTTATAATTCCGATGTCCTTCTTTTCGAAGAACCGCACTCAATTCACTTTTTGACACCGTGACACCTACGTCATTTAAGATTTCAATCATTTCCTCACTAGTTAAGGAAAGTGCAATTTTCATCTTCTTGAGCAAGATATTATTTACGTTTCTATTGTCGGCTGTCATTAAGAACTGATTTTTGAGAGTCTCAGGAGTTTCCTCTTGCGGTCCTCTTTTTAATGTTACACACCCGTTTAAAAATGACTCTAATGTCGTGTTGTCGATCATTTTAATGTACTCTTCGTCTGGCGTTTCTCCATCCGCACTAACTTTTGACTTCGATAACATGTCTTGGACTTCTGTCTTTGTTGTTTCGATTCCGCCTAGTGCGAAAATCTCAACCATTTCTGCGTCTTTTATGTCGAGTGCGTATCTTAGTCGAGTTAATATATCGTTATTATTCAATATGCTCACCTAAACCTTTCTAATTCGTACAGTAAGTATTAGTATAATGCTTTTTCTTATTCATTGCTTCCCCTTGCCATCCCAATGCCGAATTTATCTCGGCATTTCAACTATTATTAGAGTGGTTGAACTCCTAATTCAGTTAGTAGTGATATTAATTTCCCTCATCTATTCTTGACATGCCTAATCAGCGACTGTATACGTCCAATAGCGCTCTTTGCATTGTTAACTATTTAAAGAATAAAAAAAAAGAAGTTAGCGATAACTTCTCGTTGCTAGTTCTTTATTATATTTACGCAACTTTATGCACTCCATAAAAACTAAGGACATTTCCGCCTAAAATAAGGATCGCCGTACCTCTTTTTAATAAAGTCCACCTTTATAGGAATGCACGAGGATTCTTAATTAGGTAAACACCGTATGGCTTATCCATATACTTTGCTTAAAAACACTTTAACCTATTATTAATTCCACAATCCTGCTTTTTCAAATTTCTTTTTTCCTTTAAATGCGAGGATAATGGCTCCCACATTCAAGAGAAACATTATAAAAATTCCATATAGCACATAAGTGTAACTACCTGTAATTTCAAATATAAAACCGTATCCAGGTAACGCAACAATACCTGCAACTGCCAATCCCGTTATAGCAAGTCCATAAATTTGACTGAACTCTTTATTACCAAATAAAGCAGTTGTCAAAAGTGGCCCTAATGTTCCAAGAGATGCAATAACAAATCCATATAGGCCAGTAGCTAGTGTAAACATTATTGGGTTTTCAGGAACTATTATAAGAATTCCTACTGGAACTAACCCTAGAAGCATGGCGGAAATCGCTGTATTCTTCACTCCTATTCTATCACTGAGAAAACCGAAGAAGATCGCTCCAATTACAATACCTACCGACCATGCGCCCATTGCATTACCCGCAAACTTGATATCATAACCCAACCCCATTGCGAAAGGTGCAACATGTTGGTTAAAAGCAGCTATTGATGTTTCAAAGAAGAAGAAAAATAGTAAATAATAAAATACACTTGATTTTTTTGCTATGGCAGCAGTAACCCCGCTATTTGTTGTTGATTGAACTTGAATCTCTTCATTTGGCTGAACTACATCCTTACCATATGGCTCTAAACCTTTATGTTGTGGAGCCTTTCTAATCGTTAATAACACAACAGGAATAACAACCGTCATTACACCTAACCCTAAAATAATATACGTATTTCTCCAACCCTCACTTGCGATTAAGTTACCTGCTACCGGTTGAAGAAATGCTCCTATTAAGCCTCCAGCTCCCACCATAATACCTATAGCCACGCCTTTGTGCTTTTCAAACCAATTATTAATAAGTACAGGACCCGCCAATTGTGTTACAAATACAGATCCCATTGCCATAGGTATAGCAAACAAATACCATCCCCATACGGAGTTCATTAACCCAAACATTGCAAAGGAGCCTGCCTCCAAAATTACAGCAGTCACTAAAATTATTCTAATATTATATTTTGCAATCATCTTACCTGCAATCGGTAGTGATATCATGGTTACAATTGATGAAATACTAAAGTACAATGTTAAACTTCCCATTCCAATCCCTAAATCTTCTGTAACCGGAGTTAAAAATAGTCCACCAGTTGTCAAAATACCACCTTTTGCAGCTCCGACCATTACAACTAACCCTACTAATACCCACCAAGCATAGTGGATTTTTTTCTTTGACTGACTCATGATGTTTTCCCCTATTCCATATTTCATTTCTATTTTCAAAGTAACTGTCTAACGTCCTTTTCTACTTTGAAAGAAGTTTTATGATGAAAGTGCCGTTATTAAAGAGAATTCTTCAGGTTAATATATCCATCATTAAATTTATTATTACCGCCTACTATACTTGCTCCTTCCCACACAGTTCCTTAAAAAATTATTTTATTTAAAATACAAGCAACATTCATAATTATAGTGACTTTTAATAACCAAGTTACTTTTCGTAACAATAATAAACCTCTGTGGATAATGTGTCAATGCTATGAACTTCGTTGGAATAATAAGATAAATTTAAATAATTCATATGTATACCATTTGCGAGTTTTGTTATTAATTCATAAATTACAGATAGGTATTTTAACAAATACACTTCTGCTCTAGTATTACTTCAAACATAAAAAATAAACTGAAATTATTAATTCTATTAAAATGAATAAAACCCCGTCATATTTAATCGACGGGGTTGCATATTGTCAAACTCGCAAATATAAACTAAGAACACACCTTGTAACAATACTTCTAAGTAACAACTACAATAGGTATTTCTTTATGATCCCTTACTGATTGGGTCTCATATTAGTTTGAAAGAAACGATAGAATTTCAATGGAGAGTAACTCGAGTAAACCCTGTATGATTTCTGTTAATCAACACGACTGACAAAAATAATAAGAACCTTATTTACTTTGATACGGTTCTCAGTCTTAGGGATAAGCACAGTTTGATACAGCACTTTTATAAGTCCAACTAAGTCTCAATTTTGGGCTTTCTAGTGGGCTATCCTTCATTACCATTTTAAATATGAATTTTTCTGACGCTATTACAAATCGCGAAAAAGCGGATATAGGCTTTTCATACGGCTTTCTTTAAGCTGAAAATACTTGTTTTCCGATGTACGCTTTTCGTCGATAGACACTTAAGACTAAGCCGATTAAAAAGGCATTTAGCAGTAATGGTGTAATTCCGTAGCTAATAAATGGTAACGGCACACCTGTTAGTGGTAAGAACCCAAACACCATGAAAATCGAGTAAATACTTTGAAAGCTGTATAATGCCACTGCTGCTAAAACCAGTAGTTTACCAAATGATTGTGGCATTGTACGAACCATCCATAAAATGCGTAGTGCAACAGCGAGTATGACAATAATAACTGCGATTCCTGCAACATAGCCATACGATTGAATCAGCTGTACCAGTGCGTAATCAGTATGTGCTTCCGGTACATAGTACATCGTCTCCGCACCGAACCAGCCAGCTCCTGCGAGTACTGTTCTTAAATGAAGCATCATGTAACCTGCTGAATCCGCGTATAATTCAGGATGTAAAAATGCTGCAATGCGCTCTGTTTGGTAAGGCACAAGTAAATAGTTATAGGCATATACACTATACGCCAATAGTGCTAATCCAAGTCCCCCTGCTACTAAAAATACATAAAGCTTCACTTTTCGATTGAAATAGCTAAAGCTAAACAATACAGCTACAACTCCAATAAATAAAAGCATTACAGCAGGATTCGCTATCATTATGAAAAAGAATAACGGAAGTAGAAATAATCCTATCAGTGTCCAACCTTTCCATTTACGTTCAGTAAAAAATCCTGCAAAAGCTACTAATAATAATGGTAGTACCGCCCATGGCTGAATACGAATTGGACCTATTGTAAATATTGCCTGCCCATTAACAAAGTCGGTCGGCATAAACCATAAACTAGATAAAAACAACAGCCCAACCCCATAAATTAGCATACTAAAGCGTTGCAATTTACGATAATCGAAATACATGATGACAGCTATTCCTGCAATGGCTAGTATAATATGTATAATTTTATGTTCGACAAAGTAACGATTCATACCTGATCCAAATTGTTGACTAAAATCCGTCGTTAAAATCGGTATAAAGCTTACGAGAATTAATAACATTACTGCACCAATTAGCCAGAAATCCCACTTTGGCCTATGAATTTTGTCCATCGATTTCCCAAGCTGTGAAGCAGAGCCCATTTCTGCAATCGCTTTTTGCTCAGCTTCTTTTGGTGAGTGGCCTTTATTCACCCAGGCTTGTTTGGAATTAGTCAGATGGTGCTGCAATTCTTCTTCTACATAGCTTCGTGCCTCTTTTGAACGAATATAGCTTGTGACTTGCTGCAGAAATTGTTTACTCGACATGCATTCGCACCCCCCAAATTAATTCTTTAACGGATAGCTTTACATGTGCATTATCTTCTTGTAATTGCTTTTTCCCGAGCTTTGTTAATTGATAATACTTCACACCACTTTCCCACCTTGCAGAAAGCCATTGGTTCTGCTCGGCTTCATGTAAAATCGAATAAATAGTTCCTTCATTGTTAACAATTTGTTCTACACCGCGTACATGCAGCATTTGCGTTAACTCCGTGCCTGATTTTAATTCTGTAAGCATGGATAAAATTGTTTGTTTTAGGGGCACAATGTGTAATTGGTTATGTATTTGCTTTTGATGCTTTGCCATGAATTCTACTTTATTAAAGACAGTTTGATCGACTGCTTTTTTCAAATTTTTTAAGCGTTCTTCCACCTTAATCACGCTCCAGTCGTTTTTTTAATGATTGTTTTGCTTTTCGAAGTCTCGTTTTTACCGTACTTTCGTTTAGCTGCAGGACGTCTGCTATTTCCTTCATTGATTGCTCTTCGTAATAACATAAATAGATCACTTCACGGTACTTCACCGGTAGCGCGAACACGGCTCGTGCTAACTCATCGTCTTGTTGCTGCTGAATAACCTGCTGCTCGACACAATCCCCACTATTCACTTGTGTGAATATGTTTTCTTCAGTCACATGCACATTTTTTGCATACCAACTTTTCAAATAATCTTTTGAATGATTAATCGCAATGCGCCATAACCAAGTTTTCATTGAGGAATTAAACTGGAAGGTTGGCAATGCTTTATAGCACTTCACAAAAATTTCTTGTGTTAAATCTTCTGCAATAGGGAGGTTATGTACGTACTGCATAACAAGCTGTAATATATCTTGACCATAATCGTTCATTAGTTCATCGATGATTGTTTCATACGGAAGTAATTTCGCTTGTATAATTGAGTAACTACCCATTCCATGCCCTCCCTTCATAACATTAGACGAGTGCCGACTGTTATTAGTTTTCTTTTTATTTACAATAAAATTTACTATGCAGCACCTTCGAGTAATTGTGATGAAAAAGAATTTTCTTTTAGTATGCCGCAGCATTTGAAATGGATAATGTCATTTGTTGATTTTATTCGCGTCAAATAAAAATATCGTTCTCACTTAAAAGTTTGGTGACGCATTAAAAACCACTTCAACACTGCTAATTCTAAGTGTGAGGCATTTTTAAATACTGATTTATAATTATTGAGACGAAAATATTTAAAATTTAACTAAAACAAAAATCACCTAGAGTGTTGATATATCAACACTCTAGGTGATTCTCTTCAAAACCGCACTTACGTATGGTCTGGTTCTCCATACTACATGTTAATGAGTATTTTCAGCTTCGGCATTATTTTATAAGTTCTATAAATCTCTTTGCAGCACGCGTTAATGGAACGTTCTCTAAATAACATAGGCCAATAATCCTCTTTGGAATTTCCTCTACTAGCTGTATCTCGTATAATTCCCCACTCTCTAAATATTTTTTTGAGAACTCCTTGATTACACACGAAATCCCTAAATTTATTTTTGCGAATTCTAAAACCAAATCAAAAGATCCTAATTCAAATACAGGTGAAAATTGAAAACCCTTCTTTTCAAAGAAATGCTCCACAAACAATCGTGAATTCGATTTCTTTTCTAAAAAAATGAGTGGCATTCTCATTAAATACTCAAAACTAACCGGTTGTTCAGTAAGAGTTTTATATTTTTCTCCGCAAACAAAGATATCTTGAATTTCCTTACAGGGAATGACTTGTAGATTTTCCTCATTGATTGGTAAATTACACACACCAATATCTACCTTTCCTGATTTAATTAAGTCACAAATTTCTGTTGTAGTTCCATTTAATATATTTAATTTGATCCCAGGATATCCCTTATGGAATTTTTCCAAGTAAGGTAATAAGAAATAGCGAGAGATGGTGTCTCCAACTCCGATTCGTAATTGTCCAGTCTTTAATGATTTAAATTCTAAAAGTTTGTCTTCTGCAGCGTTTATGATTCCCAATGCTGACTTTATATGCTCATTCAACAGTTCTCCTTCAATTGTTAATACCACTCCTTTTGATGTTCGATGGAAAAGCAGAATATCTAGTTCTTTCTCCAATTTCGATATAGATTGACTAACAGCTGGTTGGGTCATGTAAAGTTCTTGTGCTGCTTTTGAAAAACTTTTATTAGCGCTAACAACGTTAAATATACGGTATAAATCCAATTTCCCTATCATATAAGCCCTCCTTATATCTGATATAATGAATATTAATTTTACTTATATCACTTTGTAAGGGTATAGTAAACATATAATGTTTATATATATGGACATAATTATAGTAAACATACTCGATTAGAGGAGAGATTAAATTGACAAGAGCCGTTGGAACAGTAGTTCGTGGGCTTCGCAGTCCCATCATCAACCAAGGTGACAATATGGAACAAATCACTGTTGACACAGTATTAAATGCAGCAAATCTCGAAGGCTTTACGATAGAGGATCGCGATATTGTTACAATTACTGAATCCATTGTCGCTCGGGCGCAGGGAAACTATGCGACAGTTGATCATATAGCAACAGATATAAAAACTAAATTCGGCGATGATACAATTGGTGTCATTTTCCCGATTCTTAGTCGTAACCGATTTGCAAACTGCTTGAGAGGGATTGCAAAAGGAGCAAAAAAAATAGTCTTAATGCTAAGCTATCCTTCTGATGAAGTGGGGAATCACCTGGTAGACATCGATGAGCTAGACGCGAAAGGCATCAATCCATGGACGGATGTATTAACTGAAGCCCAGTTCCGTGAACATTTCGGTTATGGCAAACATACTTTCACAGGCGTTGACTACATCGAATACTATAAATCCTTGATTGAAGCTGAAGGTGCAACTTGTGAAGTTATCTTCTCTAATAATCCAAAAACAATTCTGGACTATACAAAGAATGTTTTAACATGTGATATTCACTCACGCGTAAGAACAAAACGTATATTAACAAACAATGGTGCTGAAAAAGTATATGGTCTAGATGATGTTCTTTCAAAATCAATTAACGGCAGCGGCTTTAATGAAGCATATGGCCTACTTGGTTCAAATAAAGCAACCGAAGACAGTGTAAAACTATTTCCGAACAACTGCCAACCAGTCGTTGATGGAATTCAAGCAAAAATTAAAGAATTAACTGGTAAAACTATTGAAGTAATGGTTTATGGCGATGGAGCATTTAAAGATCCTGTGGGTAAGATTTGGGAGCTTGCGGATCCAGTAGTATCACCTGCTTATACAAAAGGACTTGACGGTACTCCAAACGAAGTGAAACTAAAGTACTTGGCAGATAATAACTTCTCTCACCTACATGGTGAAGAGTTAAACCAAGCTATTACTGAATTCATCCAGAATAAAAAAGAAGACCTAGTAGGTTCAATGGAAGCACAAGGTACTACACCTCGTAAACTAACTGACCTAATTGGATCTTTATCTGATTTAACTTCAGGAAGTGGAGATAAAGGAACTCCAATTGTCTATATTAAGGGTTACTTCGATAACTTTACAAAATAAACTCATAAGAAAAGGATGCCTCTTTAAACGAGGCATCCTTTTCTTATGTTACGAATCAACTAGCATTCTCGCGTTAGTTAATAATCTACTTTGCAAATGGATGCTTATTGTCATGTGTTACATCACTACTTAATTATTATTTTTAAATGAAGCAAGCGTTAACTCCATAGGCTAGTCATCAACTAAGCAATTGCCCCGGAACAGATTTCTCGGCATATTAAGCGCGGGAGCCTGTCCCGTTACTTTTCCCTTGTATAACCAATTTCGAGAAATAGCGTTGATGTTTTGTTATCGAAGCAAGAGATTCATTAAGATTTGTGAGGCAGCACTTTTTGCTAATGCAAATAGTGCTTAATTAAAACCTAATTTACTTATGGTATGGTTCCCCGTAATGTATCTAAGTGAGGTTTTTATAAAGTAAGGTTTGATTAATCGTTATCTGTCGTTTCTAGCATAGTTCCATATTTGATAATCTAGTAAACGAGGAGTAATATTTGAATATTGGTTCCCCAGTAATTCGCTAGAACGTTCAAGAAGATTTTGGGCTTCATCAATCCTTACGCCTCTTTTCAATACCTTCTCTAGGAAGCGAACGACCATTCTATCGGGCTTTATCCACTTATCTTCTCCAGCTAACATATAGAAGTAAACAAGTGAAATTCCACTTTTTTGTCCTGGTATTGATTTTATTTCACTTTCAAAGTCTGCATTTCCATAGAGCACTTTTACATCCTGTAAATAATTCACTTTATACTTTTGAAGTACTTTACTAAATCTATAAACCGCTTCAGTTTTCAAAATTCCATTAACAGAAGACGTTCTTTGTCTATTAGCAAATACTTTTTCAGCATATTCGTTAATGCCTGGCTTCTCTAAGGACGCTATAAAATCAACTATAGATAATTGTTCCGTAATATTTGGGTAATCTATTCCTGGGCGTCTTGATTCAAGATTAAAATAGTTACTAAATCTGTCTACTACATTTTTTACTCCTTCATAACGGACTCCAATAGAAAAAACCGAATCTATTACACAATACGGAACGCTTGTGTAATAATACTCTGCTGGAAGTTCAGCATCATCTAACTCTAATTCTCTACTGCAAAAATCAGCTATTAGTTCTATATCTTGAATTGAAATTCCTTGCATCTTAACAATCCTCCAGAAAAAATATATATTCTAATTGATACACTTATTATACTTGATAGGGTAGTATTTTAGTTGCTTCATTTTTCTCTAACAACTTATGGAATCGCACCACGATATTCCATATAGAAAATCATAAATGGTTATATTCCTCTTTATTTTGTATTATTATTACTTCTATCTACAATATCTGTTACTAAGCAAGACAGTACTCCAACCACTGTTCCAACAACAAAATACGGCATTATTTTCCCTCCTTCATATTCTTTTTGATTGTTGCGTAAATAGAAATACCAAATGCAAATCCTGCTTTAAATAAATCAATTGGTTTCATCTGTTCAATAGGTAACTTCAATGATAACTACCTCCCCACCATTAAATATAGACAAAATAAAAAGACTATATCTTTATAGTCCCTTACAACGGCATAAGTGTTTTTGCTCATTCATCATTAGCCTCAATAAAGACGATTGGCTTAATCAATTCGTCTTCTCTTACTAAAACAATTTCAATATCCTGTACCCTCTGCTTATCCTGTATTAAATAAACAATGTTCGGTGCACCCCCATCATAGAAGAACTTCCAGCAAGTTACTTCCCCAGTAATTTCACTAGGTATTGTAGCTCTAATTTCTTCATTTTGAATATCAGTTAAGGCTACTACCTTAACGTCTACTTTCCAGTCCTTCACTACTAAGTGTGGATGATTCTCCTCTAAATAACTTCTAAATACACTAATTACGCTCATTTCTAATCATTCCTTTTTGGTTAATTGGTTGTTACTTATGAACACTCCTCAAATACAATAGCCCTGCTTAATACTCACCTCCTTTAAATAGCAATCAAAATAGAAAAAGGAGCGGATGACTCATCATTAGATAAGTCATCCGCTCCTATTTTTAATTCTTCCAATATGGAGTTGTTAAGCATCAACTGAATGCTTTCAATTTTTCTATCTTCCCCAATGGTGATTTTATGAATAATCAAGTGATACAGCCGTTTTCGCTGTTCTCGTGTTAATGCTTTTTTAAAAGCCAAGGAAAAGTTCGTTAACACATCTTTAATTACTTCATATGACACATTTTCAACTGTATTCCCTGCCATCTGCTTTCTTAGAGGCTCTATTTGTTCCCTCAATCGATGGAGTTCTTCTTCAAGATTTCTAGCTTTGTCCGCATACATTGCTTTAGAAATTAATTCATCCGTATAAGCATCAAACGTCTTAGATAGCTTGTTCTCTAAATCCTTCATCTGTTTCTGATACAAATCGTATTCTCTCTGCAAAGGAGCAAACATCTCTTCATTACGACCGTTCACCCTTTTCACAAGCTCTTTAATGAGGTTATCACTACGCATTAATCGTTGTAGCTTTTCCAGTACAAAAGCATCTGCATACTCCGTTCGCACACCATTGGAGCGACAGACTAGCGTACCTTTATTTTTCCATGCCCCACAAACGTAATATTCAAGTACACGCTTTGTACCGTCCTTTAAGGTGTTTGTAGTTCGACCAATGACCATTCCAGCTCCACAAACTGGACATCTCATAATACCTGTCAACGGAAATTCACCATCATGGACTCGGTTTGGTTTACATGAACGACTCTTATACACACTTTGTGCAATCGACCACATTTCCTCTGTTATGATTGGCTCATGTTCTGCTTTCTGTATTATTGGGTCGGGATTTATATTATTTCTCCGTTTCTCATTCCAATCTCTACGGACATTGTAACGAATGTACCCTGCATATACAGGGTTCGTCACAATCGTTTTAATCGCATTCAACGAAAATGTATTTCCTTTTTTCGTTACGTATCCTTTTTTATTGATGCAGTTTGCAATTGATTTATACCCATGACCAGAAGTGTACATTTGAAAGATAAACCGCACCATGTTTGCTTCCTTCTCATTGACCACGAGATGTGTTTCTTTTCGTTTCTTATTATCGTTTGGTAACTCTACAACATCATAGCCAAGCACTTGTCCACCATTCCAACGACCTTCTTTGGCTCTAGCAAGCATCCCCATTTTCACGTTTTCTGCAATGTTGTTACGCTCGTATTCAGCGATAGCAGCCATCATTTGAAACTGTAATTTACCAGTCGGCGTTTCCGTTTCATACTTTTCTGTGTAAGAGCGAAAGGCAATATTTTTGCTGTTTAGCTTTTCAACAATATTCATCAAGTCCAAGCTTTTTCTTGCTAACCGATTCATCTTCCAAACTAAAACTATATCAAATTTCTTTTTCTCAACGTCTGCAAGTAATCGTTGGACTGACGGTCTGCCAGTAATATTTTTACCACTAATCCCTCTGTCAACATACTCATCATAAATAAAATACCCCTCGTGTTCACAAAAGTCTTTTAGGATACGAATTTGCTCATCAATACTGTAACCTTCTTCTGCTTGTTCTGTAGTAGAAACACGAGCATAAATAGCTACCCTTTTTTGGTTACTATCATATGACATATTTATCACTCCGTTTCGGACTTTTCATCATTACTTAGTATCAAATAGCTTGCTACCATTTCGGCTAAAATATCTAACACCTGACTATATTGATATTCCTTTGATTCTTGCCCCATCTTTCCTGCCCCCACATCTACTATTATAATAATATATATTTGGAAATAGTTTTGATTCACTGGGGGTCGAGGTGGTCTGTTGTTTCCAAAGTTTTCGTTTGAAAAATTTAGTAATAATTATTTCTTGAAGAGAACTTTTACTTTTACACACCACCCACACCCCCGCTTTTTTAAAAACGAACTGTTACTGGCAATGATAACGATTGAGTACCTTCATCTAATCCGACAATTGTTAAACCTTCATAATAAATCGTACCTCTAACCTTCTTTTTGGAAATGGCAATGGCTTCATTCTCCAATACAATTTTTAAATACCTCCAAAAATTTTGTTTGGACTTTGTCCCTTTATCATCTATACCTTGTAAACTCAACCAAAGTAAATACTTCTCGTGGAATTCAGCCTGTCTGGTCCTACCACCTTCAGTTACCTGTACGTGTTCTAAAAAGAACTCTTTTACAGGATTCTGTTCCGCATAGTAAGCTTGATGGCTATGTTCAATAGCTTTACACGAACTGAATTGATACTTATTTTGCTTTAATTGATGCAAGCCTATCATTGCCCAATTCAATATGCCTGATAGTTCTTCCAGTAATTCATTAGTGAGATTTACATTCCGCTCTTCAGGTTTAAATGTTCTTCTAAAAGGAATAATCATGAGCTTTCTAAAGTAGCCGTTTGTAACATCCATAGAATCTGGCAAGCTGTTTACTAGAAAGACTAATTTACAGTGCGGTTTGTAGGCGATAGATGACCGATATTTAACTTCGATGTTAATAACATCGCCACTTACAATTGCCTTGAAGTTTTCTGTTTTTAGTGCTTTTCCACCTAACTCATTTTCAGCCGCAATATTTACAGATTTATTAATGAGTCCTTCCAGACCAAAACGTTGACCAAACTCAGCTAACGGAATACTACTAATATTTTCTTTTCCCACTAGATGTGTAATGATGGTGGCAAGTACACTCTTTCCATTCGCACCTCCACCAAACAAATAGAAGGCTTTTTCAGCTTTGGTTTCACCTGATAATATATAACCCAGAAATTCTTGTATTACAGTAATAAGTTCTGCATCATTTAATGTAATATCTCGTAGAAAGCTTTGAAACTTAGGTGCTTCAGCTTGTGGATTGAAATCGATTGGTATTTGTACTGTAGACAAATAACTCGCTGAATGTGGTAGTAACTTCATCGTATTTAGATTTAACATACCGTTTGTTAGGTTAATGAAGTCTTTTTGGTTATTCATCTCATCAACAGTAACTGCTTCACGCAATAACGCCTTAACGGCTTCTGCTTCGTATGAGCTTTTCCAACTATTCCAGACACCTTCATGCATTACAATTCGAATAATTTTACCTAACTCTACTTCAAGTAGTTCTTCATAGACACCTTTATAATTGTACAGAAACAGGCGACCATCTTTTGTAGAGCGCATACTACAACGAGTGACAAAATGCTTCGCAAAAGCATTCGCATTGAACTTAAATTTATTTTGCTCTTCATCATAGTAGAATCCCCGACCCTCTGCATTACTGACTTGGACAATGGACATTATCTCCATCACAAGTTCTTCCGAAATTAGGCTATCGGAAATAGGTAGGGCTGATTTATATAACCGTGCGCTTTCATAAGGTGGTGTTTGATTAAAACCATACAACAATGCATTAAAGTACTGCTCACTACCTTCTGAAACTACCAATTGTAAAGCTGTGACTAGGATAGATAGTTGCTCGGCTTCCTGAATACTCTCAAGAAGCTTTTTCGTTTTTTCACTCGTTGCAAGTAGTCGCATATTTTTTACTTGGTAAGGAGTTAAAAATGATGCAACTAGCATTTCATCTAATTCTTTATTCTGATTCATATGTATTAATTTCTCCTTTAAGCGGACGGCTAAATGCGTCCGCATTGGTTTTTATTTTTTTCCGTACTCGTCTTTAGTAACAATTTTGTACACTCGTAATTTCAACTTGGTCATAAACAGCGCCTGAAGCCGCCTGATAGTGAAAAATTGTACAACTACCACTTAATCCAACCAATTGGTCGAGGGTAATATTTTGACCATCAAAAATTGTTCTGAAATGTGACATCAATTTCATGAATTGAGAATCTACCTTAGTCGAAAGTGTATAAGGTACAGTAATTTCCATTGGCGATTCCCAGCCATATTTGGAAATAGCATAAGTAATAAAGACTTGGTCATAATTGCCGTACTGACCAACCACACCATTACGCATTTTCAGGTTAATGATATTAAAATAGTAGTCAGAACCTTCCTGAAGTTGTGCCGTTCTAATTATTTTAGTACCTTGTGTTGTAAATGAAATCATACGGCAATTAGGTGCCTGATTTCCTTCTAAGTTTTCATTAGTCATTGGAGGTCCAATAACTTTGCCTGGCTGTGAATTAACAAAAGCGTTAGTTGCATTCATTCCGTTGTTTTCCTCCAATGTTGTATTGATAGGCTGGTCTAAATTGTACTGATTATATTGATTCATCTGGTTCAGCTCCTTGCTCTGTTGTGTATTTTTCGTAATGTTCAGATTGCATTCACTTAAAGGGATTTTAGATTTTCTAAGCATTTTTCTACACTCTCCTATTAATAATTTATTGTGATTTTTTCGAATCACTATTTTCTTTCTGTAACAAATCATATCAATCGATATAAACATTATTTAGTAGGGGGAAAAAAATAGTTTTCCCCCCCTACTCAAGAAATATAAAAAGCCACCATGAAAATGGCAGCTAATTAAAGTAATTATTCTTATTTATGGAGCTCTTTTATTGCTTTTTCCAACACTGATTTACTATCATCATAGGTTATATCATCAGGATTCTCGTTTTTGCTAATAGCTTGCATTACCTTATCTTCAATCTCTTCATGACGGATTTCGCTAAACATATCTGTCACTTCACCAAATTCCATAAAGGATTGGTAAATCCTTTTCTCTAAATAGTCGTACAGTTCAATTACATCATTTTCATTAAGTAATCGAGCAACATAATCACTGTCATCGAAATCATATAATTCATCACTATAATTTTCTACTTCATATATCTCCTTTTTTTGTAGACTATCGTTTTCATTACCTAAATTTTCAAATGTCCCATATCGTAATTCTGCCTCTTTTAACAACCTGCTAAATTTATCAATTAAACGGTTATGTCTCTCTATTGAAAAATACTGATGTTGTGAAAAGATTTCCAACCTTATTTTCTCTTTTTGACCACTATCCTTAACATCCTTAGTGCTATATTCAACTAGTCCATTCACCAATTCAACCCATTGAGAATAAGGTAAACCTTCAAGCCCACATTTCCTGATTACTTTCACTGGTTTTGAAGTAAAGTTTAGAAGTAAATATTTTATGTATTTCTTTGATTCAATTGGTATTGCAAATTCCCTGCCATTCTTTATAGCATTTTTATCAACTCCTTTAACCTTGAGAAGTTCAGTCAGCCTTTTTACCTGCTCTTTCTTATGGTTGTCAAAAACATTCCTTTTCTCCTCTACTACTTTTATATTTCCATCTTCTTCTCTTATTACGCAGTCGTTGTTACTTTCCAGTGCAATTTCTTTTGAAATTTGATACATAGTAACAGTTTCTTTTAAGTCCATTATCATACGCTCCAGTCTTAGGGGTATAGGGGGAATGAGAATCAAAAAAAATTCAGTTATTCTCATTGTTTATCTTACTACTGTTTTTTCATTTGTTCATCTTAACATTGAAACAACATGTTGATTTTACTTTTCACTTGCACCCTTAGTTCATTTTCAGGAAGGAAAAAATCGGTAAATTAAATGCAAAAAAAAGAGCTGATTCCGCTCTTTTCTCATTGTATTACTCTGAAAGTATTTCTTGATATACATTTAGCCCATCCTTTAAACAAATTAAAAAGAGTGGATAGTTCGTGTCGGCATCTGAAGCCACACAAACTATCCACTCATTTTCAATTGTATCGTATACGCATGTGTGCAAAAGAACTAGTTCAGTCGCTACTTCCAGCAATGCTTCCGCTACTAGATTCTTATCCAACTCCTCTTTGTAAAGCAGAACTGACTCTTCCCCTACCTGTTCTTCGTCCACTTCAATCCCATATTCAGATGCCATAAACATTGCAAAATGTTCAATATTAAAGTAACACACAATTATCCCTCCTAAAATGGATTCAATGAAATTATATATGCTTATATTTTTAGTTGAAACGCTTAGTTAACTGGCTCTGAAGGCAAGATTTCATAGGGAACTAACTTCCATTCATTTTTGACTGCCGGATAAAGTGGATGAAAGCCCCTTCTACCTTTAGGGCATTCTATTTGAAGAATAGTTGCTTTCTTGTCGAGCAAAATAGCAACAATCATATGCAATCGCTTTTGTGCCTCTTTGTTGGTTTCACTACCTGTACCAACTGCAATGATGATATCATCTACCTTTTCAACTTCTTCTTGTACACATTTCAAATTTTCAGTTGCAGACTCGTTTGTATCATTGCATTCAAGTGACGGAAACAAATTCATTATAATGACTGAGCCATAATCTAATTTTGCGAGATTATTCATTACATACATTGTTGTTTGGTCTTGCACAATCTCATCTGCTTGACCTGCATTTTTCATTAATACAAGTGCTCTTCTCTTGTTCTTATCCCACTCTTTTCTAACAACATACTTACTTTTCATTTCGGCATCATACGTGACCTCTGTTTTAATTATACTTTTTATTACTTTCACTGTTTTGCGCTCCTTTCAGTAGCAGCAATTTTTGTCCCAAATAAATAAAAGTCTAAGTATCATAATCGATACTTAGACTTAAAATGTTTATATTCTACAATTAGTTATGATTAAACTCGTCAACCTCTGTCTGAGCTTCTTGTTCGGTTTTAAAAATCCAGCTACCGAAGAACTCAGCACTTTCTCCATTTAAGTCGTAACCTGTATTTTCATCAATACCCACAAAAACTTGTTTTACTACTTCTTTTCCATCCTCGACTTTTTCAGCCTTCTCTTTTTCCAAAAATAATACATCGTGTATCCGCCACATTCGTTGCACATATTTCTTCATTTCATAGCCACTCCTCAACTTTATCGCAAACAAATTTCTAAAGCCTAGATTTCTTTGATAATTGTAGACTTGGACATGCAAAGCCTTACTCATTACCTCATGTATCCTATATCCATGAATGAATTATTACTATATTAGTAACACCGCTAAGCAATTCCTTTGAGTACATATCACCAACTAGCTCTTTTTTAGAGTTAAATCTACCCGAAAGCTAAAGTAGTTTGTATACTAAATACACTAATATCATCAAGAGTTTCCCTTAAAGAAATTGCAATTTGATATGCTAACATTGGTGGAACCGCATTTCCAATTTGTTTAAACATATGTGACTGAGAACCCTGAAAAATAAAGTTATCAGGAAAGCTTTGCAACCTTGCTGCTTCTCTTATTGATAAGGACCGTGCTTGTTCCCTATCAGGATGAATGAAAGCTAAACCATCTTTGTGTAAATGAGCAATTATTGTTGGTGATGGACGTTCCCAATTAAGTTTTCTATAAAAGTCGTCGAATCCATTTCTCAAACGTACTGGTAACTCCTTAAAACCATTATCCCTAAGATAGGCAGTTATCTCATCTAAATCAAGTTCTCTTAGTTTTTGAAAAGGCGCTAGTCTGCGGAATATCTCTCTGTCACGGGGATTATTGTATCTTGTAAGGTGATTATAGGCGTAACCTTTTTCGTAATTATTATCTCGACGCAATTCAAGAGCATTTTCATTGAGCATAGTTAAAAATGAATTGTGTTCTATTTGATGGACGGTTTTATTCTCTCCATCCTTCACTCCTAAAGCAGGTAAATCTCCAATTGCATCTCTTACTGTATAGAATTCATTTTCATGTAAGACTGGTTCTGGAAATTGAAAGTCAATGTCTTCAAAATCACCTCGAACCCCAACGAAGAACACTCTCTCTCTCTTTTGAGGGACCCCAAACTCAACTGCTCTCAAGATTGTTGAAGTAACCCTATAACCAATGTATCTACCTTCAGGGTCATCATGAGAAAAATCATTTTCAATATTTTCTCTTATTGCTCCTTCTTGCATAGTAAAAAGTCCTGGAACATTCTCCATTAAAAACATTTTAGGTTGATAATAACGAACGTATTTTACAAATTCTTTGTACAAACTATTCCGAGGGTCCTCTCCAAATTCTCCAAAGTCACTTGTTCCCAATCGTGTACCTATAGAGGAAAACCCTTGGCATGGGGGACCACCAATAATTAAATCATAGTTTGAGATTTGAGTCTGAAGCTCCAACTTTTCTGGACTTAGTTCAGTCAAATCTCCTTGAATTATTATAGTTTCAGGATGGTTTTTTCGTTGTGTTTCGCAAGCTTTTTCATCAATTTCTATTGATACTGCAACTTCATAGTCAGCTTGTAAAAAACCTTCACTGAGACCTCCACATCCTGAGAATAAATCTAAAACTTTATACTTCATAAGTTTCACCTTTTTAATTTTGATATTGTAATCATATCATCTTTCCTGAAAAAACGCTAATCAATTGAAACGTGCGTTCTTATTTCTCCCCGACTATTCCCTGTTCAAATTAATAATATAACCGGTTTTACCCGATAAATATATATTGACTTACCCGATTTTACCCTGTATTATATGAATTACTAAAGATGAAAGGGATGGTCGTATGGGTTGGATGAAAGATGAGTTACTTGAAGTAATAGGAGCTGAGATTGGAGCTGCTTCTCCCATTACTCAGCGTGAAGCTACTGGAGATAAAAGTGTTACACTTGATACATTTGAAAAAAGCGTTTTACAAACTTCTTATCCTGATATGGACTTTCCCAGAAAAGGTGGAACAACAGATAGCAGTAGCTCCAAGAACTTTAAGTTCTTTGTTCATGCTTACAATGACTTGGAGAATTTTAATTTAAGAACTGTTTCTATTGTTTACCCAAAAAGAACTGGGAACGAGATTCGATTGTACTTTAATAAGGCTTCGGAGTTTACAATCGATACTGACACGTTTAATCAGAAAGCAGTTGAAGATGAGCCATTTTGGTATGTTTTCAAAAAGGCTGGTGAAGAGTTTCCTCATATCGGGATGGCTGACTCTAAATTTCTTGAGGAGTACGCTACTCAACATGTTGATTTATTAATAAATGAAGATATTGATGACATTTCATACCAAGCGGCTCTCCAAAACGAATTAGGGAAGAAAAGAGTCCTGACTAGCTCTGCTCAATTCAAAAGAAACATGCAAGAATCAGCCCAAGCCTTAGTAAAAGCAAATTTCTCTTGTGAAGTTGACCCAACCCACGTCACTTTTTTATCAGCTTCTTCAGGCAAGCCTTTCGTAGAAGGGCACCACTTAATTCCTTTATCGTTGCAAGATGAATTTGAACACAGTATTGATATTAAGGAAAATATAGTCGCGCTCTGCCCGAATTGTCATCGCCTCTTACATCATGGTATCAATGATGATAAAGAAGAATTATTGTTTAAACTATGGACAGAAAGAAAAGAACTTTTGAAGAAAAAGGGAATTAAGGTTGAAATCCAAACCTTCCTAGGCTTTTATCTCAAATAAAAAAGTCGCTCAGTTCAAACAAGAACTGAGTGATTTTTTTTATCTTTGTATAAAAACCTCATTTACTTGTGGTACGGTTCATTCCTCATAATTCTAAACCCTCGATACACCTGCTCCAACAAAATCAGCTTCATCAACTGATGCGGGAATGTCATCTTCGAAAACGACAGCAGCTCATCCGCTCGCTTATAGACATCTGCATGTAATCCTAGGGATCCTCCAATGACAAAGGTGATTTTGCTTTTACCGTAAGTCATCAGTGATTGCAGATTTTCTGCTAGTTGCTCGGATGTTTTCTGTTTTCCTTCGATCGCTAATGCAATGACATGGGCATCTGGTGAAACTTTCGCCAGAATGCGATCTGCTTCTTTTTTCTTGACGATTTCCATATCAGCTTCGCTTAATTGCTCGGGTGCTTTTTCATCCGCCACTTCGATCAAGTCGATTTTGGCATACGCACCGAGTCGCTTTGCATACTCCTCGATGCCCATTTTCAAATACTTCTCTTTCAGTTTTCCCACAGTCACAATTGTAATATTCACAGCCTTGTCCACCTTTTTTGAAAAGTTATACACCGAAGTTATACACATATCCACAGCCATCTCTAGATGTTGTGTCCGATTATGTGTTCGTCACAAGATAGACAGGAAGCGCTTCACAGTAATCACATGTTGTGGATAACTTCTCTCCCTCTGTAATTGGTTCCATGCTCGGAAATGTCTCCTCTTTTGCAACAAATTCGTCAAGTGCCCGGTTTATATGGGTTTCACAGCTATGAATTTTCATATTATTCACCTCTTTTTCACTTTTATTACCCCACAGAGTTATGCACAAATTTTCAGTTTTATCCACAAACATAGAATTGTTGATAAAAAAAGCAGACACAATAGCTATTTTTCTGCTATCGTGTCTGCTGTGGATAACTAAATGGTTATTTTATGCACATGTGCATTAGAACGAGTTGCCATCTTTCAGAACCATGTCAATTGTGACAGGTTTCCCTTCACGGTAGACTTTCATCGTCATGCTATCGCCGACTTTCTTTTCGTTGTACAAGTGCTTGCGCAACGTCACCATGTCTTCAATCGGCTCTCCGTCCATTTCTACAATTGTATCATATTTTTGGACTCCGGCAGTTTGCGCTGGTGTATTTCGGAAGACTTCTGTAACCACAACACCATTTTTAACGTCTTCGGGTAACTTCAGCACGCTCTGCTGTTGAACAGGGATATTTCTTAAGTCGAGTAGTGATACGCCCATTGTTGGACGATTCACTTCACCTGTCTGTTCAAGTTGTTCAATTACTGGTAAGGCTAAGTTGATAGGGATCGCTAGACCAATTCCTTCTACCGTCTCCTCTGTAATTTTCATGGAATTGATGCCAATTAGCTGGCCCGCCATATTGATAAGAGCCCCCCCTGAGTTTCCTGGGTTGATGGCTGCGTCGGTTTGAAGGACATCCGCTTGCCAGTCCACACTACCGTCCTGGTTAATGTCGATTGGAATGGAACGGTCTTTACCGGATACGACACCCACTGTAACCGAACCAGAGAAGCCAAGACCTAGTGGGTTTCCGATTGCAATAACCGTTTCTCCACGTTTTAACGCATCAGAATCTCCGAATTCCATTGTTGACGTTATATCTTTGTCGTCAATTTCAACAACAGCAAGATCTGTCCAGACGTCACTTCCAATTAACTTACCTGACATCTTTGTTCCATCATCAAGTGTCACTTCTAATTCTTCTGCATCTTCGACAACATGATGATTGGTAACGATATAGGCTTTCCCATTTGCCTTCTTGTACAATACACCTGATCCTGTTCCAATCGCTTGTGGCGTGTCAGATTGAGTCCAGAAATCTTGACCGCGTTGTAAATTTGTAATCCCAACAACCGCGTCGGTCGATTTTTCGACGACTCCTGTTAAATCACTATCGATGTCAACACTCACTTGCTTGGAGCTTCCCGAATCCTTTACTGTGCCCGTAGTCTTGTTTTCATTATCATCTGGTCCACCTATGGTAAACATGAGCAACCAGACGAGCAGTCCGCCTATTATGGCTCCAAATAATGCAGGCAAAAATCCACCTCGTCGTTTGGGTGGGTCTGGAGGTGGCGGTGGTGTAGTATTTTGTGTTCTGTACATGGGCTCGCTCTGTGGTGTTTCATAATTTCCCGCATGTGGCGGTTCGTTCAGCGGGTCAGATGACCTCGGTTGTTCCTCTCCCCGATCCCTGTTGTAGTCGTCCATGGCTCTCGTCCTTTCGATTCCATTCTCTCTTTACACTTTACCCCATTCTGATAATTTTAAAAGAAATATGGGAACTTCTATAAAAAAGACGATGGAATGGAGTAAATCGTTCCCATTTAGCTTAGGACGTTATAAAGTTTGTACCGCTCGAGTTTTGTATCAATTAATTTTTTTGGGGTGTGTTCTAGGAGGGAGTGATCGGGTTCAGACGTGGAACGGGCGGGTTGTACGAGTGAACGATCGGGTTCAGTTGCGGAATGGGCGGGTTGTACGTGAGAACGATCGGGGTCAGCCGCGGAACGGGCGGGTTGTACGTGAGAACGATCGGGGTCAGCCGCGGAACGGGCGGGTTGTACGTGAGAACGATCGGGTTCAGCGGCGGAACGAGCGGGTCGAACGAGAGAACGATCGGGTTCAGTCGCGGAACGGGCGGGTCGAACGAGAGAACGATCGGGTTCAGCCTCGGAACGGGCGGGTTGAATGAGAGAACGATCGGGTTCAGCCGCGGAACGGGCGGGTTGTACGTGAGAACGATCGGGGTCAGCGGCGGAACGGGCGGGTTGAACGATCGGGGTCAACCGCGGAACGGGCGGGTTGAACGAGTGAACGATCGGGTTCAGCCTCGGAACGGGCGGGTTGAATGAAAGAACGAGCAGGTTCAATGGCGGAACGATCGGGTTGTCCCGCGAATCGAGCGCGTTTACTAGCCCAATCAATTTCATCCAACAAAAAAACCGCATCGCCTTTAGCGATACGGTTTTCTCCTCAAACAGTAATTAATTCAGTCGGTTCTTCTGCATCGGTGTCATGCAAATGCACAAACTCTCCTGCTATAATGCCGCATGTTTGTAACGTCTGTTCAACGCTCATGCGGGCAAGGTCTTTCATGTTATTGTCGCGGCTTAAGTGAGACAAATAAATCTGAGTCTCTTTTTGCTCGATGACATCATTCATCGCAATCGCTGCATCTTCGTTCGATACGTGACCGACATCACTCAAAATACGTCGCTTGACACTCCATGGGTAACGCCCCATTTGGAGCATACCAACATCATGATTCGATTCAAACACGAAAGAATCCGCACTCTTAATGATCCCTTTCATGCGATCACTCACGTATCCTGTGTCTGTAATGATCGCAAGTTTACGATCGTCTTCATGAAACACGTAGAACATCGGATCCACAGAGTCATGGGAAACGGCGAACGATTCAATCGAGATCGAACCGAAAGAATGGACCGTTTCCATATCGAACTGAAACCGCTGTTCAAGAGAGATGTCACCAACTAACCCATCCATTGCTTGCCATGTCTTCTGGTTCGCGTAAATCGGAACGCCATGCTTTCTCGCTAAAACACCGACACCTTTAATGTGATCGCTATGCTCATGTGTGACGAAAATAGCGTTAACATTTTTCATGGATCGACCAATTTTCGCAAGCTGTGCTTCGATTCGTTTTGCCGTTAAGCCTGCGTCCACGAGATAGGCCCCTGAATCATTTTCTATATAAATTGAATTACCAGTGCTGCCACTGGCAAGTATGCTGAATCGCATCGTAAAAACTCCTTATTCGGATTGCTCTTTCTCTTCTTCCGGATCCTTATCAAGTTGGAACTCAATTACTTTCCCTTCATTAGCACTGAGGAAGTGATGCTCTTTTTCCCCACTCTCTAATTTTACTTGAACATCCCACGTTGGGGCAAACACTTGAGTTTCTGTTAAGCGCACAAGCGTTGAATAGCCCATTTTGACATTCGTCACTTCAGAGTTCTGTTTCAACAATCCTCGTGAAGCGAGAGATCCAATAATTTCTAGTGGCGACAGCAAGTCTTTCTTATTGAAATTCGCAAATTTCTTCAACATACGCTGCTCATAAGATTGAAGTTTTTCATCATCATCCCATGAGACCTCGAGCATGGCACTCGGACTATAATAGATCGGACGTCCCTGGAATTGTTGGAAGAAGAATGCTTTCTTTTGTTCTTCCGACACCTCCCATAGTACGTATTCCGTTCCGTTCAATACGTATTGGGATAGGAATGATTTGAAATCATCTTTCTTCGCTTCTTCAAGTGTTATTTTATCGGTAAGTGTTGACCGTAGTAGGTTATCACTCATGATGGAAGTTTTTTGACCCTTTAAATCTTTTAGTGATTCTTTGTTAAAGTCAACGACATCTGCAGAAACAAATGACGCTTCTTTGTCTACAAATGGAGGCAGCTTGTAGGTGATGTTTTCTTGTTTTAAGACATCTTCCATAGAAGTTTTCCCCGCCACTTCAAGGTTTTCAATATTAGCATTCCGATTCAAATACAGGAAACACAGTAATACATTCAGTATCGAAAACACAATGATGAAAATTGTTTTGGTTTTACTCCAATCCAAGAAGGCCGCCTCCCTTCCGATTTAGCTCTTCCTTATACACTTCCCAATTCCCTTTGATGTAATAGAACCAATGGGGCTCGAATTTCAAGACACCAACATCCGTATCATGAATAAGTGAATAGCCAGGCTTTATTTCTTCGATTGCTGAGAAATCGAGAGCGTCTGATGCTTCTAGGTGACGGGCTACCTCCGTTGCTGGAGGGAGTGTCACTTCATAACTTTTGATAGGCGAGTTGAGTGTGAAATAAGGTCGACTATAACGGTATACTCGGTTGTCTCCCAGTATTTCCGTTATCTCTGCCCCGTCCGGGACGTCACTAAAGACTGGAAGTCCATTGTCATGGAGCTGAAACTTAATGTAACGCGAAACTGGGTTCATATAAGAATAGCGGTAATCATCTGTCCAGCCGCTATGATCATTTACAAAGTCTATAGTAGCTGTCATCAGTTCAGACGGAATCGCTAATTCCTGACTTTCAAGAGGGTAATAGAAGTTCAGAACTTTCGATTTCGTGTTTACCTTCATCAGCGCATGATCATCCCCATACTCTTCTTTATGGGCATCGACCAAATTTCTTCGGACAGCATATGGATCATTAAACAGCGCTTCTTTAAACAAGGAAGGGTTAATCTCCTCTTCAATGTACGTCGAGTGGATCGCTGTGAGGGGTTCACTTGAAATAGCTAATGTCTTAGTTTCATTCACCTGCACTTCTTCAAATCGAGACAACTTTTTGCCTTTATCAATAATCGACTTTTGGAAACGCTGAGTGTCTTCCATTTTCACTTTAGCTTTATAATGCGTCATGCTGACAGTACTGACAAAGTGAACCTCAGGGAGACTGTCATCTGGATCCCAATTGACAATAAGTTTATTGAACAAAACTTCAGGAACAGCTTTGTCTTCAATTTCCAGCACGTCCTCATAGACAGAAACCGGTACCTCTCCAGGGTAATAGAGGACATACTGATTTCCTTTTGTGAGCAAGTCATTCATCTCATCTTTCGTTAAATCCAGATTTACTGCAGTGAGTCCGAACACTTTCCAACGCATCATTTCCTCAAGCACAGGTTTAATGACTGTAGTATCTGTCGTTCCATATAATTCTTCATCATTAAACTTGAACACCCATTTGTAAGGAAGAACAATATCGGATATCGGCTTCTTATTTTGTATGCTTGTAATAGATCCATCGACTGACTGATTTTGATCAATCGAATCGAACTTCGGTGCATACGACCAAATTGAAAATGTAAACGTAATGCTCAGAATGACGAGTAGTAGCAGGACGACTGATTTGATTGTCTCGATATGTCTCACACGTCCCACTCCCCATCATCGTGTTGTTCATAAGGCAATGTGAAGAAGATCGTTGTCCCTTCTCCTTCTACACTATTGGCCCAAATCTTTCCGCCATGAGCACTAATCATTTCTTTCGCAATTGCGAGTCCTAGACCCGTTCCACCCATTGCACGAGAACGGGCTTTGTCTGAACGGAAGAAACGATCAAATATCCGATTTACGTTAGCCGCAGGTATCCCTAAACCTTCGTCTGAAATACTTACACGGATCGAGTCATCCAATACCGCCACATTGAAGCGGACAATGCCTCCATCGGGCGAGTACTTCAGTGCATTAGAAATGATGTTATCAATTACTTGCGTCAATTTGTCGGTATCTATTTCAACAAACAGATCGACTGGTGGAACAATTCTCCTGAAGCTTACTTCCTGTGATTTCGAAAACTCGAATCGATCAATAATTGAGTTGAAGAATGTATTAAAATCTACCCACTCTGTATTGAGCTCGTATTCGTTACTGTCCATTCTAGAAAGTTTCAACAAATCATTTACTAAACGAATCATTCGTTCCGTTTCCGTCTGTGTCACGTTCAAGAAAGCAGGTGCAATGTCTTCATTCCTCCATGCCCCTTCAGCAAGAGCTTCTAAGTAGCTACGCATCGTAGTTAGTGGAGTTCTTAGTTCGTGTGAAACGTTTGAAACAAATTCACGACGTTCCATTTCGATTTTTTCTTGCTCAGTGTTATCGTGTAGAACAGTTATGAGTCCATTCACAAAACCAGTCTCACGCTGAGTAACAGAAAATGTTGCGCGCAAAATAGATGGCTCATTTTCAGTACTAAAGTCTAGCGGAATCGATTCACGCATCTCTACCAAATCTTCAAAAGAATACTCTTTTTCAATCCCGAGAATGTTATTAATCGGTCGATTCAACACGAGGTCACTAGTCATTCGAAGCATGCCAAGTGCAGAGTCATTTATGAGATTTACACGACCTTTTCGATCTGTTGAAATAACTCCGTCTGTCATATTTTCAAGGACGGATGCTAACTTTCGCCTTTCCGCTTCAGTCGTGGACTGTGACTCCAACAGCTGATTGGTTAAATGGTTAAATGCAATCGCCAGTTGTCCCATTTCATCATTTCCGTAGACCCGGACTTTTCTTGAATAATTGCCTTTCGCCATCGCTTGCGCTTGTCTGCGCATATCTGAAATAGGTCGAGTAAACGTCTGTGCAATGAAAATTCCGATGATGATGGTAATCGTAAGCGAGACCGCAGCCGCTCCTGCAAGGATTCGATTGATTTCGTCGATCTGCTTAAAGACTTTCTCAATGTTGGACTCCACGTAGAGTGCTCCGATGACTTCACTGCCGTTCATAATCGGATGCGTAAGCTTTTGCACTTTTTTATTTGTTTTTTTATTGTAGTTAATGACACTTTGAGGACTTTCAGAGACTATTGCCCTTTTGACGATATCGTCAGTAGATTTCTGTCCAACGATCGTTTTCTGGTGATCCTGTATAGAGGACGCTAAAATACGATATTTTGAATCGATTACTCGTACTTCAATGATATCATCAGAACTAAAACCTGAAAGGACGGTCCGCAAACTCGTTTCGAGTGACGGATCGTCCGAGGATAGTTCTTTCAGCATTTCTTCACGTACGCTAAATTCAACGAGATTAACACGGTCTTTAACCGATGTGGTGAAGTTATCTTTCAGCTTTTCTTCTAACTCTTTGGAAAAGTACAGACCGATAATCTGCAAGGCGAGTAGAATGAGCATGACGTAAATCAGCACAAACTTAACATGAATGGAATTGAAGATCCCCACTTTTCTCATTCGGTTACTCCTGTTCCGGATCTCGCAAGTAATAGCCAACGCCACGACGTGTCACAATCCATGTTGGATGGCTTGGTGTATCTTCGATTTTCTCTCGAAGTCTTCGAATGGTAACGTCCACTGTTCGAACATCGCCGAAGTAATCATAGCCCCAGACCGTTTGCAACAAGTGCTCACGTGTCATCACTTGTCCAATATGATTAGATAAGTAATGCAACAGTTCAAACTCACGATGTGTAAGTTCGATTGTTTCCCCTCGCTTTTGTGCAAGATACGCATCCGGCTGTATGACAAGACTTCCGACTGCAATATCATTTGTAGCTTCTTCTGCGTCCTCAGCTGTAGCTTTCTGATGTCTCCGCAAGTTCGCTTTGACCCGAGCAATCAGCTCTCTTGTTCCAAATGGTTTAGTGACATAATCATCTGCACCAAGCTCCAATCCAAGAACTTTATCGATTTCAGAGTCTTTTGCTGTCAGCATGATAATCGGAAAGTCATACTTTTTACGAACTTCACGACACACTTCCATCCCGTCTTGCTTGGGCAGCATGATGTCGAGTAACATGATATCCGGCTGGACCTCTTCCACTTTCGCCAATGCCTCATCGCCATCATAAGCTGTATAGACGTTAAAACCTTCTTTTTTTAAGTTAAACTCCAATATATCCGCAATGGGTTTCTCGTCATCTACAACGAGTATTGTTTTGTTTTGCATGAGTTCTACCCTTTCCGGCCGAGTCGGCACATTTACTTGGTATCCTTTTACTCTACCATTCTTCATGCATTTTCGCACGTTCCAATCGTTTCCCAAACCGCTTAGAAAGAGCCTTTATTCCACGTTGGTAATTTATTTCCCGGGGAATATTTCCCGGTTTTTGTCGAAATTCCTCATAAGTAAAAAACACTCCCTCAACTCCGCCAAATAGGCAGAAACTGAGGAAGCGTTTTACATGTATAAGTTAAGCACGCCAAACGCTTTTGATAACGTTTGTCTGTGTACGATCCGGTCCTACTGAGAAAATTGAAATCGTTACGTCTGTGAGCTGTGCAATACGCTCTAAATAGTGACGCGCGTTGTCTGGTAGCTCATCAAGTGTTTTACACTTAGTGATGTCTTCAGTCCAGCCTGGTAGTTCTTCATAGATCGGTGTACATTCAGCTAGCATCCGCAAGTTTGCAGGATACTCTGTAATTGTTTCACCTTTGTACTCATAAGCCGTACAGATTTTAACTGTATCCAAACCTGTCAATACATCAATTGAGTTTACCGATAGATCTGTCAATCCACTAACACGACGAGCGTGGCGAACGACAACACTATCAAACCAACCGATTCGACGTGGACGTCCTGTTGTTGTACCAAATTCTTTACCTACTGTACGGATCTGATCGCCAACTTCGTCAAATAGTTCAGTTGGGAAAGGACCGTCACCGACACGAGACGTATAGGCTTTACATACACCTACTACGTGATCAATCTTAGTCGGGCCGACACCAGAACCAATTGTTACGCCACCCGCGACTGGGTTGGATGAAGTGACAAATGGATAAGTTCCTTGGTCGATATCGAGCATAACACCTTGTGCACCTTCAAATAGGACACGACGTGCTTGGTCAAGTGAATCATTTAACACTTTAGATGTATCTGTAACATACTTCGAAAGTTCTTGACCATAACCGTAGTACTCTTCTAAGATGTCTTCAATGTTGAATCCTTCTGTATCGTACATCTTTTCAAACAGACGGTTCTTTTCTTTCAAGTTCATGCGAAGCTTCATCTCAAATACTTCGTGGTCAAGTAAGTCTGCAACACGGATTCCGATTCTTGCAGCCTTGTCCATGTAAGCTGGACCAATACCTTTACCCGTTGTCCCGATCTTGTTTTCCCCGCGGCTCTCTTCTTCCACAAGGTCTTGCTTCAAGTGGTAAGGTAAAATGACATGCGCACGATTAGAAATACGTAAGTTGTCTGTGTTGACGCCTCGGTCTTGAAGGCCTTTTAATTCGCCGACGAGTGCTTTTGGATCGACAACCATGCCGTTCCCAATAACAGACGTCTTCTCTTTATAAAAAATGCCGGATGGCACGAGGTGAAGTTTGTATGTTTCCCCGCCGAAGATAATCGTATGACCCGCGTTATTTCCGCCTTGGTATCGCGCGATTACTTCTGCATTTTCTGAAAGGAAATCTGTAATCTTCCCTTTCCCTTCGTCTCCCCACTGTGTTCCAACAACTACTACTGATGGCATTATAAGCACCTCCGCTGGATGCATAAGCATCCTCATTCAAACAGCTATTATTGTACCAACCATGGTGAACCACGTCAAGAAAAACACGAACATTAGAGAACTACTATTCTCCTACATTCGTGTTTAAGCACCAAAGGATTCATGTTGTGACCAATCGATATTCAAGAACTTGTTGTATTCCTTTGCAAATGCTAACGTCACCGTTCCTGTTGGGCCGTTACGTTGCTTTGCAATGATAATCTCTATCATATTCTGGTTCTCAGTCTCTTTGTCGTAATAGTCTTCACGATACAAGAACGAAACGATATCCGCATCTTGCTCAATACTTCCAGACTCTCGTAAGTCAGACATCATCGGCCGTTTGTCTTGACGCTGCTCAACACCACGGGACAGCTGTGACAAGGCGATTACTGGCACTTTCAATTCACGGGCAAGAGCTTTCAACGAACGGGAGATTTCCGATACTTCCTGCTGTCGGTTCTCACCCGATCTGCCACTTCCCATAATGAGTTGCAAGTAATCGATCATAATCATTCCGAGTCCATGCTCTTGCTGCAGACGGCGACATTTTGACCGAATTTCGTTAATGCGTATACCAGGAGAATCATCAATGAAGATTCCTGCGTTGGACAGGCTGCCCATTGCCATCGTCAGCTTACGCCAATCCTCTGCCTCGAGATTCCCTGTCCTTAGCACAGACGCATCAATATTGCCTTCTGCACATAGCATACGCATGACGAGCTGTTCAGCACCCATCTCAAGACTAAAGATCGCGACGTTTTCATCTGTCTTAGTTGCAACGTTCTGTGCGACGTTCAGGGCGAATGCCGTCTTACCCACGGAAGGTCTTGCCGCAACAATGATCAAGTCATTGGGTTGGAAACCAGCAGTTATCTTGTCAAGGTCGGCGAAGCCCGTTGGAACACCTGTAACGTCTCCCCTGCGCGTATGCAAAATTTCTATGTTGTCATACGTATCTACAAGGACGTCCTTGATATGACGGAAGTCTCCGGCATTTTTGCGGTTCGCAACTTCCATCATCTTCTTTTCAGCTTCCGATAGGAGTGCTTCCACTTCGTCTTCTCGCGTATAGCCATCTTCCATAATTGTCGAGGCCACTGAAATCAGACGTCTCAGTAAAGACTTTTCCTCAACGATGCGAGCATAATGTTCAATGTTCGCTGCAGTTGGAACGGAGTTCGCGACCTCTGTTAAGTAAGAAAGGCCCCCGACGTCTTCTAATTCCTTTTTTGCAGATAGTTCTTCCGTGACAGTGACAACATCGATCGCCTGCCCCTTATCACTTAAGCCGATCATAGTTAGAAAAATCTTATGATGTGCAGTACGGTAGAAATCCTCGGGCATCAAAATCTCAGCCGCTGTAATAAGTGCTTGAGGATCCAAGAAAATTGCACCGATGACGGACTGCTCGGCTTCGTTATTATGAGGGGGAATACGATCTATCATTTGATCCATCAGACTATCTCCTTATCATTCTTCCGTTACGTGGACTTTCAATACCGCGTTGACATCGTGATGCAATTTCACAGGTACATTTGTGTATCCAAGTGCACGAATAGCTTCAGGAAGATCCATCTTACGCTTATCAAGCTTAATACCGTGTTGTTTCTCTAGAGCTGCTGCAATTTGTTTTGAAGTAACCGATCCAAATAACCGACCGTCTTCTCCAGATTTTGCTGTCAACTCAACTGCGAGCTCTTCGATATGAGCTTTTAGCTTCTTCGCATCTTCCAACTCTTCTGCAGCATCTTTTGCCTGGCGATTCTTTTGACCTTCCAACTTACTGAGGGCCGCTGGTGTTGCCTCGACAGCCACATTGTTTTTGAGTAAGAAGTTTTGAGCATATCCTACAGATACCTCTTTTACATCACCTTTTTTACCCTTACCTTTTACATCTTGTAGAAAAATAACTTTCATGTTCACTCTCCCCTTTCCTGATCATCCATAATTACTTGTTTCAACTGCTTTTCAGCCTCTTCTACTGTCTCTAAAGTAAGCTGTGTTGCGGCATTCGTCAAATGCCCTCCGCCGCCCAGCTGTTCCATCACTCGTTGGACATTCAGTTCACCTAGTGAACGGGCGCTTATACCGATTTTGCCATCTGACCGCGGTGCGATGACAAAGGATGCAGATACTCCTTGCATCGTTAGAAGGATGTCGGCGGTTTGTGCAATCAGTACGGAATTGTATGGCTCACCATTTTCACCTTTCGCAATGGCGACACCACCATCCATGATTTCAACCGTTTCAATTAGCCTCGAACGCTCTACATACGTTTCAATATTCTCTTTCAACAAGCGTTGTACGAGAACGGTATCTGCACCATTCGTTCGTAAGTATGAGGCTGCTTCAAACGTACGGGAACCTGTCCGTAATGTAAAGCTCTTCGTATCGACCACGATTCCTGCGAGCATAGCCGTCGACTCAAGCATCGTCAATTTCTCGTTTTTCGGCTGATACTCAATAAGCTCTGTCACCAGTTCAGCTGTCGATGATGCGTATGGCTCCATGTAAACAAGCATTGTATTTTGTACAAACTCTTCCCCTCGACGATGGTGATCGATGACAACTAGTTTTTCTGCCTTATCAATCACACGTTCATCGATGACCATGCTCGGTTTATGTGTATCCACTATGACCACAAGTGATTTGTCCGTCATTTTAGCTAAAACCTCATCAGGATGGATGAAATGATCATACAAATCAGGGTCTTGTTCAATCTCGTCAATTAGTCGATTAACACTTGCATCCAATTCATCAAAATTCACGACGACATATCCTGGAACATTATTCATCCGTGCCATCTTACGTACACCAATAGCTGCACCAATCGCATCCATATCCGGCGTCTTGTGGCCCATCACAAAGATCTGATCACTACCCTGGATTAAATCACGTAACGCATGAGAGATGACTCGTGCTCGCACTCTCGTCCGCTTCTCAACTGGATTCGTTTTCCCACCGAAGAACTTCAACTTTCCGTCTGAACGTTTAATGGCAACTTGATCGCCCCCGCGTCCGAGCACAAGGTCCAAACTGGATTGCGCCAGCTCACCTAATTCAATCAAGGACGGAGAGCCCGCGCCTACCCCGATACTTAATGTAAGACCATTACTTTGTTTCGCAGTTTTTTCCCGAACATCATCTAAAATCGCAAACTTACTCTTTTCTAATTCATTTAGCATCGATTCATTGAACACCGCGAGGAAGCGATCCGAAGCTACACGCTTCACAAAGATTCCGTTGTCCGCACCCCAGCTATTAATAAGCGAGGTCACAAGAGAGTTCAGCTGACTTCGTGTTTGGTCATCCATCGTCTGTGCGAGTTCGTCATAGTTGTCGACAAGTAATATACCGATAACTGTTCGATCTGCATAATACAGGGATTCAATCTTCTGCCTTTTTGTTACATCAAACAAGTAAATCAGGCGATCCTCCGGCTTATAAGCGAGTCTGAAGGAACGTTCTCCCACCGTCAACGTCAAATCATCAGGTACATCGTCTTTTAAGAAAGAACGAAATTGTTCAGCTAGCTCAAAAAGCTCTTCACCAATTAAGGAATCCTCTTCAAAGATTTGCGCAGCATAAGGATTGGCCCATTCAATGATTTGCTTATCATTGAGTAGAATAATACCTATTGGTAGTTCAAGTAGCGCTTCTTCTCCTACTTTTTTCATCCGATACGACATCGTCTCAATATGTTTTTCAGTATCCATATACGTTTGTTCTTCAATCTTCCATGATGAGCCAATCAGTGCAAAGAAAATCACTGTATAGATCAGCCCAATCCAAAAGTTAAACATGAACAAAAATACTGCCGCTAGGACGCCGAGGAGTGAGACGGCTGCAAGTGGATAACGAATCGCTCTCCTTCTAAAAAAAGATGTCATTGTCTCATCCTCCTAGTTCACCTTGTCTTTTCCTATCCAAGCCCGAATGTCAATGGCCGTGTCCAGTGTCCCAAGCAGTATCGTCATCGGATTCAGCATCACCGCAAACACTGTCGCAAGCACAGTGATGAAACCCGGTGACTTCCGTTCATGTAAAAAGTAGTAAATTAATGAGAGTCCTTGTAGTAAGAAGACAAATCTCAAAATAATCATCGCGTTAATGTAAACCAGATAGCCTGTAGAAGTTGTATCATTTCCAATTAGAAACGATGACAAGATAACAAGCGCATAAATGACGATTGTCATGAATGGTAATTTCATTTCTCTAAATGTAGTGAACTTCGGAACTTTTGCCCCTATCCGTTCAGCCGTATAGAAACTTGCAATAACAAAAAGATACCCCGTAAGAAGGGAACCTAAAATCATCAAGGCAGGGATAGTTAAGCGATAAAATAAAAACGTGTCTGCAATTGTTTTTTCATAATCTTGAGGAAGGAATTTGAGATCAGACGAATATTCTATCATCTCTTGTTGTGCCTTTTTTAAGATCTCCATGATTACTTCCATCGCGTTGAATTGGAAAAACAACACTGCGCCTACGTAGGTTGCCGCCAATGAAATGAGAATAGTCAAGCCTACCGTCATCACTGTGTAAAACTTCGATTTCCCGGCCTGTATGGTTTCCCCCATCACAAATCCGAGGAAAACGAACACAAATGCAATTGGAATCGTAAATAGTCCTCCGAATAATGAAGACACTAAAATAGCAACGACAGCAACAAGTAGACTGGCGTTTCGATCATAGCGAAGTCGGTAAAGTAAGATTGGGAGCGGTATAAAGAACAGCAATACACTGCCAAGTAGCGGTACAAAGAGGCTCCCCACGAATAGGACTGTAAACAGTACAATCATCATCGCTCCATATGTCAGTTTTCGTGCATTGTCTTGCATAATTTGGATTCCTCCGGTTCGTAGTACATCATCCATGTGAAAAGCTCCATAAGATTCATACAGATGTCCTCCTCTAATTGTATCACGATTAGAGTGTAGACACCAAAACCACACAGCTGTTCCCTGGAGTTTTACTGGGAATAAAAAAACCACCCTTCACCCCAGGAAAACCCAGGCTGACAAGGTGGCTTGTGTAATTATCTTTCTTCTGCTACGAATGGTAGAAGTGACATAATACGTGCGCGTTTGATAGCGGAAGTCAGCTTACGCTGATACTTCGCGCTTGTACCTGTAACGCGACGTGGCAAGATTTTTCCACGCTCAGAAATGAATTTCTTGAGCAAGTCTGCATCTTTGTAGTCAATGTGTGTAATGTTGTTAGACGTGAAATAACATACCTTACGACGTCTTTTTCCTCCACGACGTGGTGCCATAATCGTTTCTCCTCCTTTTTATCCGTATAAGTGAAATCCGGATCAGAACGGCAAATCATCGTCCGATACTTCAATCGGACCGCCACCTGATTGGAACGGATCCTCATCAGTACGTGTATAGTTTTGCTGGTTAGGCTGATAAGATGGCTGATTCTGTTGCTGATTCTGATTATACGGACGGTCAGACTGTTGGTTTCCGTACGCAGGTGCACCACCTTGTGAGCTAGGTCGGTCAGAGTTCGCATTACGTGGTTCCAAGAATTGAACGCTATCTGCCACAACTTCCGTCATGAAGACACGCTTGCCATCTTGTCCATCAAAATTACTCGTCTGAATACGCCCATCTACACCAGCTAGACTACCTTTGCGTAAGAAATTCGCAGTGTTTTCCGCCTGTTTTCTCCAAGCTACACAGTTAATGAAGTCCGCTTCACGATCGCCTGACTGGTTTGAGAACGGTCTGTTCACAGCCAGTGTAAAGCGAGTGACCGCGATTCCACTTTGTGTATATTTGAGTTCAGGATCTTTTGTCAATCGGCCGACCAATACGACACGGTTAATCATCAGAATTCAGCCTCCCTCATCGTTTTTTACGTTGTTTTTTATGGATTATGCGTCAAGACGAACAGCCATATGACGAAGGATTCCTTCGTTGATGTTCGCAAGACGTGTAAATTCGTTGATTGCTTCTGTACCTGCGTTAAGAGTTACCAATTGGTAGAAACCTTCACGCAAATCGTCGATTTCGTATGCAAGACGGCGCTTGCCCCACTCTTTCGACTCGATGATCTCCGCACCGTTCGAAGTCAAGACTCCGTCGAAACGTTCGATCAATGCTTTTTTCGCGTCGTCATCTAGACTTGGGCGAATAATGTACATAATTTCATACTTTCTCATCTGTAGTCACCTCCTTATGGACTTGGGCCCTGCTGCATGCAGCGGGCAAGGAGTAAGTAAATTTGTTTACTCACATCAATACATACTATCATAGGTTCCATCGTAATTCAAGCGTTTCTCCTGTATAGTAAAGAAAATGTTAGACAGTATAGTGATTGATAAAAGAGAGAGGTGATTCTATGCTTGTGTCTAGTGAACCTGCACACATTGTTGACTTGGACCTACAAAGAGTTGCAAAAACAGGTCTATGGGTTACCTTATGGACAACAGTTGGATTATTTGCACTCGATATCCTGATTCAACTCATTATCCAACCTGAGCTCGCGTTTTCTTTCTCTTTTTGGAAAATCCTTTTTGTAGTCATCGGATATATCGTGCTGATTGTAGTACATGAGTTGTTTCATTTACTAGGGTTTCGTATCTTTGCAGGCACTCCCTGGAGGAAGATGATTGTCGGAGTGAACTTAAAGCTAGGCATCGCTTACGCTACGACGGATGAATGGATGACCAACGCTGCCATTCGCAAGGCCTTGCTCCTACCCTTCTGGACAACTGGTGTTATTCCAGCTGCTGTCGGCTTGTACCTTTCTGATGGTGTGTGGCTCTTGCTCGGCGGCCTACTCATTGGGGGAGCAGTCGGAGATTTTGCGATGTACAAAGAACTTAAACAATTTCCAGATGAATGGCTCGTGAAAGACGATCCGGAACGTCCACGACTCTATTTGCATGAACCTGTTCGGTCTGTAGATTAAAGCGTTCAGTCCTTCTTTTTAAACAGAGTATAAAGATAGTATTCATTTTAATAAAAAAAGCCAGACATGGAGGATTTCGCGTCCTCACATGCCTGGCTTTTTTCAATCCTACTTACACATTAAAACGGAATAGCATAACGTCGCCATCTTTAACGATGTATTCTTTTCCTTCAAGACGTACTTTTCCAGCTTCTTTTGCAGCAGCCATTGAACCTGCTGCCATAAGATCGTCATATGCAACCGTTTCAGCACGGATGAACCCACGCTCAAAGTCCGTATGGATGACTCCAGCACACTGAGGTGCCTTCATGCCTTTACGGAATGTCCATGCACGAACTTCCTGCACGCCTGCCGTAAAGTACGTTGCCAATCCAAGCAACTGATATGCAGCACGAATCAGCTGATCAAGACCAGATTCTTCGATGCCGAGCTCGTCTAGGAACATTTGCTTCTCGTCATCTTCGAGCTCAGCCATCTCTTCTTCGATCTTCGCACAAACAACAATGACCTCTGCATTGTCTTTTTCCGCGAAGTCACGAACCGCTTGTACATACTCGTTGTTTGCAGCATCTGCAATTTCATCTTCCGAAACGTTTGCTACGTAGAGCATCGGTTTAATGGTCAACAAATGCATGCCTTTTACAACTGCTGTTTCTTCTGGCGTGAGTTCTACAGAACGAGCAGACTCCCCTGCTTCAAACGCATCTCTCAATTTCAGCAACACCGGTTCTTCGATCATTGCTTCTTTGTCTTTCTGCTTTGCCATTTTTGTAACGCGTTGAAGGCGCTTATCTACGCTTTCCATATCTGCGAGAATCAATTCTAGATTGATTACTTCAATGTCAGACAAAGGATCCACTTTACCACTTACGTGTGTAATATTGTCATCTGCGAAACAACGTACAACCTGACAGATTGCATCCGTTTCTCTGATGTGAGACAAAAACTTGTTTCCAAGTCCTTCCCCTTTGCTCGCTCCTTCTACAATCCCAGCAATATCTGTAAACTCAAAAGCAGTAGGTACTGTCTTTTTAGGTGTGACAAGTTCCGTTAGCTTTTGAAGACGCTCATCGGGTACTTCTACGATGCCGACGTTTGGATCAATTGTACAGAACGGATAGTTTGCAGCCTCCGCACCAGCTTTTGTAATTGCGTTGAACAACGTGGACTTTCCTACGTTCGGAAGTCCGACGATACCGGCTGTCAATGCCATAACTTTCCCAACCTTTCATCTATACCAATTTATTATGTTCGATTATTCAATGCAGCTCTTCCATTATAAGGAGAGAACGTCTTTCTGTCCATTCAGTTTTCCGTTTGCCCTTGCTGGATAACACGCTTCATTTTTTTAGTGAATTCGTTACGTGGAATCATAATACTATGGCCACACCCTAAGCATTTAATGCGGATGTCTGCGCCCATTCGAATGACTTTCCAAGAATTTGTTCCACATGGATGTTGTTTTTTCATCTCCACAACATCATTGATACCAAATTGCTTCGCTTCCAATCTATTCACTCCGATCATTCATTCTTATAATTTCGCTTGAGATTAGTTATTTACGTATAATCCAGCTTTGTTTTGAGTATACTGCAGGACACCACACATTCCTACTACTATTCCTAGACAGGAGCCTGATTATGCAAAAACTTGAACAAGCTGAATTGAACTCACGTATTCACTACAAAGAAACTGGAGCCGTTTGGAAATTGAGCACATTATTCCTAGAGAATATCCCTTTTACAACACGCGAAATCCTATTCCTATGTATTGGAACAGATCGTTCAACTGGTGATGCACTTGGTCCGCTCATTGGCTCGCTACTCACAGAAACTCGATCCTTTCCCTATCGTGTCCTCGGTACACTAGAAGAACCGCTTCATGCACTCAATATTGAACAAACAATAACTGAGCTCGCTTTTACTCATCCCGATGCATACCTCGTCGCCATTGACGCTTGTCTGGGTAAAAGTGATTCTGTAGGACATCTCCTTATACAAGATGGTCCATTGCAGCCAGGAAAAGCTGTCGGCAAAGAGCTCCCTTCCGTTGGTGACATTGCTATAAAAGGGGTCGTCAATATAGGTGGCTTTATGGAGCATTCCATCCTTCAAAGCACACGGCTTCATCTATCTTATGAAATGGGACGAACCATCTCAAGAGCACTGCAACTTGCTCATGGTCGACTACAGTCAAAACGCGTATATGATACTTACAATCAAAGCCACTACCGGAATAGCGGGAATGAAATTGGCTACTCGGATCTTAGTCAAGCCGATTAAGTTAAGTCCAATTGCCAAAATCATAAGACCCCCTGTTGCCGTCATCTCAGATATGAAAAGCTCAAGAAGTTCGTCCGGAACAAAACGACTGATTTGCGTAGAAAATAATGTGATGAGTCCTTGATAAAGCAATACGGGTACTGCTGAAAAAACGACTCCGATCCCGAGGGTTGAACTGAGAATGATCGCTGTGAACCCATCGATTATCCCTTTCATCACCAACACATCGTGATCGTTTCGTAATCCGCTGTCAATGGCTCCTATTATCGACATAGATCCGATAACAAAAATCATTGTTGCTGTGATGAACCCTTTGGAAATGCCTTGTCCACCTTTTTGGGCAGGCATTTTTGATTCCAGCCATTTTCCTGCCTGTTCCATCATTTTATCAACGTTAATCCATTCCCCAATTACAGAACCAATCACAATACTAATAATTACAATGAGCAATTGTGTGCTTTCAAATGTCATTTGGATTCCGATTGCCATGACTGCTAATGCAATTCCATACATAACTGTTTGTTTCATACGATCAGGAATATTTTTAAAAACCCTCCCAATCAAAGCACCTGCGATAATTAGTGCTACGTTCACTAGCGTACCGTAAAGCACCACGTTAACCACTTCCCGACCATTAAAAAATAGTACCTATTCCGCTAGTGCGAAATAGGTACACGTTCAATCATTCAGCAAATCTAATATTCGTTCAAAATCTTCTTCAGAGAAAAATTCAATTTCAATTTTGCCCTTATTTTTTGTTTTCTTAATAGATACGTTTGTTCCAAAGTGTTCACGTAACGTCGTTTCCTGCTCAACGAGAAACAAATCTTTCTTTTCTTTCTTCTTATTTGTTTCACGTGAAACATGTTCATTCAGTTTTTGAACTAACGCTTCCAATTGACGAACATTTAAGCCCTCTTTCATCGTCTTTTCAGCGATAATATTAATCTGTTCTTTTTTACGCAAACCGAGTAGTGTACGACCATGCCCCATCGATAACTTCCCTTCCGTAATATCTTTACGGACTTTTTCAGGAAGTGCGAGTAATCGAATATGATTTGCGATATGCGGACGGCTTTTTCCTAAACGAAATGCAAGTTGTTCTTGGGTAAGCCCTAAACTATCCATTAAGTTCTGGTACGCTTCAGCTTCTTCAATCGGTGACAAATCTTCACGTTGAAGATTTTCCAAAATCGCTAGTTCCATTGACTCTGCATCTGTCAGCTGACGAACGACTGCTGGAATTTCTCTAAGTCCCGCTAATTTCGCAGCACGGAACCGGCGCTCACCTACAACGATTTCATGTGCGGATCCGACTTTACGTAAAATAATGGGTTGCAAGACACCGTGTTCCTTAATGGAAGCACTGAGTTCTTGAATTGCAGCCTCATCAAAACGTTTTCTCGGTTGATACGGATTTACAGTAATACTTTTAAGATTGATTTGCTCCACTGATTCTGCTTTTACAAGCGACTCTCCTGGAAACAATGCATTAATACCCTTACCAAGACCTTTAGCCATTGTGGACCACTTCCTTTGCCAGCTCTAAGTAAACTTCCGCTCCACGTGACCGCGCATCATATAAAATGATCGGTTCACCATGACTCGGTGCCTCACTCAACCTTACATTCCGTGGAATAATCGTTTTATATACTTTGTCTTGGAAGTATTTCTTTACTTCGTCAATCACTTGAATTCCTAAATTTGTACGCGCATCAAACATCGTGAGTAACACACCATCAATGACAAGATTTTCGTTCAAATGTTTTTGTACAAGACGAATCGTGCTGAGCAACTGACTTAATCCTTCCAGTGCGTAATACTCACATTGTACTGGGATGATAATAGAATCTGATGCGGTCAGAGCGTTAATCGTTAATAACCCTAGTGATGGCGGACAGTCAATAATGATGTAATCGTAGTCTGCTTTGACTTCTTGAATGGCATGTTTCATGCGAACTTCCCTTGAAATTGTAGATACTAATTCAATTTCGGCCCCTGCCAAAGAAATCGTTGCGGGAATACAATCCAATTGAGGTACTTTCGTCGGCAAAATCACGTCTTTCATAGGAACATCATCTATTAGGATGTCATAAATACAATTTTGGACGTCGCCTTTGTTAATACCTACCCCACTTGTTGCATTCCCCTGTGGATCTGTATCAATTAACAATACTTTTTTTCCAATATGTGCAAGACAGGCGCTGAGGTTTACCGAGGTAGTTGTCTTGCCAACGCCGCCTTTTTGATTGGCTATTGCGATAATTCTTCCCAAACGAGCACCTGCTTTCTTCCTTACATGCTGTTCGATCCTTGCATATTTGTTCTATCTATCAGTTTACCAAAAAAGTGTTGTAAATGGTATGAATAACAGAGCAAAAACTCTTGCCATCTGAAAGCAAGAGTCATTTCACACTATTATCATTTTGATTTTGGGATTTTAACCGTAAATGTGTAATAGTCCTCCGAGTCTTCCTCTTCCGTAGTTAGGTCAATTCCACTCTTAGTAACCATCGTTAGCGACTGGCGTATCGTATTGACTGCAATGCGGACGTCTTTACTCACTGACTTCCTCCGTGGAGCTTTCTTTTTTTCTTTTGGCTCAGGAGGCGTTAATACTTCTTTGATTCTGGCTTCTAGTTGTTTTACGTTGAGACCATTTTCTATTGCTTCCTGAAACACTTGTTTCTGAAGTTCAGGATCTTTCAACGCAATGAGTGCTCGAGCATGACGTTCTGATAACTCTTTTGTCAAAATTGCTTGTTTAATTTCTTCTGGCAATTTTAGCAATCTCATTTTATTTGCAATAGTTGACTGACCTTTACCTAAACGTTGTGCCAAAGCTTCTTGAGTCAGAGCATGAAGCTCTAATAACTTTTCATAAGCATATGCTTCTTCAATTGCTGTAAGTTCTTCCCGTTGTAAGTTTTCAATTAAAGCAATAGAAGCTGTTTCTTTATCGTCCAAGTTACGTACAATTGCAGGAACTTCTTCCCACCCGAGCTTTTTCATTGCCCGGTAACGTCGCTCCCCTGCGATGATTTCATATGCGTCTTCATCAGTCTGTCGTATGACGATTGGCTGGATGATCCCGTGCGTATGAATCGTACGAGCCAGTTCCTCGATTTTCTCTTCAGAGAAGATGGTGCGCGGTTGAAAACGATTTGGCTTAATACGATCTATTTGAATTTGTTCTACGGATTCATTCACCATAGGTTCCGCCTCTTCTAGCGGGGGGAGTTCTTTTTCTCCATTCCCAAAAAAACGTGAGAACGTATTTTTCATTCCAGACACCACCTTTATAAGACTATCCTCTGTTGTGAACACGAACAGTCGCTGCAGAGAGGATGATTTCCATCCATCATTCGTTCAATGTAATGCTTATTGAAACGTTTTGACGGCAGTCCACTTCATTGGAGATGGACTGAAAACCTATGTAAGAAAGAGAGCAATACAATCACTCTCCTTCTATATGGCCTACAATGTTCCACGTGAAACAGTTCAACAGATTGGAGTCTTATTTGGCATGCCCGGTTTTCGTGGATACTTTTTAGGCGTTTTTTTAACTTTTGAGAAAACAAACACAGTCCGCTCACTCTCTTCAAGTGGAAGAGAGAATGTATGTTTATCTTCTAACACAACGCCGAGAGTTTCAAGTGCTTTTTTTGCATCAACCATTTCGTCAGCTGCAGCAGCACCTTTCATAGCAATGAAACGTCCATCAACTTTAAGTGCGGGCACGCATAATTCAGCGAGGACACTTAGCCGTGCAACAGCTCGTGCAGTTACGATGTCAAACTGTTCTCGGTACACTGGATTTTGTCCGAAATCCTCAGCACGTGCATGGACGAATCGAACATTTTTCAATTCCAACTTATCTGCAAGTTCATTAAGGAAATTGATACGTTTATTTAATGAATCCACGATTGTTACGTGCAAATTCGGGAAGCAAATCTTTAACGGAATACTCGGAAAACCTGCACCTGCTCCTACGTCACAAAGTGTAAGCTCTTGCGTCAAATCCGTGAAAAATGCTGCTGAAATTGAATCATAAAAATGTTTAAGATAAACGGAAGGCGCATCAGTAATTGCCGTCAAGTTCATCTTTTCGTTCCATTCTACAAGCAGTTTAAAATACAGATTAAACTGAGAGATTTGCTGATCATTAAGGGTTATTCCCTTTTCCTGCAGCGCTTCAATAAATTGTTCTTCGTTCACTGAAATCCACCTTTCAAAAAAGCTAATACGGACTTCATATCCGTATTAGCTGGGGTTAGCCGGATATTTTAGCGATTTTACCTTGTTCAATGTAGACAAGAAGGATGGAAATGTCTGCTGGATTCACTCCTGAAGTTCGGGAAGCTTGTGCAATTGATAACGGACGTACATCACTTAAATTCGCTCTTGCTTCTTTTGCAAGACCTGAAATTGCATGATAATCAATGCCATCTGGAATCTTTTTGTTCTCCATCTTCTTCATACGATTTACTTGTTGCATCGCTTTTTCAATGTATCCTTCGTACTTAATAGAAATCTCAACTTGCTCCGCTACGTCTGGTGTACACGCCGTTTCCGGGGGAACAACCTTACTAATTTCATCGTATTTCATCTCCGGACGCTTCAACAGATCTGCAGCTTTCATTGGCTCACGAAGTGCTGTTCCACCTGCCGCTTCAATGATTGCCTGAACAGCTTCTTCAGGCTTCACAGATACTTTGCGTAACCGCTCAATTTCTTCTTCAATTTGTTGTTTTTTTACTACAAATTTCTCATACCGCTCATCAGAAATCATACCCAGTGTATGGCCAATTTCAGTGAGACGTAAATCCGCATTGTCATGACGCAACAATAGGCGGTATTCTGCGCGGGAAGTGAGTAGACGATAAGGCTCGCTCGTTCCTTTTGTTACAAGGTCATCGATTAGGACTCCAATGTAAGCATCAGCTCGTCCAAGAACCACTTCTTCTTTTCCGAGAACACGACTTGCAGCATTGATACCTGCCATGATGCCCTGTGCAGCGGCTTCTTCATAACCGGATGTTCCGTTTAGTTGGCCCGCAGTATACAAATTCTTAATTTTTTTCGTCTCCAGTGTTGGCCATAGCTGTGTCGGTACGATAGCATCATACTCGATTGCATAACCTGCACGTAGCATTTGAGCCTTCTCTAGTCCTGGGACACTTTCAATCATTTTACGTTGTACGTGCTCAGGTAAACTTGTAGATAATCCTTGAACGTACATTTCACGTGTATTCCGGCCTTCAGGCTCAAGGAAAATTTGATGCCTTGATTTGTCAGCAAAGCGAACAATCTTGTCCTCAATTGATGGACAATAACTTGGGCCTTTGCCTTTGATGACACCTGAATACATTGGTGATAAGTGAAGATTATCGTTAATAAGCTGATGCGTTAACGGTGATGTATATGTTAACCAGCAAGGCAGCTGATCTGTTATGAATTCAGTCGTTTCGAAACTGAATGCACGTGGTGTATCATCGCCCGGTTGAATTTCAGTTTTGCTATAATCGACCGTATTACTATTAACACGTGGAGGTGTTCCGGTCTTAAATCTGACTGTATCGAAACCTAGGTCACGGAGGCTATCTGCTAATTTGATAGAAGGCATCTGGTTGTTTGGACCACTTGAATATTTCAAGTCCCCGATGATGACTTCTCCGCGTAAAAACGTCCCTGTTGTAATAATGACTGTTTTCGCTCGATAAATGGCTCCGATTTGCGTGAGCACACCTTTTACTTCACCGTCTTCCACAATCAGTTCTTCCACGACACCTTGATGAAGAGATAAATGTTCTTCGTCTTCAAGGATGCGCTTCATTTCTTGTTGATAAAGGACTTTGTCTGCTTGCGCTCGAAGTGCACGAACTGCAGGTCCTTTTCCTGTATTCAACATCCTCATTTGGATGTGTGTTTTGTCGATTACTTTACCCATCGCTCCGCCTAATGCATCGATCTCTCGGACAACAATCCCTTTTGCAGGACCTCCAAGTGATGGATTACATGGCATGAAGGCAATCATATCCAGGTTCATGGTAAGTACGAGTGTGCTCGCTCCCATTTTTGCTGATGCATATGCTGCTTCTACGCCTGCATGGCCGGCGCCGATTACGATAACATCGAACGTGCCTGCTTCAAATTGTGGCATGCTCGTTCATCCTTCCTGTATATGAATCACATGGCTGTAGCCACGCGTTCAATTGTTTATTTCCCGAGGCAAAACTGAGAGAATAGCTGGTTGATGAGGCTGTCTTGAACGGTATCTCCAACAATTTCACCGAGCAGTTCCCACGTCCGTGTAATATCAATTTGGATCATATCGATAGGAACGCGCGCTTCTGCTGCTTGAATAGCGTCTTCAATAGACGTTTTCGCCTGATGCAACAATGCAATATGGCGCTCGTTTGAAACATACGTCGGGTCTTCTGCTTCGATTCCACCACCAAAAAATAGGCCCGCAATCGTTTCTTCCAGCTCATCTACGCCTTCATCTTGAAGGATAGATGTAGTAATGACGTGCTTTTGACCTGCCAATTGGTTGACGGTCTCTATATCGATTTGCTGAGGTAGGTCCGTCTTGTTAACGACAATAATTGCATCCATTGGACGAATCGTTTCAAGTAACCGTTCGTCTTCAGGAGACAGTGCTTCAGAACCATTCAACAGCAAGATTACGAGATCTGCTTCTTTTAGTACTTGTCGAGAGCGTTCTACACCAATCCGTTCCACTAAATCTTCCGTTTCACGAATACCCGCTGTATCGACCAATTTTAATGGTACGCCTTTAACGTTCACGTACTCTTCAATAATATCACGAGTTGTCCCCGCTATGTCAGTTACAATTGCTTTATTTTCCTGGACAAGGCTGTTAAGTAAGGAAGATTTCCCTACGTTCGGACGTCCAATAATAACTGTCGAAAGCCCTTCGCGAAGAATTCTACCTTGAGAAGAAGTTGAGAGAAGCCTAATAATTTCACTTCGCACCCACTCCCCTTTCTCAATCATGAGCGGAATCGTCATTTCTTCTACGTCATCATACTCTGGATAATCGATATTCACTTCGACTTGTGCAAGTGTCTCAAGAAGTGCCTGACGTAACTCGCCAATCAGACGAGATAATTTTCCGTCCATCTGATTCAACGCAACATTCATAGCCCGATCGGTTTTTGCTCGTATTAAATCCATTACAGCTTCTGACTGAGACAAGTCAATCCGCCCATTTAAAAAGGCACGCTTCGTAAACTCACCTGGTTCAGCTAAACGTGCACCATATTGGAGTACCAGTCGAAGTACTCGATTCACGGACACCAATCCACCGTGACAATTCAATTCGATTACGTCTTCACGCGTGAACGTTTTCGGCGCTTTCATGAGAGAGACCATTATCTCTTCCACGGTTTCGTCAGTCGAGGGATCCACCAAATGACCATAATGAATCGTGTGGGACGATGAATCTACTAAACGCTTCCCAGACGGAGAACGAAACAATCTATCCGCAATTTCAACAGCTTCATCTCCGCTGATTCGGACTATCGCAATTGCTCCTTCTCCCATCGGCGTCGAAATTGCCGCTATTGTATCAAATTGCACGCTGACTCACCTTCCTATTTCTCGTTATCCACATGTGTACAACCATTTTCCAGGCGTAACTATCTAACAGTAAATTTTATCATAAATCGGTCTGTTGTCCTAGCATGTGGTACGAAAATATGTGGATAACTTGAAAATTTTGTGGCTGTTTCCTCTTTAATGTCGATACAACAGCTTTTCAGTAAATGGAATTTGTATAAGAATGTCGTTTTCTCTACATGAAATGGTGCATGAAAACTGGAAATTTCACGTGTCAAATCAAGTTACTTTTATTCGAGTTGTGGTGATTTGATACGGGGACGATTCAATGAAATGAATGTAAGGATTTAGAGGTTTTGCAGTCTTTTTATACTTCTCCAGCTAAAAAAGGCATAAAAAAAAGGGCTTTTTTAGCCCTTTTTAAACAATCGGTTCGATCACTAAGTAACGACGTGGATCTTTGCCTTCAGAGTACGTTTCAATGTCAAGTCGGTCTGCTAATGCATGATGCAAGACTTTTCGCTCGTTCGAGGGCATCGGTTCCAGCTGAACCTTTCGCCCGCTACGAATAGCTTTATCGGCCATTCGTTCTGCAAGTTGCACAAGTGCCTGTTCACGACGAACTCGATAATCTCCGACATCAACACGAACTACTTTGTAAGTCCCGGTTCCTTTGTTCGCTACTAGTTGCGCTAATTGCTGTAACGCATTTAGTGTACTTCCTCTTTTACCTATTAAAAATGCTGCTTTTTCACTTTCTAATTGAAAGTAAATGACTTTCCCATCTGTTTTATGGGTAAGTTGTAGATCTTCCACACCCATGTCGTTTGCAATCTGAGAGAGATACGCACTCGTTTCTGCGATAATTTCATCGTCCGTCAAGGTGGGTTCCGACAGTGCTATTGAGACAGTTTCTGCTTCGGAATCTAACTTTTCAGTTCGGTCTTCGGCTATTTCTATAGTAGAAACTTGAACGGAAGGCGGTTCTTGTAAAAGTTCTTCAACACCCTTTTCTTCCTTAACATCTGAAATGGGTGAATTATTTTGAACCGGTTCTTCAGGGAGACGTTTAACTACTACTTCGGCAGCTACTGCACCAAAGCCGAGAAAACCTTTCTTCCCTTTGGTGATCACTTGGACATCGACTTGGTCCCGCAAAGTATTCAATTTCTCTAACGCAGAGGCGATTGCGTCTTCAACGGTTTTGCCGGTCTGTCTGATCTCACTCATTTCCGCTTAGTTCCCCCTTTCCCCTTGGGTTGCTCAACCACAACTTCTTTTTTCTTAAATGGTTTGTAGATGAAGAAGTTTTGAACAATCGAAAATGTATTTCCGACAACCCAATATAACGCTAGGGCTGCCGGTAAAAACGAACCGAAAATCATAATGAAAAACGGCATGATGTACATCATGATCTTCATCTGAGGGTTATCCATTGCTGGACCCGTGCGCAATACTAAGAATTGCATAATTCCTGCAAAAACAGCTAACGCAATACTTGGTGCTGCTAGATCAAACACAAGGAATTTGCCTAGTGGAATATCTGGTGATGCATTCATACGACTAATTGCATGATAGAAACCAATCAATATCGGCATTTGAACAAGTACAGGGAGACATCCTGCTACTGGATTGACTTTGTTTTCCGACATGACAACTTGCATTTCTTCACGGTACTTCTGTTGAGTGACTGCATCTTTTGACTTGTACTTCTCTTTTAATGCCTTCAGTTTCGGTTGAATTGCTTGCATTTGTTTTGAACTTTGAGTTTGCTTCAATGTTAGTGGCAGTAAGATGAGACGTATAATAATCGTTACTGCGATAATTCCGAGCCCATATGTGCCAAGTAACTCTTTAAACGTTTCGATTAAAGAAACGAGTGGCCACACAATATATTTACTCCAAAACCCTTCACTGGAAGCCGATATAGGCTCATTGAAATCTGAACAGCCCGCCAAAAAAACGGACATTGCTGTTAGCATGAACAGCAACCCTGCTTTTTTCTTCAATATAGTTCCCCCAAATCTCATTCTTTTTCTAGTCAGTCTTAGTGTCAGTGTATCACGAACGCTGATTTCAGTTCTACTTCTTCTTTAGTACGCGTGCGATTCGTAACACATGCTGCAAACTCTTTTTTGTTTCATGAAAATCTAATTTGGCCGCCGGATGTCTGGCGATAATGACATAATCTTGATCTTGCCGAAGGTCTTCCTTCATCTCTAAGAAGGATTGGCGAATGCATCGTTTTATACGATTACGCATGACGGCGTTCCCAATCTTTTTGCCTACAGAAAGTCCAATTCGGAATTCATCCTGGTTTTCTGCTTTACATACGTACACAACGAATTGTCGGTTTGCAAATGATTTGCCGGTTTTAAAAACTCGTTGAAATTCTTCGTTCTTTTTAATACGTTGACTCTTTTTCATTAGGCACCTGCTCCATCGCGTGTAGTAGTAGTTTTGTGACTTTGGCATAAAAAAAAACCACTGAATGTGTCAGTGGCTTACGCTGAAAGAACTTTTCTTCCTTTTCTGCGACGGGCTGCAAGGACTCTGCGTCCGTTTTTCGAGCTCATGCGTGCACGGAAGCCGTGGACTTTTGCGCGTTTACGTGTATTTGGTTGGAATGTACGTTTCATGTTAGAAGACACCTCCTGCTTTACTGACTCAATTACATGTTACATATAACAGTCTTGACAAGTATAGCTGTCTGAAGAGTCATTGTCAAACGGTTTTTCCAGTATCACTTGAGTTCTTTCTCGAGATCTGGTTTATCTTCACCAAATTTCAGCACATATAGTTATCCACAAGTTTTTCCCTAGACGAAATTTTGTTCTGTGCATGATTGCCTTTTTGATTTTTTCAAAAACCAACAATTGTCGACAGCTTTTTCACATATCCCTGCTTGTGGATAACAATTCTGTCCACATTTGCCCACGATGTGTATAACTCATCCAATCCCTTGCGATGTAAGATCATTGCTGATACAATGAGAAAGATTTTGTTGTGTATATAATTTCATACATCTACCCTTATCCACAATTGTTAATAAGTTGTGGATAATTTTTTCAACAACTTTGAATAATAGTTACCCACAAGCGTGGAAACTGTGTATAATACATACTTCCGGGTTTAGTTCGGCGAAAAGGAGGTTCACGTGTGGAGCATTTAGAAAACCTTTGGCAGGAAGTTCTGTCGAAAGTAGAAGAAAAAATCTCCCGGCCCAGTTTTGAAACGTGGCTGAAATCGACAAAACTTTTATCGTACGGATCTGAAAATGTAACAATTGCTGTTCCAAATTCATTTTCAAAAGAGTGGTTGGAGACCCATTACGTACATTTAATAACAGGAATTCTTTCTGAGTTGACTGGCGAAGACCGGTTAATTCAATTTGTAGTTCCTGAAGACATGGCCGAGAAAGACTTTGCTGTGCCTAAACCAGTCGTTAAAAAAGTAGAGAAATCAGCTGTTGCTACGACGGCTGCAATGCTGAATCCCAAGTATACGTTTGACACGTTTGTCATCGGATCAGGAAATCGCTTTGCGCATGCGGCATCATTAGCAGTAGCAGAAGCGCCTGCCAAGTCATACAATCCGTTGTTCATCTATGGTGGCGTAGGACTTGGGAAAACTCACCTTATGCATGCAATTGGACATTACGTATTGGAACAAAATCCTGCCCTTAAAGTGGTCTACTTATCGAGTGAAAAGTTTACAAATGAGTTCATCAACTCGATTCGTGATAACAAAGCAGGGGAGTTTCGTGACCAATACCGAAGCGTAGATGTGCTGCTAATTGATGATATTCAATTTCTTGCTGGAAAAGAACAAACGCAAGAAGAATTCTTCCATACTTTTAATACGTTGCATGAAGAATCCAAGCAAATTGTCATCTCCAGTGATCGACCTCCGAAAGAGATCCCTACATTGGAAGATCGACTCAGATCTCGATTTGAATGGGGATTAATCACCGATATTGCACCGCCTGACTTAGAGACACGGATCGCAATTTTACGTAAGAAGGCTAGAGCAGACGGTCTTATTGATATCCCAAATGAAGTGATGCTATACATTGCCAATCAAATTTACACGAATATCCGCGAGCTTGAGGGGGCACTGATTCGTGTTGTTGCCTATTCATCACTCGTCAATATGGACATCACACCGGATCTTGCTGCAGAAGCATTGAAGGATATTATTCCGAATGCACGACCACGAATGGTTACTATTATTGATATTCAAAAGACTGTAGGGGAGCACTTTAGCGTGCGCTTGGAAGATTTCTCAGCTAAAAAGCGAACTCGCGCAATTGCATTTCCGCGTCAAGTTGCCATGTACCTTTCTCGTGAACTGACAGATGCTTCTCTACCTAAGATTGGTTCGGAGTTTGGGGGGCGTGACCATTCAACAGTCATCCATGCGCATGAGAAGATTTCTAAAATGGTCAAAGAGGATAAATCACTCCAACAAGACATACAAGATATTCGGGCAGCGCTAGGAAGAAGTTAACGAGACTGTGGATATCCTAGAATAACTAGTGCACGTTCACACACAAGTTATGCACATGTGGAAAACCTTACTTGTTATTCGTTCAAAGGGCTTTTCCACATATCCACAGCCCCTACTACTATTACTACTATTCTTTTAAGTACTTTAATTCATTATATAAGCGAGGGGTTCACATGAAATTTGAAATCATGAGAGATAAATTGCTCGAAGGTTTGAGCGATGTCATGAAAGCGATTAGTCAAAAAGTGACGATCCCGATTCTTACGGGTATCAAAATCGAAGTGACTGAAAAAGGATTAACGATGACCGGTAGTGATTCGGATATTACAATCTGTACATCCATTCCTGTAGAACAAGATGGTGAACAGATCATTCAAGTCATGGAAAGTGGCATGATTGTTCTTCAGGCGAAGTTCTTCAGTGAAATCATACGTAAACTTCCAACTAATGAAGTTGTGATTGAAGTAACGGAAGGCATGCACACACATATCCGTTCTGGAAAATCGGAATTCCATCTCATTGGATCCGATCCGTACGAATACCCGATACTACCTGAGGTCTCTGATGAACACCGGATGTCTTTGCCATCTGATCTCATCAAGTCTGTCATTCGTGAGACTGTGTTTGCAGTCTCTCAACATGAGACGCGCCCTATACTTACAGGCGTACATTGGGAGTTAAAAGATGGAGAGCTAGTTTGTGTCGCTACAGATAGTCATCGTTTAGCTAGTCGAAAGACAAGACCTGAACAAGTTCCAGAGCAACCATTTAGCATTGTAATTCCAGGAAAGAGTTTACAAGAGCTGAACAAGATTCTTCCGGATACACAAGAGCCAGTGGAAATCATTTTTGCCGATCAACAAGTATTGTTTAAAACACGTAATGTTTTATTCTATTCAAGATTGTTAGAGGGTAATTATCCAGATACATCACGTCTAATTCCTTCTGAATACAAAACATCTGTAACTGTAAACGGAAAACAGCTTTTGCAAGCAATTGACCGTGCATCGTTATTGGCTCGTGAAGACCGCAACAATATCGTTCGTTTTTCAGCTGAAGGTGGCAATACTCTCGAAGTCTCTTCTAATTCACCGGAAGTCGGAAAGGTTGAGGAATTGATTGAGGCACAAGAAGTAACAGGAGAAGAGTTGAAAATTTCGTTTAGTGCTAAATATATGATGGATGCTTTAAAAGCGATTGATGGACAAAATATCGAAGTCCATTTCACTGGAACGATGCGTCCATTCATCCTAAAAGCAACAGACAATGATTCTATTCTCCAACTCATTTTGCCAGTTCGCACATATTGAACAAAAAAGGATGGCCGTAAAGCGGCTATCCTTTTTACTTATAGTCAAAAGTCCGGTAAAATAGAAATACAACTAACTTTGTGAGGGATTGAATGCAAATGGAAGAAATACACTTCAATACGGAATATGTAACGCTAGGACAACTCTTGAAAATGGCCAATGTGATTAGTTCAGGAGGAATGGCAAAATGGTATCTCAGTGAGAACGTAATTTACGTGAACGGTGAGGTAGAACAGCGAAGAGGTCGAAAACTATATGATGGAGATCTTGTTATGGTGCCAAGTGCTGGTAAGTATAAGCTGATCGCTGATCCATATGGAACTCGGGATGTACATTGATCGCCTCGCGTTAACTGACTACAGAAATTACGCCTCCCTCGATTTATCATTTTCTCCGCACATTAACGTATTCATTGGCGAAAACGCACAAGGGAAGACCAATGTCATGGAAGCAATTTATGTGTTAGCTATGGCAAAATCACATCGAACGTCAAATGATCGTGAACTTATCCGTTGGGGCCAGGAGTATGGTAAAATAGAAGGTGATGTAGAACGCAAGTATGGACATCTTCCCATTGAGCTAGTAATTTCCAAAAAGGGAAAAAAAGCTCGTGTGAATCATATTGAGCAAAACCGGCTGAGTTTGTATATCGGGCAAGTGAACGTTGTCATGTTTGCGCCTGAAGATCTCAATCTCGTAAAAGGTAGCCCTCAAGTAAGACGGCGCTTCCTTGATATGGAGATTGGACAAATTTCGCCGGTTTATCTGCATGACTTACTGCATTACCAAAAACTCTTGAAACAGAGGAATGCGATTCTAAAAGATAACCGTGGAAAACGTCAATTCGAAGATGTCATGTTTGACGTCTATACCGAACAGTTTGTCGATAAAGCGGTGCAAATTATAAAAAAGAGGTACTACTTTTTGGAGTTGTTGCAAAAGTGGGCTGGACCGATTCACCACGGTATTTCTCGTGGACTAGAGAACTTGGAAGTCTCTTATAGCACATTAAAAGAATTGTCACCTGCGCAATCCGATGACGAGATGAAGGATATCTTGATGAAGAAGCTAGCGGAGGTCAAAACGCGTGAACTTGATCGGGGTATCACTCTCATTGGACCACATCGCGACGATTTAACGTTTATGGTGAATGGTTATGATATACAAACCTACGGATCTCAAGGACAACAGCGCACGACAGCCTTGTCGTTAAAGCTTGCTGAAATTGAGTTAGTACGTCAAGAAGTAGGAGAAGCACCTATTTTGCTACTCGATGATGTGTTGAGTGAATTGGACGATTACCGTCAATCCCATTTACTGAATACGATTCAAGGGCAAGTGCAAACTTTCGTTACAACAACAACCGTTGCAGGAATCGAACACGAAACCATTCGTCAAGCTGCCATCTATGAAGTTGAAGATGGAACAGTGTCTAGACGAGACAACGTGTGAGACTTGTTTATGAATAGATACCGGAAAAATAAGACCGGGATGCCGGCGTGTTCTGAAAGGAAAGGTGAACAGTTTGGCCATGGAAGAAAAAGAGTTACAAAACGTATACGATGCCAATCAGATCCAAGTGCTGGAAGGGTTGGAAGCGGTTCGTAAACGACCTGGTATGTATATCGGGACAACGAGCGGAAAAGGTCTCCATCACTTGGTTTGGGAAATTGTCGATAATAGTATCGATGAAGCATTGGCGGGTTATTGTGACCACATTGAAGTTACGATTGAAAAAGGGGACTGGATTCGTGTCGACGACAATGGTCGAGGTATCCCTGTAGGTATACAAGCTTCCACTGGACGTCCTGCAGTAGAAGTTATTATGACTGTGCTGCACGCTGGAGGTAAATTCGGCGGTGGCGGATATAAAGTTTCAGGTGGATTACACGGTGTAGGGGCTTCAGTTGTCAATGCCTTGTCCATAGAGACAGAAGCATTCGTTAAACTGAATAGCAAACTGTACTCGATTAAGTTTAGCAAAGGTAAAGTGGTTCAGGAATTGAAAGAAATTGGCGTTTCTGATGAAACAGGTACAACAATCCGATTTAAAGCTGACCCTGAAATCTTTACAGAAACAACTACTTACGAATACGGTATTCTAGCACATCGTCTGCAAGAGCTTGCTTACTTGAATCGCGGACTCAGAATTACGATAACAGATGAACGCGTGGAAGAAGCACGTAAAGATACGTATTATTATGAAGGCGGCATCAAGTCCTATGTCGAGCACTTGAACGAAAACAAAGAGCCGATTTATCCTGAGCCAATTTTCATTGAAGGAGAAAAGGACGGAATTTCAGTGGAAATCGCGATGCAACATAATAGCGGTTATGCTGATAACCTGCTCTCATTTGCAAATAATATTAATACGTACGAAGGCGGGACACATGAGTCCGGTTATAAAACAGCATTAACTCGTGTGATTAACGACTATGCTCGTAAAAATGGTTTGTTACGTGATGCCGATCAGAACCTTACAGGGGATGATGTACGTGAAGGATTGACAGCAATCGTCTCCGTTAAACACCCAGATCCACAGTTTGAAGGACAGACGAAGACAAAACTTGGAAACTCTGAAGTGAGCACAATTGTGAATTCATTGTTCTCAGAAGGATTCCAACGCTTCATGCTCGAAAATCCACAAGTTGCTCGTAAAGTAATCGACAAAAGCTTGATGGCGGCTCGTGCGCGTCTGGCTGCGAAAAACGCTCGTGAGTTTACTCGCAGGAAGTCTGCACTGGAAGTTTCGAGTTTGCCAGGTAAACTTTCAGACTGCTCATCACGTGATCCAGCGATTAGTGAATTGTACATCGTAGAGGGTGACTCGGCGGGAGGATCTGCAAAAGGAGGACGGGATCGTCACTTCCAAGCAATTTTACCGTTACGCGGTAAAATCCTGAACGTTGAAAAAGCCCGTTTAGATAGAATTTTAAGTAACGAAGAAATCCGTATGATGATTACAGCACTCGGTACTGGCATTGGAGAAGAGTTCAACTTAGAAAAGGCTCGGTATCACAAAATTGTGATCATGACCGATGCCGACGTTGATGGTGCACACATTCGTACATTGCTTTTGACATTCTTCTTCCGCTTCATGCGTCCGTTAATCGAGGCAGGGTATGTATATATTGCACAGCCACCTCTTTACCGGGTCAAACAGGGTAAGAACGAAGAGTATTGCTATGACGAAGAAACTCTAAAAGAAATTTTGGGTCGTTTATCATCAACACCTAAACCAATCATTACTCGATATAAAGGTCTTGGTGAGATGGATGCTACACAATTGTGGGAAACTACGATGAATCCGGATCAGCGAACTTTGCTCCAAGTACATCTTGAAAATGCAATCGAAGCAGATGCGATTTTCAACCGACTTATGGGCGATGAAGTAGCTCCAAGACGAAAATTCATTGAAGATAATGCAATTTACGTGAAGAATCTAGATGCTTGATTGCCAAGCAGTGTGACTGTTATGGAGAGCCGCCCTTGTTTACTCATAAATAAGGGTCAGGCTGAAAGGAGTATGACAACATGGCAGATCTGCCAAAACGCGGTGTGCAGGAAATCAATATTAGCAAAGAGATGGAGACGTCTTTCCTTGACTATGCAATGAGTGTTATCGTCTCACGGGCACTTCCTGATGTGCGCGATGGACTGAAACCAGTTCACCGTCGTATTTTGTATGCAATGCAGGATCTCGGAAATACAGCAGACAAGGCTCATAAAAAGTCTGCTCGTATTGTTGGAGACGTTATCGGTAAGTACCACCCGCACGGTGATACTGCTGTTTACGATACGATGGTACGAATGGCGCAAGATTTCAACTATCGCTATATGCTCGTTGATGGTCATGGAAACTTTGGTTCTGTAGATGGAGACTCGGCAGCAGCAATGCGTTATACAGAATCTCGTATGTCCAGAATCGCTATGGAACTATTACGTGATATTAACAAAGACACAATCGACTACAAAGATAACTATGATGGTCAAGAAAGAGAACCAATTGTATTACCAAGCCGTTTTCCGAACCTTCTCGTCAATGGTACATCCGGAATCGCGGTAGGAATGGCAACGAACATTCCTCCTCATCATTTAGGTGAAACGATTGACGGTGTTCTTGCACTTGCAGAAAACCCAGCAGTTACGACGGAGGAATTGATGGAAATCATTCCAGGTCCGGACTTCCCAACGGGCGGTATTATTTTAGGTCGTAGCGGGATCCGTAGAGCTTATGAAACGGGTCGAGGCTCTTTGTTAGTACGCGGTAAAGTTGAGATTGAGCAAGCGGCTAACGGTAAAGAAACAATTATCGTCTATGAGCTGCCTTATCAAGTAAACAAAGCTCGATTGATCGAAAAAATTGCTGAGCTCGTACGGGAAAAGAAAATTGAAGGAATCACACACCTTGCGGACGAATCTGACCGCACTGGTATGCGTATTGTCATCGAAGTTCGTAGAGATGCGAATGCCCACGTGTTGTTGAATAACTTATACAAGCAAACGGCGCTTCAATCCAGTTTTGGTATTAACATGCTTGCACTTGTCGACGGGCAACCTAAAGTTCTCGCATTGAAAGAAATTTTGTATCATTATTTGGAGCACCAAAAAGTTGTGATTCGACGCAGAACACAATACGAACTGAAAAAAGCAGAAGATCGCGCGCACATCCTTGAAGGATTACGAATTGCACTCGATCACATCGACGAAATTATTGCACTCATTCGTGGTTCTAAAACCGCTGATGAAGCTAAAAGTGGGCTAATAGAACGTTATAGTCTATCAGACCGTCAAGCACAAGCTATTTTGGATATGCGCTTGCAACGTTTAACAGGATTGGAACGCGACAAAATTGAAGAAGAGTATCAGCAATTGGTACTGCTAATCAATGAATTGCGTGCCATTTTGGCAGATGAACTTAAAGTAATTGAGATTATTAAAGAAGAACTTCTTGAAGTCAAGCATCGCTTTGCAGACAAACGCCGTACAGAAATTACGCTTGGTGGTACGGATATGCTTGAAGATGAAGACCTGATTCCTGAAGAGAACTCTGTCTTAACGCTTACACACCATGGATATGTGAAACGCCTGCCGGCAAACACATACCGAAGTCAGCGCCGCGGTGGACGTGGAATTCAAGGAATGGGTACAAACAATGATGACTTCGTGGAGCACTTGTTGAATACATCTACTCATGACACGATTTTGTTCTTTACGAGCAAAGGTCGCGTATTCCGGAAAAAAGGTTACGAAGTTCCGGAGTTTAGCAGAACAGCTAAAGGATTACCGTTAGTGAATTTGTTAGACGTAGAGAAAGATGAAAAAGTAACAACAATGATTCCAATCGAAAAGTTTGAAGAAGACCAGTACTTGTTCTTCACAACACGTGATGGTCTCGTCAAACGAACGTCTGTCATGGCATTTGCTAACATCCGTTCTAACGGATTAATTGCCCTACGTCTTCGTGAAGAGGATGAACTCATTAACGTGAAGTTGACAGACGGCAGCGAGACGATTGCTATCGGTACAAAAGATGGCATGCTCATTCAGTTCACTGAAGAGTCGATTCGTCCATTGAGTCGTACAGCAAGCGGTGTGATTGGCATTCGTTTACGTGATGGCGATCATGTCATCGGCATGGATATCGTCAAAGAAGACGATGAAATTCTTGTGGTGACGGAAAATGGATTCGGTAAACGGACTCCTGTCGCCGAGTATCGCTTGCAGTCTCGTGGCGGATTCGGGTTAAAGACGCTAAATATTACGGAACGTAACGGTAAGATGGTTGCGATGAAATCTGTAGACGGCACTGAAGACCTCATGCTGATCACCCTCCATGGGATTTTGATACGTATGGATATTCACGACATTTCTATAATTGGTCGAAGCACACAAGGTGTTCGGTTGATTCGCTTAGGAGATGAAGAATTCGTCGCGACCGTTGCCAAGGTCGAAAAAGAATCATTAGAAGAACTAGATGAGACTGAAGACGAATCTATTGAAGAGGGTCAATCCAGCACATCTGACACTGAAACTCATGCAGATGAGATTGAAAACCTTCCAGAAAATTCATCAGAAACTGAAACTGAAGAGTAATACATTTAATACCGGTTTGGAGAAAATTCCAAACCGGTATTTTTTTGATGTTTAGAATAGAGTATGATGAGGAGAGAACAATCATCTGGAAAAGGAATGCGGTGACTAAAAATGGAAAACTACAAAAACTTAAGTGACCTTCGACCAGGTACAACTATTGCCGAAGACATTTACGCAAATACAGCATTTCCCATCATTCGAAAAGGAACAACACTTGAAATTGAGCATTTAGAAGTGCTAGATCTATTTTCCATTAAAAGAGTGAAAGTAGAAGAACGTATCATTAATCGTGTTCAGACTGATCAGCGTGAAATAGGAAAGACTGATGTCATTTCAAGTGATATAGAACAGTTGCTTGAAAACAAAATCAGTCGAACTTCAGATCTGCATACAATGTATAAAAAAGCGGTGAATGATTATAAAAGGGAATTTACATCATGGAGATCTGGCGTGAAGCTAGACATTGCAAAAGTACGTTTACTCATTATGCCGTTGTTAGATTCGTATATGGAACATAAAAAGATGCTCGTATTATTGAATGAGTATTCGAATAGGAAAGAATATATCTACCACCATGCGGTCTCAGTAGGTATCTTGACTGCGGCACTCGCTAGTGAGCTTGACTATCCGAAAGGAACAACACTTCAATTAGGGCTAGCAGGAACGCTTACAGACTGCGGAATGGCAAAAATTAATCCGACTTTGCTAGAAAAAGCAGCATTCTTAACAAAGGATGAGTTTGCTGAAGTAAAAAAACACCCTGTGTTTAGTTATCAAATGACGCAGGATTCACCTTTGTTACGCCAAGAAATGAAACTAGCTGTTTTGCAACATCATGAGAGATTGGATGGAAGTGGATACCCTCGTGGAGATAAGGATGAAAAGATTTCACAGCTTTCTCAAATACTCGCCGTTGCAGACGTTTTCCATGCAATGACATGCGAACGAGTGTATCGCGCAAAAGAATCTCCATATAGAGTTGCAGAAATGATGAAAGAAGAGGACTTCGGAAAGTTCGATCCAACTATACTAGGTGCATTGTATGAAATTATAGGTATGCCTAGTATTGGTGATAAAGTTCTTTTAACAAATGGTGATGTGGGAGAAGTACTCTCAATAAATCATGATCGTCCATTGCGTCCAAACGTGAAATTACAGGGTAGAGCAGAGATAGTAGATTTAAGTATGAATCGTTCGATTGCGATTGAGAAGGTAATAAACTAAATGAATAATAGAAGATGATGAATCTTTATCCAAGCTTGCCGTTTCACGTCAAACGTTGAAATGGCGGGCTTTTATTTGTTTTTTAGAGATATATTTCTACGAATATATAAAAAGGCTTGCACTATTAAACTAGGCATGATATATTAGAACACGTTGCTCTTACAGAAAGCATTTCAGTGAGTTGCAACAATGAAAAAAAGAAGTTAAATAAAGTTGTTGACACGATGATTACAAGATGTTATGATGTAAGAGTTGTTAAAAACAAAACAGAAACACTATGAACCTTGAAAACTGAACAGCAAAATGTCAACGAATTATCGTTTGGGAAACCGGTTCTGCCGGTGAAACAAACACAAACAGATCTTAATTGATCTGATAGACATCTTAAATGATGCCAGTACGAATTGAGCAATCAATTCTCTTTTATGGAGAGTTTGATCCTGGCTCAGGACGAACGCTGGCGGCATGCCTAATACATGCAAGTCGAGCGAATTGATAGGAGCTTGCTCCTTGAGATTAGCGGCGGACGGGTGAGTAACACGTGGGCAACCTGCCCTGCAGATGGGGATAAC